>JANPIB010000173.1:0-21439 GCA_031424775.1 Chitinophagales bacterium | reverse complement strand
GACACAACAAACGATGCCAGAAGCACTTCAGCTGGCTAACCATTCATACAAATTCCTGTTCCGCTACCAGTTTCATTTTCTATTTTCATCCTCACAACTTTCAACTACATGAAGAAACTACTATTCCTACTCCTGCCAATCATTGTGATCTCAGCTTGCAAACTTTCCAACGAGAATCAAACTGGAGAAGACAATACAGAGCTCACAGCATTGTTCGACAGGTACTACAACGAACGAATGCAGCTTTATCCATTGGAAGCAACACAGAACGGAGATTCCATGTACAACGATCAGCTGTACGCTGATTTTACAGACAGCTACCGCACTAAGCTCAAAGATTTCTATAGCAAGTACCTCACCTATGTTACAAAGTACGATCGTGAAACCTTGAATGCTAACGACCAGATCAGCTACGACATCTTCAAACGTGAAATGGAAATGAATGTAGAAGCATTAGGCTATCACGATAACTATATTCCTTTTCAGCAGTTCTGGGGTTTGCCATTAACGCTTGGTCAGATTGGTGCTGGTGAAAGTTTCCAACCTTTCAAAACATCAAAAGATCACGATAACTGGTTAAAACGTGCTGCAGCATTTTCGCCTTGGGCAGATAGTGCTATCGTTTATTTTAGAAAAGGTATTGCTTCAGGTTTTGTGCTTCCACAATCGCTTGTGGCTAAGATGATCCCTCAGATGGATGCTATGACCACAACCGATACTGCAAAGAATATTTTCTTCGGTCCGTTGAAAAAATTGAAAGGAGCAGATTCATCCAAATATGGAACTGAATACAACAAAGTGATCAGCCAAAGCCTTGTTCCGGCTTATACCAGGCTGAGGGATTTCCTGAAGAATGAATATCTGCCGAAGGCAAGAACTTCAACAGGCATAAGTGGAGTTCCTGGAGGTGATAAATATTATAACTACCTCATCCGTTATTGGACGACCACTGATAAAACTCCTGAAGAAATTTACCAAACAGGATTGGCAGAGGTGAAACGTATCAGGGCTGCAATGGACAGTGTTCGAACTGTTTTAGGAAAAGGAACTGAGCCTGGTGCTCCACGAAGGTATTTTGAGGACCTGAACTCGTTATTTGATTTCATGAAGAACGACAAACAATTCATGCCTTTCACTCAGCCTAAACAGATCACTGATAGTTTCTATTCAATTTTGAAGAAGATTGAGCCTAACTTGAAAAAGATGTTTGGCAGAACACCGAAAACACCTTTCGAGGTAAGACAAACAGAAGCTTTCCGTGCTGAAAGTGCAAGTGCCGAGTATAATCAAGGTTCTGCCGATGGTAAACGACCAGGTATTTTTTATGTACCAATCATTGATGCAACAAAGTTTAATACCACTTCAGGTTTTGAAAGTTTGTTCTTGCATGAAGCTATTCCGGGCCACCATTACCAGATTTCATTACAACAGGAAAATGAGAAGCTGCCAAAGTTTCGTCGCTTTGCATGGTACGGAGCTTTTGGTGAAGGCTGGGCTTTGTACACTGAAAGTTTGGGTAAAGAATTAGGGTTGTACACAGACCCTTATCAATACATGGGTGCTTTGGGTGATGAAATACACCGTGCCATTCGTTTGGTGGTTGATGTTGCTATGCACACCAAAAACATGACAAGAGAACAAGCTATCAAATACATGATGGAGAATGAAGCCATCAGTGAAGAAGGTGCAACAGCAGAGATTGAAAGGTATATGGCGATTCCTGGACAGGCATTGAGTTATAAGATCGGAGCTTTGAAGATCCAGGAGTTGAGAGCAAAATATCAGCAGAATTTGGGAGACAAGTTTAAGATATCATCCTTTCATGATGCGTTTTTGAAAGATGGCGTTATGCCTTTGGAAGTTGCTGAAAGAAAAATGAATGGATGGGCCGAGAAACAGAAATAGAAAGCCCCTCCAAACCTCCCCAAAGGGGAGGCTTTTAGCTCTTGAATTTTTAAAAAACAAGACGAAAGTTCAACGGCAAAAAGTAGCAATTTGTAATCAAATTTTGAATGTGATAGTCTTAAAGTCCCTCCTTCGGAGGGATTTAGGGAGGCTTGACCTCCTCTATCTCCTCCAAAGGGGGAGGAAATGGAGAAGAAGGAAGCGAAGTTTAATACGAGTTTTTGGAAACGCCTAGTGAGAACAGTAATAAAAAAATAAAGTTGCATAGAATTTCATCGTCTCAAAGTCCCTCCTTCGGAGGGATTTAGGGAGGTTTTTTATTTCCAAACACTTTCCAAAGCAGTATATCCTTTAAATGTAAATCGGAAACGTCGGTTGGTATTGTTATCGAAGTTTCCTTTTTTGGTATAGATGGCAATAGCTCCGGAAAATCCCATCGAAGGTGAATCTGGTGATTTACCAATTCCACTATTCACTGACGCAGGAGGATTGTAAACTTTGATCATCGCAACATCAGTTGGTGCTACGGGAATCATGGTTCCTGTTTCCATCATGAACTCGTCAACATAGATCACCACAGGCTCCTGTCGCCATTGAATAATGCTTTCCCCAAGTTCTGATCGGGTTATTGTTAAACCCGCCACTTTAGACTGAAGAAAAGTTTCAATATCTGCGAATCTTGATATCTCATCATTGTCCAATCCATCAAAGACTTTGGCGTTATCATCTTTAAATAATCCTGATGAATAGGTTTCGTCGTATTGCTCAATCTTCTTTTTGCCTTTGTAGGTTACAACTACATCGGGAAGTGTGGTATTGATATAGGTCTTCTGAAAATCGAAAGTATATTTTGGGTTATAGTCAGAGGAATCTTTGTTCAGCTCAGGCTTAACATTAATTAGCTGAGTGAAAATTGCGATTGGTTCAAAAGCAGAATCAAGGGGTGTTGCAACGTCTATCAATAAATCGTTCCGCTTTACTTTTCCGGGTGGAGTAAACACAAAAAACGCTTCATCTTCAAACAAAACGTTCTTAATGTTGAAGCTGTTAGCGGTGCCAAGATCAACAGAATTGAAAAAACTTTTTTTCCCTTTTATCATCATCAGATAATTGAGCGATTTGCTTTTGTATTGGTTTTTTACCAAACCTCTCAATTTGAATAGTCCTTTCTGTAAAATGAAATTCACCGCATATTTTCCAGGTTTGATTGAATCACCGATAGCAAGGGAAACATCAGACTCACCATTTAATACAGGATATCGAAATTTCCAGGTTTGTTTGGTTTCAATGTCTTGTATCCAAACATTTAATGTTATGGCAGCCAAACCTTGAGATGCATAATTGGGAATACGGCAGGCAAACTGAATACTGTCTTTCGCCGAAAAGCTGAATTGATTGATCTTCACCTGAATACTATCGTTGGCTTCTACGGTTAAGGCCGAACATATAAGCAGAAAAGTTGCGAGATAACGTTTCATGAGCTGCAATTTCCTAAAAAGGATGTGAACAGTTGCCTAATCTTTACAAAAGGGCGAATTACTTTTGCTTTATGCGTGTAGCTGTAAATGGACGATGCCTTACAAATGTGCATATGGGTGCAGGTTATTGGACATATCATTTGTTCATGGAACTTGCAAAGCAGCATCCTGAACATGAATTTTTGTTTTTTACTGATATACCGCTGGATTTTCCAATAGAAAGCAATTGCAAGGTCAAGCTGATCGGAAAGCCTTTGAAATCTGTTTGGGCTTTGCACAATTGGTTGAATAGCAAGTTGAGAAAAGCTGTTCAGAAGCAAGCCGATATTCTGATCAGCCTGGATGGAACAGGATGTACAAAAGCAAATTTTCCGCAGATCATTGGTTTGAAAGACACAAAATTACTTTCCGATGGATCGTGGCTGAATACCATTTACAAAAAGAAACATTTCCAGCAACTTTTAGCGAAACCTGAGCAGATCATTGTGGTGTCAACACAGGTGAAGCAACAGGTGCTTGAAAGCTTTAAAATTTTTGAAGATCAGATCACCGTAGTTTCTCAGTCGCCAATAGATATTTACCAGCCAGCAGACTGGCAGCAAAACCAGGTTGTGAAAGATCAGTACACAGATGGAAAAGAGTTTTTCTTATTTACGGGTGGATTTGATCCTGCAAGAAACCTGCTCACTACCTTAAAAGCTTTCTCGTGGTTCAAAAAATGGCAACAGAGTAATATGAAACTCGTGATCGTTGGTGCGATAGATAAAGATCCGTCGAACCTGAAAGAAAAGATCGACACCTTCAAATTCAGAAGCGATGTGGTTTTGCTGGGAAAGCTTCTACCAGATCAAATGAAGGGAATAATGGCTGCTTCTTATGCTATGGTTTACCCTTCTAAAATCCAAACTTTCGGCATGCCTGTTTTGGAAGCTATGAAATGTGGTACACCTGTAATTACCAGTGCTGCTATTGCACCAGAAGTTGGTGCTGAAGTGGTGATGTATGTAAATGCAGGTGATGAAAAAGACATCAGCAATGCTATGATCAAGCTGTACCAGGACGAAGATTTTAGAAATAGATTAATTGAAGGAGGGTTGAAACATTCGAATGAATTTTCTTGGAAGAATGCTTCTGAGAAATTGTGGAAGCTGATCGAGGAAACTGTTGAGCAACGAACCAGACGTACAAGTGAGTGACACAACCAGAGTTGATCAGTGTTCTTAAGCTGGTCTCATAAAAACCTTGCTGAAACCTTACATTTGCTGCCTTAATAAAAAGAGATGGAAAAATCTACAATAACGGTTGACGTTCATTTAGATGAGCAGAAAGTGCCGCAGGAAATATTTTGGAACTCAGCATCTGAACCTACTGATGATCGTTCAAAAGCAAAAGCATTTATCTTGTCGCTTTGGGATGGAGCTGAGAAAACAGCTTTGCGAATTGATCTTTGGACAAAGGAAATGATGGTTGATGAAATGGCAGATTTTTACTACCAAACCTTGATCACCATGGCAGATACTTATGGTAGAGCCACTCATGATCAGGAAATGGTGAATGATATGAAAGAGTTTGCCAAGACCTTTTACCAGAAGTTCAGAGATAAGCAACTGAAGGAAAATAAACTAACCTAAACTATACCTTATGAGCTTAGAAGAAAAAGTAATGGCTGAGATGAAAGATGCCATGAAAAACAAAGACGAAGCTTTATTGAGAGGATTAAGAGCCATTAAAGCTGAAATTATTAAAGCCAAAACAGAGCCTGGTGCTAATGGAGCTGTTTCAACAGAAACGGAATTGAAGCTGCTGCAAAAGCTGGTGAAGTCAAGAAAAGACTCCCTGGAAATTTATAATCAGCAAAATCGTGCAGACCTGGCAAAGAAGGAGGAAGAAGAGATTGCAGTGATTGAAAGATTCCTTCCAAAGCAATTAGGCGAAGCTGAAATCAGAGAGAAAGTTCAGGCTGCCATTACAGAAACAGGAGCTGCTGGTCCGCAGGATATGGGAAAAATTATGGGTGTTGCTACGAAGCAACTTGCAGGACAAGCTGATGGAAAAGTGATCTCTGCAATTGTAAAAGAACTATTGGCGAAATAATGTTTATAGACTTCCTCTTTGGTATTGCAATGGTGATGGCAGTGTTCAAAGGCTTCGGCAGAGGATTGATCGTTGCTGTATTCTCGCTAGTTGCTTTTTTTATCGGTTTAATTGCCGCTATGAAAATGTCGGCATCAGTAGCTGTTTGGCTGCAAAACAAAAGCGGAACCCAAACTACCTGGATGCCATTCATTGCTTTTATATTGGTGATGGCTGTAGTGCTGCTTTTGATCCGATTTGGAGCTAACCTTATTGAACGTTTAGCAAGCATGGTTATGTTGGGTTGGCTGAATAAGTTGGGTGGCGTTGTTTTTTATGCTGCCTTGTATATTATCTTCTTCAGTATTCTACTTTTTTATGCTAAGAACCTAGGTGTATTAACTGATGAAACGATCGCCGATTCCAAGATTTATCCATACATAGCTCCCTGGGGACCTAAATCTATAGAGGCAATTGGCTCAATCTTACCTATGTTTAAAGGACTTTTTAGCCAGCTGGAAGCTTTTTTCGATGGAGCGGCACGTAGGGTGAATTCAAATTGAGACAGGTAAATGGAACCTTATTTGTATTAAAACCATTATTTTAGCAGAGATTCAACTCGTTTTAAGAAACTAACTGCCTAGCATCAAGATCAAAGAATGCAATACGAGATTAAACAACAAGAAAAATTCAGGTATTTAGAAGAGGGAGAAGGTGAGCCACTAATGCTGTTGCATGGTCTGTTTGGTGCATTGAGTAATTTCGCAGATCTCATCGAACATTTCAGACGTACGCATAAGGTGATTGTACCAATGCTTCCATTGTTTGAGCTTGATATATTTCATACTACAGTTGGCGGAATTGCCAAATATGTACACAAGTTCATAGAAAACAGGGGTTATAATAATATTCATCTTCTTGGAAATTCGCTAGGGGGACATGTGGCTTTGGTACATGTACTAAAGCATCCTGAAAAGATAAAATCGCTCACGTTAACGGGCAGCTCCGGTCTTTTCGAGAATGGAATGGGAGATACTTATCCAAAAAGAGGTGATTACGATTATATCCAAAAGAAAACTGAACTTACTTTCTACGATCCTAAAACAGCTACCAAAGAACTGGTAGATGAGGTTTTCGAGATCACAAGTAATCGTATAAAAGTCATTAAGATCATTTCACTTGCAAAAAGTGCTATCCGAAATAACCTGGGAGAAGAACTCAACCAGATCCAACAACCTACACTGCTTATTTGGGGAAATAATGATACGATCACTCCTCCATTTGTTGCACGAGAGTTTAACAGGCTAATTCCTAATAGCGAACTCTATTTTGTTGATAAATGTGGTCATGCTCCTATGATGGAAGTTCCTTCTGAATTTAACAACATATTGGAACAGTTTCTTTCCAGGCAAAAACAACCTGCTGCAACATTGGTGTAAGTTTGGTTGTCTAATATCTTAAGGAAGGAATTACATGCTAACACCACAGTTAATAGCTTCTCATTACCCTACGGTGAAACTTGAAGACAAGGTGAACCTTGTTTTACAAATGATGGATGATTACGATGTGCTGCACATGCCCGTAACTAACGATGATATTTTTGTGGGTTTGATAGCAAAAGATGAACTGCTTGATGCTGATGAGGATGTTATTCTTGCCACTTTAGAATGTGAATTGATCAATGCTTCAGTTAAAGAAGATGATCACTTTCTTACTGCTGTAAAACTTTGTGTAGATCATAACCTCACCCTTATACCGATCATTAATAAAGAAAACGAAGTTTCAGCAGTACTCAGTAACATGGATCTGCTGAAAGCAATGGCAAAATTTACCGGTACAGAAGAACCTGGTGGTTTGATCGTTCTGGAAATGGAAAAACGGAATTTTTCTTTCAGCGATCTTAGCAGATTGGTAGAAACAAACGATGCCTACATCACTCAATTGAACACTTTTGTAGAACCTGACACGAACCTGATCCTGGTTACCATCAAGGTAAATAAGTTCGAGATATCTGACATCGTAGCCACTTTTCAACGATATGAATTCAACGTACGTTACTATTTTGGCGAAGAGTCATACACTAACGAGTTGAAAGATAACTATAACAGTCTCATGCATTATCTCAACCTCTAAGTTTAGCCCAAGTTTCAGTTTAAAGCATATTGGCAAAATAGTTGTTTTGGAAACTTGTTCTATTAAGTTGAATTCCAATATTTTTAAACCCGATTTTTAACTGAAGTGATGAAACTGTACCGCTTTTTTTTAGTGGGGTTGATTAATATTTTGTGGGTAGTGAGCGGTAATTCTCAATCCAATAATACTGGCTTTGTGGGAGCCGCAGATCCTGCAATTACCACAAATTCTGCTTCTTTTAGGTTTGATGATAAAACACCTGTTATCATTGCTGACATCTACATTATTGGTAATAAAAAGACTAAGCCTTACATCATCGAAAGAGAAATTCCTTTCAAAATTGGCAACGCTATTCTGCTAAGTGAACTACCTGAAAAAATGGAGCTTGCTCGTCAGCAGTTGATGAACACAGCATTATTTATTGAAGTAGAAGTAAAACTCGACAGGCAGGTTGATGATCTTGCTTTCATAAAAGTTACTGTAAAGGAAAGATGGTATTTGTTTCCTTTACCTTACTTCAAAATCGTTGCAAGGAACTTTAATGAGTGGTGGAAAGATTACAATCATAGTCTAAGCCGTGTGAATTATGGATTGAAGTTCTCTCAAAACAATTTCAGCGGAAGAAATGATAACCTTCGACTGTACCTGGTTACTGGTTATAGCCAACTTGTATCGTTCAGTTATAGTCAGCCTGCGGCAGATAAATCGCTGAAGTTTGGCTTTGATGTAGGTTTCGATTACTCACGAAACAAAGAAGTTGCTTACAAAACTGATAGCAACAAAATGGTACCGTATAAAGAGGATGATAAATTTCTTACCAAGAGTTTCAGAGGTGAGATTGGCTTAAGCTATCGTCCTAAGATCAGAACACGACACTTTCTAAGATTCAGTTACTCGAATAGTACGGTAGATACTGTTGTACTTAAGCTTAATCCTGATTTTTTTCCCTCTTCCAGAACGAACGTGACCTTCATGGATATCATCTATGCAATCAATCACGCCAACGTAGATTACATTCCTTATCCTACAAAAGGTGTTACCTTCTCCGGTTCTTTAATTAAGCGAGGTTTTACCACAGACATAAGCATGTGGCAATTAAATGCAACTGCAACGTACACGATTCCTGTTTCTGAAAAATCACAGCTTTATCTACAGGCTACCGGAACATTGAAATTTCCTTTTGATCAGCCGTTTTTTAATAAGCGTTTATTTGGCCATGGAGATTTATACATGAGAGGTTTGGAAGCTTATGTTGCAGACGGAGTTGCAGGTTTTGTAACCAGAGCTACAGCAAGAAGAGAGGTGCTTAATTTCAAGATAAAACCACCGATCGTAATTCAGGGACACGATAAAATTCCGTTCCGCATCTTATTGAAAGTTTATGGAGATCTTGGTTATGCTTATGACAAACAACCTTCTAATTATTCAGCTATCACCAATAAATGGCTTAGAAGCTGGGGAGTTGGGATAGATGTGATAAGCTTCTACGATTTTGTGATTCGCCTCGAGTACAGCTTTAATCAGTTGAACCAACAAGGGCTATTTATACACTCCCGAAGTGATTTTTAGAGCCTTAGCCCACAACAATTTTCCGTTTTAAAGAGCTAGGTCTAGTTTATCAGCTGATGACACCATTCAGCTGCATATCTTTAGCCTGCAAAATTGCTCTGGAACCAATAGCTCACAATGAAAGTTGCCATTTATAGTCGTGGATTAGAACTCGAACAAGGCAGTCAACTACATTTATTAATAGATGAATTAGGTAAGCAAGGGTTTGGTGTTATTATTTACCAGCCTTTGGCAGAACAGTTCAATATTGAGAATGCAGAGATATTTAATTCTGCTGAAGACCTTCATCCAAGCCTGGACTGCATTATCAGCCTTGGGGGCGATGGAACTTTGTTGGATACAGTTACTTACGTTCATGATAAGAATATCCCTGTGCTGGGTATCAATTTTGGTAGGCTAGGTTTCCTGGCAAGCATTGGTAAAGATGATCTTGCTTCAGCAGTTGATGCTTTAGCCAACAGAACTTACCTGATAGATAAAAGAACCCTTATCCATCTCGATGCAAGTATTCCGTTGTTTGGAGATGCTTCGTTCGCTTTAAACGAATTTGCAATCCATAAGAGGGATACTTCTTCCATGATTAAGATCCATACCTATTTAAATGGCGAATTTCTGAACAGTTATTGGGCTGACGGATTGGTGGTCTCAACTCCAACGGGATCAACAGGTTATAATATGAGTTGTAATGGTCCGATCGTATTTCCAGATTCGAATAGTTTTGTAATTACACCTGTAGCACCTCATAATCTTAACGTTAGACCAATCGTGGTTCCAGACAGTAATATTATCTCCTTTGAAGTTGAAGGTAGAACTGAAGAATTTATTTGTGCATTGGATGCAAGGCGTGAGATTGTAGCTAAAAACATTCAGTTAGCCGTAAAAAAAGAGCGGTTTACCGTTAGCCTTATTCGCTTGAATGAGAACAGCTTTCTTTCAACCCTTAGAACAAAACTTACTTGGGGACTGGATAAACGAAACTGATTTTTTCGCCGATTAACACTTTAGTTAAAAGAAAACCTGAAATTTGACGTTCTTATAATCAATATATTTTGGTCATGCTTAAGAGAATCGTTGTTCCTGTGTTGTGTTTCCTAGCCGTTTCAGTTAAAGCACAAACCCTGGATGCTTATGTACATGCAGGTGAATTTGGAGTGGCTCTAGGGGCTTCACATTATTATGGAGATCTTAATACAAGAGCCAGTGCCAGCAGACCTAAATTTTCTGCCGGAGTATTCTTTACAAAGCAATTCAATAATTACATTGGGTTGAAACTTGCCGGAAACTATGCACAGGTTGGCTACTCTGATGCTTACGGCAAGAACGAAGCTCAAAAGATCCGAAATCTGAGCTTTAACTCGAATATCTGGGAGTTGTCACTTCATGGACAGTTCAATTTCTTTAAATTCTATCCTGGTGTTGAGGGATATTCATTTACGCCATACGTTTCTTTGGGTGTTGGCGTATTCTCTTACGATCCTTATGCATACTTAACAGTGAACGGAGAAGAGCAAAAGATCTTTTTACGTCCTTTGGGAACTGAAGGTCAGGGAAATGTGAATTATCCTGAGAGAAAGCCTTACTCACCAATGGCAGTTTGTTTTCCGCTAAGTGTCGGCTTCAAATACAATTTAAGCCCAAGCATGAATTTTTTTGCTGAAGCCGGATATCGTTTCACTAATACCGATTACCTGGATGATGTGAGCATGAGTTATGCTCCTGATGCTTTCTCGGCAACTCCAACAGGTGATCCTTCTATTGCTCAGCTACTTAGCGATAGAAGCTACGAGTATGGAACACCGATCGGCATCAAGGGAAGACAACGTGGCAACAGCAAGCAAAAGGATGGCTACATGATAGCCCAGGTTGGAATTTCCTTTAATATTCAATCTTATCGCTGTCCAAGCTATTAATACCACTAAAATAGCTATCGTTAAACAACGATTTTTCTACCTTTGACTTCCAGAGGAAGAAAAGCCATGCATGAAGATCTATTATCTAAAGTTGACAAATCAAGACTGCCAAGTCACATTGCCATCATTATGGATGGGAATGGAAGGTGGGCTAAAGAAAAAGGTCAGGATAGGCTTTATGGTCATTTTCATGGAGTAGAAAGTGTTCGCAATATTGTTGAAGGATGTGCTGAACTCGGGATTGGCTATCTTACTTTATACGCTTTCAGTACAGAGAATTGGGACAGACCCAAAAACGAAGTAGACGGTTTGATGGAGCTTTTGGTAGATACAATCCGTAAGGAAGTATCTATGCTAAACAAGAATAATATCAGGCTTCATGTGATCGGTGATAAAGAAATGTTGCCTGAATATGCCAGGAACGAACTACAGGAAGCCTTGGACATGACCAGCCAAAACTCAGGCTTGAACCTGATCATGGCCTTGAGTTACAGTAGCCGTTGGGAATTGGTAAATGCGGTAAAAAATATCGCAATAGACGTGAAAGACGGTAAGATCGACCCTGAAAACATCGATCAAAACACAGTTCAGCGTTATTTAACCACCAGCGAATTTCCTGATCCAGAGCTGATGATCAGGACAAGTGGAGAGTATCGCATTAGCAATTTCCTGCTATTTCAACTGGCTTATGCTGAGCTCTATTTCACCAATACCCGTTGGCCGGATTTCCGTAAAGACAATCTTTACGAAGCCATCCTGGATTTCCAGAATCGTGAAAGACGTTTTGGTAAGACCAGCGAACAAGTTTCACCAACTCCTGCCCTTGCTTAGTTTAAGCATTTATAAAGGGTTGATTTAACAAACGTTTTCGAATAATCCCGTTAATTTGCCGCTTTTCCCAAGAGGGTGAAATCCTATTGTGAGTGCAAAGACAACCAACCAAATAGCTACCTTGATGCAGAAAGTTTACCGCTTAGTTGCCATACTTATTTTTTCATCTATATCGCTGCTTGCAGCTGCTCAAAGCGATACTACCAATCCAACCTCAGTTGATCCTAATCTGATTGACATATTCAACCAAAAGGTTCCAAAAAAATACCGAATAAACGAGATCAAAATTGCTGGAAACAAATACTTTGACCAGGCTTTGCTTATCTCCATTGCTAACCTGAGCAAAGGAGATGAAGTTGTAATACCTGGCGGTGATAATTTCTCTAAAGCCATCCAGAACCTTTGGAAACAGAATTATTTCTCCAGCGTTGAGATTTACATCACCAAATTATATGAAGACAGCCGTATAGATATTGAGATTGTTGTAACAGAAAGACCAAGACTTTGCAATTTTGATTTTGACGGGGTTAAGAAAAGTGAGAAGGAAGATCTTTCTGGTAAAACCGGAATGGTAAAAGGTCGTGTGATCACCGAGAATATGAAGAAGACGGCGATTGAAGCCATTCAAAAATATTTCTCAGAAAAGAGCTATCAGAATGTTACGGTTAGGATAGAAACCAAAAACGATGTTGCTACTGAGAATTGCCAATCATTGGTTTTTCACATCAACAAAGGGGATAAAGTTAAGATAGGGCAGATTTCTTTCTCCGGTAATACAATAGACCCCGTAAAGCTTAAAAAGGAACTGAAAGACACCAAGGAGAAATCAAGGTTAACCCTTTATCCTGCGAAAGATTCTAATGCTTATACATTAGAGCAATACAGGAAAGATTACGGTTACCTCACCTTTACTAAAACAAAGAGATTTCTTGAGCCGTATATTAAGATCAGACCTTTTGCAAGTGCAAAATACAATCAAACAAAGTTCAGAGACGATCTTGATAAGGTGATCACTTTCTATAATTCACAAGGCTACAGGGATGCTGTAATTGCTGATACAAGTGTTAGAACCATTCATGACGGCAAAAAGACTAGTTTAAAAATCAGCATCAAGGTTAACGAAGGAAACAAGTATTACTTTGGAAACATTGCATGGAAAGGCAACACCAAATATTCAGATTCAGTTTTGAACCTGATCTTGGGAATTAAGAAAGGAGATGTTTACAATCTCGAAACCATGAACAAGAAGCTGGGTAAGCAACTCTCACCTGAAGGTGGAGACATCAGCGGATTGTACATGGATGATGGTTACCTCTTCTTTCGTGCAGAGCCTGTTGAAACTGCTGTATACAACGATACAATCGACTACGAAATCAGAATTGTTGAAGGATCACAAGCTACCCTTCGTAACATTATCATCGTAGGTAACGATAAAACAAAAGATTACGTTGTTCGTCGTGAGTTAAGAACCATTCCAGGTGAGAAATTCAGCCGCAGCGATCTGATGAGATCTATACGTGAACTTGGACAGCTTAATTTCTTCAATCCTGAAAAAATAGATCCAAACGTAGTTCCAGATCCTGAGAACGGAACAGTTGACATTACCTATAAACTAGAGGAAAAATCCAGTGACCAACTTGAACTGAGTGCAGGCTGGGGTGGTGGCATTGGTTTAACAGGTACACTTGGAGTATCATTCAATAATTTTTCTATCAGAAATATCGGGAAAAAGTCTGCCTGGAGTCCTTTGCCATCAGGTGATGGACAAAAACTAAGTATTCGTGTTCAGAGTAACGGTAGAGCTTTCCGTTCTTACAACTTCTCTTTTACTGAGCCGTGGTTAGGTGGTAAAAAAAGAAATGCTTTTACCGTTAGCTTGTACGATACCAAGTTTGCAAATGCATACGATCCGGTTTTAGGAAAGTACACAAGCTCAGCTGCAAATAATTCGTTTATCAAGACCTCCGGTATTTCATTTAGTCTTGGTAAGCAGTTGAAATGGCCTGATGACTTCTTTAGCTTGTCATTCGGTGTTAACTATACCAGGTACAAGTTGAAGAACTATTCAATCGATCCGGTAAATCTTCCGGGTTTTGATAATGGCGTTTCAAATAACCTAAGCTTTAGATTAGCCTTGGCTCGTAACTCTACAGGTCCAAGTCCTATTTTCCCTACAAGTGGTTCTAACTTCTTGTTGAGCTTGCAATTTACTCCTCCATATTCTTTGATCGATCCGAACAGGGTGAACAAAGCAAATCCGTATGAGTTGGTTGAATATCATAAGTGGAAGTACACAGGTGAGTGGTTCGTGCCTTTAACAAGAGCAAGTGGTGAAGACAGGAATAAGCAATTGATCTTGAGAGCTGCTATTAAAGCTGGATTCATCGGTCGTTACAATACCAAATTGAATATCTCTCCTTTCGAAAGATTCCAGGTAGGCGATGCAGGTTTAAGTAACAACTTCGCTTTGCTTGGTTTTGATATTGTTGCACATCGTGGTTATCCGGTTTATGAAAGTTCAAACCCAAGAGTTAATCCTGACCAGCAGGCTGCACAACAATATTTTACCATATTTAACAAGTACGTTTTAGAATTACGCTATCCTTTCAGTCTAAATCCTAGCAGTACGATCTACGGTCTTACTTTCTTCGAGGCAGCGAATGGTTGGTATAGCATGAAGGATTACAATCCATTCAAACTTCGTCGTTCAGTAGGTGTGGGTATGAGGTTCTTTTTACCAATGTTTGGTTTGCTTGGATTTGATTACGGAATTGGTTTGGATAGAATAGGTGCCAATACTAAAATGAAGGATGCTGCAAGATTCACCTTCATGTTAGGCTTTGAACCAGAATAGTAAGTTAAAGAGATGTTTGAGGTGAGCTGTAGTGTAACTATTTAACTTTCGTTGCGTCGCACTCTTGTACTTTTAATCAATATTGAACATTAAAAAATTCTAGCCTTTCAAAAATTCTTAATATGAAAAAGCTTTTTCTGGCCGTATTTACGTTAATGCTTTTCAGCTTTGCTGCTTCTGCACAGAAGTATGCAATTATTGATACCAAGTATATCCTTAACAAATTGCCTGAGTACACTGCTGCAGAAAAAAGATTAGAGCAGATGAGCATGCAATGGCAAGCTGAGTTAGATACAATGCAATCTCAGCTAGACAAGATGTACAAAAATTACGATGCTGAACAATACATGCTGAGCGATGATCTGAAGAAAAAAAGAGAAGCAGAACTTTTTAACAAAGAGAAAGAAGTTCGAGATCAGCAGAAGAAAAGATTTGGTTACGAAGGAGATCTGTTCAAAGAAAGACAGAAGCTCGTAAAACCAATTCAGGATAAAGTTTATAACGCTGTGCAAAGAATGGCTGTGAGCCGTGGCTACGACTTCATCCTCGATAAAAGCGAAGGAATTACGGTTATATTTGCCGACCCAAAGCTTGACAAGAGTGATGAACTTTTACGTGAACTTGGCATTAAATAACATAAATCTCAATTTTTAATAACTACAAACAATGAAGAAAGTTTTGATCACGGTGGTAACTCTGGTGGGTTTACTAATTTCCTCAAACGAGACAAAAGCTCAAACCGCTTTTAAAATCGGCTTTTTTGATCTTGAAACAATGGTAACTGCCATGCCTGGCTACGGAAGAGTAGACTCGCTGTTAAAAATATTTGAAGCAGACTCACTTACAGCTGAATACGATTTCTTTCAATCAGAATTCAAGCGTTTGGATAGCACGTTTAAGGCAGATTCAATTGCACGTAAGCCAAAAAATGTATTAGAACTAATTCAAAGACAAAGAAATGATGTTGCCATCAACCTGATTTACTGGCAGCAATATTCTCAGCAAAAAATTGAAGCAAAAAGAAATCAATTAGCTGGTCCTATGGCTAACTCGGTATTCACTGCTTATCAAAAAGTATTGCAAAAAGGTAACTATACACTTGTTCTAAATCCACAAGCACTTGAGCAATACTCTTTGAGAATGGGAGCAACTAAAATCGAGAACCTTTTCGTTCCTGTTGCAAAAGAATTGAAGATCCAGTTACCTGACGAATTAGGTGGTGGACAAGATGAGCCTGCACCTGCAACAAAACCAGGTACTAAGCCAGCACCAAAGAAGAACTAATATTTTCTAGTATAATCTTTGAAGTACGAAGTACGTTAAGTGCTTCGTACTTTTTTTATGTGTAATGATGAAGCACAGGCTCAATATTTCAAACTTCGTAGTTCGTACTTTTGATTATGCCTGCAAAAAGCCCAATAGGAATATTTGACTCTGGTTATGGTGGACTCACCATCATGAAAGAGATCGTTCAAAAACTTCCGCACTGCGATTATATCTATCTCGGCGATAATGCAAGAGCACCTTATGGTAATCGTTCTTTTGATACCGTTTATGAGTACACCTTAGAATGTGTTCGCTGGTTCTTTAGTCAAGGTTGTCCGTTAGTGGTGCTTGCTTGTAACACAGCATCTGCAAAAGCATTGAGAACGATTCAGCAGAATGATCTTCAAAAGATAGCTCCAGATAATCGGGTGTTGGGTGTAATTCGTCCTACAACAGAAGTGATCGGTAACCATACTGAAAGCCGCAGCATTGGAATACTAGGCACTACAGGAACGGTTCAGTCAGGTTCGTACGAGATTGAAGTTCACAAGTTCTATCCTGATGTGAAGGTTCACCAGGAAGCTTGTCCGATGTGGGTTCCGTTAATAGAGAATAATGAGCATCATAGCAAGGGAGCTGATTTCTTTGTGAAGAAGCATCTTAAGAATTTACTTGATGCAGCCCCTGATATTGATACCATTCTTTTGGCTTGTACGCATTATCCTTTGATGATGGATAAGATCAGGGAATATGCACCAATAGATACAACGATCATATCACAAGGTGAGATCGTTGCAAACAGCCTTGCCGATTACCTAAGGCGTCATCCTGAAATGGAAGCGAGAATTTCTAAAGGTGGAACGAAAGCGTTTTACACGACCGATTCACCATCAGATTTTGATACAAAAGGATCTTTGTTCTTCGGAGCAGATGTAAACTCAAAGCATCTTGATCTGGACTCAGCTCAACCTGCTTAATGCAGTTTCCAGCCTTGCAAACATTTCGTCGATTTCTTCTTTCTTGCAAGTACCAACGCTAAGTCTATACCATGGGCTTTGCTTTCCTGCACCAAAAGCATAGAAAGGAACAATAGCTAAACCTGCTTCTGCTAAAAGGTAAGCTGTTACAGCACTTTGATCTTCTAATATATTTCCATCAGCTGTTTTCTTGCCAGCCAGATCAAATTGTATTGTAAGATAAATTGCAGCTTTAGGAGTGATTGCATCAACAGCATAACCTTTGCTTTTCAGGCTCATTACACCTTCATACAATCTCACCAGTCGCTCATTCAACTCAGATTTGAAATGAGTGAAGTAAGTTCTGATGTTCTCTGTCTCACCAAGATACTTTGCTGTAGCTTTTTGCTCAGCCATTGGGCTCCAGGCTCCGATATGGCTAAGGAAGCTTTTCATTTTAGTAATAACAGAAGCAGGACCTAACGACCAGCCAACTCTCACACCTGTGGCAGAAAATGATTTAGAGATACCATCAATAAAGATGGTGTACTCTTTCATCTCTGGTCTTAGTTCTACCGGATTGTAATGTTGTGTTTCACCGTAAGTGAGTGTCCAATACATTTGATCGAACATCACGTATAACTTCTTCTCTCTTTCGTCACGTCGTCTATTCTCATCCAAAACAAGATCACAGATGCTTTCCAATTGCTCTTTACCTAAAGTTGTTCCTGTAGGGTTCTGAGGTGAACATAAGCACAGCAGTGTTGCTCCACTTAAGCAAGGTGCAATATCTTCTACCGTAGGCATGAAGTTATTCTCCGGTGTAGCTTCTATCACACAATGTTGCCCATCAGTAAGGTGGATGTAGTGGTTATTATTCCATGATGGAACAGGATAGATCACTTTGTCACCTTTATCAACCAAAGTTTTGAATAAAGTGTAAATGAGAGGACGACCACCTGCAGCGATTAAAATTTCATCAGTACTGTAATCCAAGCCTTCCCATTCTTTAATGAATGCCGTTACCGCTTTTCTAAGATCAAGTACACCATCTGCCGGAGGATAATTCGTGTTATGCTCTTTGTAAGACTCAATGATCAGCTCTTCTAATCTTTGTGGAATTGGAAATATAGATGGATCAAAATCACCAATCGTGTAGTTGTATATCTTTTCGCCCTGCCTGATCCTTTCGTTTATAGCATTACCCAAACGAACGATCTCAGAACCAATTAATGTCTCAGCAAGGTTACTCAGCTTATTCATTTGCAGTTGTTTTGAACTCGGGCAAATGTAAGAAAGCCCCACTGATGTGAGGCTTACCTGTTATACTGATTTTGATCAAATTATCTACACCTAAACAGCACCGGTAAACTGTTTAAGGAACCTGATATCGTTCTGTGAATACAATCTAAGGTCGTTTACCCTGTATTTCAGCTGGCAGATACGTTCTATTCCCATTCCAAAAGCAAAACCGGTGTATTTCGTACTGTCTATCCCGAAGTTCTCAAGCACTTTCGGATGCACCATACCGCTACCCAAAATTTCCACCCATCCGGTGTGTTTACAAACGCTGCAACCTTCACCTTCACAGATCAGGCAACTGATATCCATTTCGGCACTTGGCTCAGTAAAAGGAAAATAAGACGGGCGAAATCTCACCTTCACATCCTTACCAAACATTTCCTGAACAAAGAAGTAAAGTGTTTGTTTCAGATCAGCGAAGCTTACATTTTCATCTATGTACAAACCTTCAACCTGGTGAAAAAAGCAGTGAGCTCTTGCACTTATTGTTTCGTTTCTGTACACCCTTCCCGGACAAATAATTCTGATTGGTGGTTTTTGTTTTTCCATCACTCTTGCCTGTACGCTGCTAGTGTGTGTACGTAAAAGCCAGTCAGGATTGGTGTTTATGTAGAACGTATCCTGCATATCTCTGGCAGGATGATCTTCAGGCAAATTCATTGAGCCGAAGTTGTGCCAGTCGTCTTCTATCTCCGGTCCTTCAGCTAATGCAAAACCCAATCTTTGGAATATTGAAACGATTCGGTTTCTTACGATAGATAAAGGATGTCGAGTTCCAACAGCTGTAGGAGTACCGGGTAAAGTCCAATCATAATTATCGGTTTCTTCAGTAGCATCACCAGATTCTTTCAGCGAATCGTATTTAGCTTCAACTGATTGTTTAAACTCGTTTAGAATTTGCCCAAACTCTTTTTTCTTTTCATTGGGTACATTCTTCATTTCACCCATCACGGCTTTCACAATACCCTTTGTACCAAGGAATTTGATCCTGAACTGCTCTAACTCCTCAGTATTGGTTGTTGAAAAGCCCTCCACTTCCTGCTTATAGCCATTGATCTGTTGCAGTAATTCGTCCATGTGGCGAAGATAAACCAGTGATGGGAATGATTTGGTAGGATTTTATTTAGCCAGGTGGGTTGCTACTATTTAGGTTTACTTGTGTCACTCACTTGTACGTTCAGAACATTACGCAGCTGTTTTTGCACATCTGCAAATTTGCAAATCAGCACATTTCTAGAGATCTCCCAACTGCGGTCTCAACACAATATCTTCAACACAAGCCTGGAGCGACAAATGTGCAGCAGCATAGATCATCTCAGCAATATCTTTCGATTCCATGATACGTTCAGGAGCAACACCACTGCCACTCCAAGAATCAGTATAAACAGCTCCGGGATAAACTGAAGTCACTTTTATGTTGTGCGGCTTCAACTCTTCTCTAAGGTTCCTCGAAAATCCAGCTAAAGCAAATTTGCTGATGCTGTACGAACCTCCGTTTTCGTAAGCTTTTAGCGAAGCGATAGAACACATATTGAAAATGTGACCAGCTTTTCTTTCGATCATCTTAGGTACTAAAACCCTGGTTAGATGATATGCACTGTACAGGTTTACTTCGATCATCTGTTCTAAATTGCCATCAGCTTCATCGTGAATACAGCCAGGAACAAAACTTCCGGCATTGTTTATCAAAACATCTGGAAGACATTTCTCCAAACACCAGTTACCAAAAGCAATAGCTTCTTCTTTTTTTGAAAGATCAGCAGCATAGGTAAGCACTTTTGCTGCTGATTTTTGTTGCAGCTCCTCAGCAAAGCTGTTTAGCTTTACCTGGTTTCTTGCACAAAGGATGAGTGTATTTCCTTCAGCTGCAAATCTTTCAGCAATAGCCGATCCGATACCTCTCGATGCTCCGGTGATAACAATATTCATGAAATAAGATTTCTATTACGAAGTAACTACATCTGATCTTTTTTGCCACGGATTCCACAGATTACCACGGATATTCTCATCAATTAAACTAATAGAATCCTTTTTACTAATCTGTGTAAATCCGTGTAATCCGTGGCAAACGCTTAACTCGTACATTCGTCTCTCCATGAAATACAAACATCTTTTTTTCGACCTTGATCATACACTCTGGGATTTTGAAGCCAATGCAAAAGCTACATTGCAGGAGCTGTACGAACTAAACGATCTGTCGCAAAAAGGTATTCCCAACTTTGACCAATTCTTTGAACGATACAGCTACCACAACGTCCGACTTTGGGATAAGTTCACCAAAGGCACTATTAAACAGGAAGAGCTGAAATGGAAACGTATGTGGCTGGCTTTACTGGATTTTAAACTGGCAGATGAGCAGCTCTCCAAAGCCTTGAGTGTACAGTTCCTTGAAAGATTGCCGCTAAAGAACAACCTGTTTCCGTACACAATTGAGATACTTACTTACCTGAAGAACAAAGGGTATCAACTTCACCTCATCACCAATGGATTTGATATAACACAACGCAGCAAGCTTGAAAATGCTCAGCTCACCCACTTTTTTGTAGAAGTAATTACCTCAGAAGTTTCTAACAGCTTAAAACCTAACAAAGAGATTTTCGATTTTGCCCTGGGAAGATGCAAGACTTGTTCTGACGATAGCATCATGATCGGTGACAACCTTGATGCCGACATTCAAGGAGGTATAAATGCAGGTTTAGATACGATCTATGTGAACCATCTGAACCTGCCGCTTCATTCGAATATTAAGCCGACCCATGTTATTACACATCTAAAGGAATTGGAAGAGATTTTATAGTCTCCAGGCTAGCGGTAAATTGTTGAGCAAGGTTCCTCAGCACAAGAGTGCGACGCAACAGAAGCCAAATAGTACTACAACAGATTGTTTCCCAAACTTCTACTAAACTGTTGGCAAAGCTTTTGAGATGCTTCAGAAAAAAGAAGCGATGAAAAGTATCAATTTACCCGTGCTGGCAATGCTAATGATGATCATGGTCACAGCAAGTTCTTGTGAAGTGGTTTGCGGAATTTTTAAAGCCGGTATGTGGACAGGTGTGATCGTAATAGTGCTGATCGTGGTTCTGGTGATCTGGCTCATAGGCAAAATGAGAGGACGTAAATAAAAAAATCCCGCCATAAGCGGGATTCAATTCTTTTAAACAC
>JANPIB010000172.1:0-9909 GCA_031424775.1 Chitinophagales bacterium | reverse complement strand
GGAAAGAAGTTGGGACAGCATAAAGGATATCCGTTCTATACGATCGGTCAAAGAAAAGGTTTGGATATTGCTTTTGGCAAGCCAGCTTACGTTACAGCGATTGATCCTGAAACAAATACGGTTGTTTTGGGTGATGAATCTGACCTTGATCAAAATGATATGATGGTTGGCAAGATCAACTGGGTTAAGTACGATGGCATTACTGATGGAATGGAAGCCATAACCAAGATTCGATATAAAGACAGGGGCTCTCTAAGTAATCTCTATTCTGCCGATGGTGGAATTAAGGTTCGGTTTTATGAGAATGTTAAAAGCATCGCTCCAGGTCAAAGTGCTGTTTTTTATGAAGATGACCAGGTGATTGGTGGTGGAATTATTCAAAAGGGAAGCCTTATTTCAGAAGTCGGAAGTAAGATGTAAGAAGTCGGAACTCACCACTATGTCTTTTTTCCTACCTCATACATCTTACCGCTTACTTCAATTTCTTATCTTCATACCATGCGATTGATCGTTTCCCTTTTAGTGTTGATGACTGTTGTGGTATTTGCCTGTAAAGAAAAAGAGGTGCTCACCTACCCTGCTCTTACTGATTATTATTCATTGAAAGTGGGTAAGACTTACACCTACAGGATGGACTCGATCGTTCCAACCAATTTCGGGACTTCATTGGTTACAAAATATTACCTGGCGAAAGACAGTGTTGAATCTCAGTACAACGATGCACAAGGAAGAACCAGCTTCCGCATTTTCCGCTATATCACGGATACTTTTCAAGCTCAACCATGGAGGTATATTGCTACCTACGTTGCCAGTTTTGACAATAGTAAACGTTGGGTAGAATATCAGAATAACAACCTGCGATATATTGTTCTTCGTGAGCCGATCACAGAAGGGTTTTCCTGGAAAGGCAACAGTTTTATTGATACCAAAAGTGGTAGTTCAGTTTTGAAGTATATGGATGAGTGGGATTATACTTACCAGGATGTAGGATTACCATTTACCGTTAGAAAAGGAAAGTTCGACACTACCATTAGTGTTTTACAGGTAAATGAAGTACCACCTGCCAGTTCATTCAATCCAAGCCAATATTTTCAATCGGATTATTCGATAGAGGTTTATGCTAAGGGGGTTGGATTGATCTACAAAGATTTTCTTCATAAGACCTGGAACTTCAATTCAGGTACATGGTCGTGGGAGGATGGTAGCTATGGAATAAGGTTGAACCTGGTGAATTATAAGTAATGGGCCCTGACGAATCATGATCTGCTGTACAAGTGAGTGACACAAGGAACGATGCTACAAGCACTACAGCTGGTTTCCTACAACTAAAATCCAGTAACTTTAGCCTGAAAACCACACTGGATGAAGCAAGCTATACTCGGAATAATCTTATTCTTCTTTTTTGCTGAAGCAAAAGCACAATATCCTAAGCTCATCATTCAGTTCACTAATAAAGGCACGAATCCTTTCAGCATCAGTAATCCTTCGCAGTATCTCTCTGCAAGAGCTATTAGTCGGCGTAATCGTTACAGTATAGCAGTTGACAGTTTTGACCTGCCGATCGTTACAAGATATATTGATAGTGTTCTTTCCAAAGGACCTGTTACTCTTCTTAGCAAAAGCAAGTGGCTGAACCAAATACTTATTCAATGCAATGATCAGCCAACGATTAATAAAATTCTTGCTTTACCTTTTGTAAAGTCGGCACAAGGTGTTGGTTACAGACCAGGTGTTGCACCAACAAGATTTAATGAAGCTGTTCAACCTTCTCCCCCATTCACTTTAGCTCAACGTAACCAGGCTGATCTTTTTAGTTATGGCAACAGCTACAACCAAGTACACATTCACGAAGGTGAGTACCTGCACAATCTGGGTTTTAGTGGTCAGGGAATGATGATAAGCGTACAGGATGCCGGATTCAGTTCTTACAAAACCATTCCTTTCTTTGACAGCATTCGTAATAACGGACAAGTGCTTGGTGAGAGAGACTTTGTTGCTTTTGACAACAGCGTTAACGAAGACGATAGCCACGGAATGTTTTGCCTGAGTACAATGGCTGCAAATTATCCCGGCAAAATGGTTGGCACTGCACCAAAAGCAAACTACTGGCTGATAAGAACAGAAAATGTAGCAAGCGAATTTCCGATTGAAGAACATAACTGGGTTGTGGGTGCTGAATTTTCAGATAGCACAGGAGCTGATATGATCTCTTCGTCTTTAGGGTACAACACCTTCGACGATCCAGCTTTTAATCATACTTATAGCCAGTTTTATAAGAATGCAACAATGGTTACACAAGGTGCAACGGTTGCAGCAAAAAAAGGAATGATCGTAATGAATAGTGCAGGCAATGAAGGAACAAATGGCTGGAAGTATCTTGTTTTTCCTGCTGATGCTGATAGTGTGTGTGCAGTTGGTGCAGTAAACCAGACAGGAGCTGTTGCAAGCTTTACGAGTTATGGCTATCCCGGCAAAGTGAAGCCGAATATTGCTTCTGTTGGTGTTGCAACCGTATTGGCAGGCTTCGGCAGTAACACAACAACAGGTAATGGAACATCATACGCCAATCCTAATATTGCAGGATTGATTGCATGTTTGTGGCAGGCATTTCCTGAATTTAATAACATGCAGATCTTAGATGCAGTTTACAGAAGCTGCCAGAATTATAATAACCCAAACGACAGAACAGGTTATGGATTGCCTAACATGAGATTAGCTTATCAAATTCTTGATCAAAAAAGATCAGCAACATTCGCCAACGGATTTTTGAAAGCAACTCCTGTACCATTCAATAATTCAAACAAACTCCAGGTTAGTATGAAAGCTCCTGAATCTGGGAAGATCAGTTTACGATTGATTGACATAATGGGTAGAGTGGTAGATAAAATTGAAAGCACTGTTATTCAGAATTCGATTTACCAGTTCTCCTTTTCAAATGCGTTCAATCTTACACGAGGTGTGTACTTAGTACAATACATAGGAGCTTCAGAAAAGCAAACGATCAGGGTTTTGAAGCAGTAAACAAAGCAGCAAACATGGTATCTGCTTTTTTATTGTAGCCGATGAGGTACTCCATCTTTACCAATTGCAGATTTGAATTTGCAAGGATAAATTCTACCACGTCTTCATTCTCCCGTTTAAATACTGAGCAAGTAATGTAGAGAAGATATCCGTTATGGGAAACAGCAGAAATCACATTAGAAACGATCTTTTTTTGCAGCTCAGAATAATAACAGATCTTTTCTTTTGTGAAGAAAGTAAGTTGCTCAGGAGTTCGGCTCCATGTTCCGGAACCTGAACAAGGTGCATCACAGATAACTAAGTCATAGTTGACAGTTGAAGGTTGACGGTGGACAGTAAGGTCAGCCACAAACGAATTGTAATTCTTTATACCAGCTTCTGCGAATCGCTTCTTCAGGTTTTGAATGATAGAAGGTCGAACGTCAGAAACTGTGAGTTCAACATTCTTTAAATAATCAACCGCTAATATGGATTTACCTCCACTTGCAGCACAGCAATCCCAAATTTTTACGGAGTTCTGTTGGTTGATGAGCGAAAAGAACTCAGCTATTCTTTGAGATGAAAGATCCTGCACAATAACATCTTTATTCAGTTGAAGTAGTTCATCAATCTTACTTCCGTTTGGCAGAACAATGCAGTTTTCACCAACTATACTAAATAGAAGTTTAGCTTCATCTAATTGCCTAATTACTTTTTCTTTTCTGCGAGGTCTGAACCTGATGTGAAGATCAGGTTGAATAAGGTGAGATAAAATAAAAGCCTCTTTATTCAAATGTGAGCTAAGATCTTCCTGCACTGGAAACATTTCCTGCAAGTTGAGAGTTTCAGCAGCAAATTGCAATCTTACCTCGCTATCTGAGTTCCAGTTTGCTATCCAGTTTTCTTCAAAAATCTTACTCCATATTCCAGGTTCATCCGTACACAAGAAAATGCCAAGCTTAATCCTTGAGTTAATTGAATCAGTTTTAAGTTGCCCCAACCTGAAATAGCAATAACAAGCATGAGAGATAGCTTTACGATCTTTAGACCCATACTTTTTATCCGCAGCAAAGAATTTCTTTAAGTAGTGCTGCAAAGGCAAACTGCCATCATACGAAATGATGATCTTTTCTACAGTTTCGATATATCGGTTGGCGAAAGACATTAAGCAAAAATAAAAGCCGTTGAGTGATCAACGGCTCCGAAATTTTTATTGATTTTTTATTGATAGTAATAAGTAGCTGTTCCTGTTGTTGATACACCTCCCTGCAAAACTGTGCCTGTAGCACTTGCAGGTGTGTTATTAGTTCGATAGGTAATCACTGTGGTTGATGTAAGATTCCCAGCTCCTGATACATAGTCGATCATCTGAGATGAAATGGCATTGTTTGAACCTGATAAACCTTCCTGTGAAATAAGCACTGCATCAGGTCCTAAAACTATTGGAGAAACTTTAGTGTCATAAGTATATTTTCTTTCGAGATCCACCGTCGTAACGCCAACACCGTACTCTTTCACATTTGTAAGATTACCATTGCTATCATAAGTATATGCCGTTTCACCATTTGGTGCATATCCAATAAAAGGCACCTTTATGAAGAGTTTTGTTCTAACTACATTTGATCCTGAATATACATACGCAACACTGTCTTCGTAAACGATACCAAATTGTTTACTGGTAGTTTTGGTGCAGAGTATTTTAGTATCAGTTCCATTATAAAAAACATTCGTGTAAGTTGTATCTATTGTGCCGCCTAATGGAAAACCTGGTAAGGTAGGAACGACAGTTATATTTCTAATCTGAACGATCCGGTTTTGAGCATCCCTGGTAAACGTTTCCTTCTGATCTGTGGAAACACCACCAGACTTACCAATATTGTTATGTGAGATCAGTTTATTCGCTGAGTTATATCCGAAAGTTTCTACAGTAGAATCTGCTCCTTGTTTCGCAACTACCTTAACTAACAGATTTCCTGTTCCACCTCCAGAACCTCCACTTCCTGTACCAGTTGATGGTGTAGTGCCCCAATCAATTTCTTTCTGACAAGAAACAATAGTTAGCAATAAAGTAAAGCAGATCAGCAAACGTAAAGATTGCATAAAGCAGGTTTTTGGTTACCTAAATTAACGAAAATCAGAGCTCTAATAGTGTCTTAACCGGATCTTTTCCAAAAAGAAGTAACTCAGGTTTTTCCAATAGTTCCTTAACCCTAACAAGGAAGCTTACGCTTTCTCTACCATCAATAACTCTATGGTCATAGCTTAAAGCTAAGTACATCATTGGTTTAACCACAACCTGACCATTCTCTACCATCGGTCTTTCCTGGATCTTGTGCATTCCCAAAATGGCACTTTGCGGTATGTTGATGATCGGTGTGCTCATCAAACTTCCAAACACACCACCGTTTGTAATTGTAAAAGTTCCGCCCTGCAGGTCTTCAGCAGTTAGTTTGCTGTCTCTTGCTTTACCTGCAAGTTCTACCACTTTCTTTTCAATATCAGCCATGCTCAGGCTTTCAACATTCCTGATCACAGGAACCGTAAGTCCTCTTGGAGTACTTACAGCAATGGAGATATCCGTATAATCATGATAGATCAACTCATCACTATCCAAATATGCATTCACAGCAGGCCATTCACTCAAAGCAATCGAACAAGCCTTTGCAAAGAAGCTCATAAAGCCGATGTTCACACCATGAGCTTTGGTGAATGACTCTTTATAGAGCTTACGAATATTCATGATAGCACTCATGTCCACTTCGTTGAAAGTGGTGAGCATTGCTGTTGTATTCTTTGCTTCAACCAATCTTCTGCTAATGGTTTTACGAAGATTACTCATCTTCTCTCTTCTCTCGTTTCTGCTAAACAACTGTTGACCTTCAAATGCCTTCTTACCAGGATTTGATAAAGCTTCCAGCACATCATGTTTCATGATCTTTCCACCAGCACCACTTGGAGTGATAGCAGTAGGATCAACTTTTTTATCGGCAATAATTGCACTGGCAACAGGTGTTGCTTTAATATCATTTGAAACTGAAGTAACTGGAGCCGGGCTTGATGCTGGTTGCTGGTTGCTTGATGCTGGCTTTTCAGCAGCTTCACTTTTCACTTCTGCCATTTCACTTGCAGCTTGTGGCTGTGCACCTGGCTTTACTGCAGTTTCATCAATGCTAGCCAACACATTTCCAATGTTAATGGTATCACCTTCCTTCGCTAAGGTTTTCAACACACCAGCTTGTTCGGCATTTACTTCAAAAGTGGCTTTTTCGCTTTCCAGTTCAGCGATCACTTCATCACGGTCAACATAATCACCATCTTTCTTTACCCATTTTAAAAGTGTAACCTCAGAAATTGATTCTCCAACCGTAGGAACTTTTATCTCGATCATAATTGTGTACTGTTTATGTTAGTCGGCTTTATAACTTTAATCGCCACCTGTTGTGTCACTCACTTGTACTGTAACAATTCTATTGAACAGTTTTTAGTTTCTAGTCTTTAGTTGGATACGCAACTTTAATCGCCAAACTAAAAACCAAAAACTATAAACTTCTAAATACTAAACGCTGTATCAATAATCTCCTTCTGCTCCTGTGCATGAACTTTAGAATATCCCGTAGCAGTTGAAGCACTCATGTGCCTGCTGATCACTCCGTAATTGATATTTTTAAGATTCATTTGCAAGAAACCTGCAGCACCCATGTTCAGTGGTTCTTCCTGAACCCAGAACCATGTTGCCTTGCTGTACTTCTTGTAAAGTTCGTTTAGTTGTTTTTCAGGTAAAGGATATAATTGCTCTACCCGAACAACAGCAACATCATTCTTACCTTCTTTCTGCTTTCTTTCAGCAAGTTCGAAGGCTATCTTACCACTACAGAACAATACTTTGGTTATCCCGGCAGCGGATTCAACAGTAGCATCATCAATCACTTCTTTGAAACCGCCTTCAGAGAAATCACTTAACGGACTGTAGGTTCCTGCATAACGCAGATTCGCTTTCGGGGTAAAAATGATCAACGGCTTTCTAAACGGCCAAGCCAATTGTCTTCTCAACACATGAAATAAGTTAGCTGAAGTTGTGATGTTTGCCACCACCATATTTAATTCAGCACTCATTTGTAAAAAGCGTTCCATCCTAGCACTGCTGTGTTCAGGACCTTGACCTTCGTAACCATGAGGCAGCAACATCGTAACACCATTCATTCTATTCCACTTTTGCTCTCCGGCTGCAATAAACTGATCAATGATTGTTTGAGCACCATTAGCAAAGTCTCCAAACTGAGCTTCCCACAACACCAACGCTTGTGGATTAGCCATAGAGTAGCCATACTCAAAACCTAGCACGGCATATTCACTTAACAGGGAATTATAGATTAGCATTTTGCTGCTGCTATTCTCTCCCAATCCTTTTAACCTGTTATAACCTTTGTTGGTATTCTCATCATAAATCACAGCATGACGATGGCTGAAGGTTCCTCTCTTCACATCCTGACCACTCATTCTTACAACATTACCTTCAGACAAAAGTGATGCATAAGCAAGTAATTCACCTGTAGCCCAATCAATCTTATTCTCCGTTTCAAACAGCTTCACTTTATCATTCAGGAGTTTCTCCACCTTCTTCAATGGCTGAAATCCTTCCGGCCATTTCATGATGTGATTGAACAAACGCTTTACTTCATCTGCTGTGATAGCGGTTACAGGTGAACGATCAAAGTCTTCAGCAATAGCTTTTCTTAAACTCCTCCACCACTCTTCAGGCTGCTGATATTTATATGGAAGCGGGTTTTGCTTGATCTCATCTAACCTTTCCTGCAGATCGTTCCAGAATTTTTTCTCCATATCCTTTGCAAGATCTCTTGCATCAGACTCACCATTTTCTATCAGGAATTGGGTGTAAACTTCTCTTGGATTTGGATGCTTATCAATTAAGCTATACAACTTCGGCTGTGTGTACTTCGGATCATCACCTTCGTTATGACCATGACGACGGTAACACAACATATCTATGAAAATATCTGAGTTGTATTTCTGTCTGTACTCTGTGGCTATTTCAACGGCTTTCACCATTGCTTCAGCATCGTCACCATTTACATGTAGCACAGGAGCTTGTATCATTGCAGCAACAGAAGTACAGTAGTCGGCACTTCTTGCATCATCAAAGTCTGTTGTAAAGCCGATCTGGTTATTGATCACCAAATGAATTGTTCCACCTGTGTAATAACCCTTCAACATACTCATCTGCACGATCTCGTACACGATACCCTGACCTGCAACAGATGCATCTCCGTGGATGAGTATTGGTAACACTTTATCGTAATCTTTATTGTACAACACATCAGCCTTGGCTCTTGCAAAACCAAGAACCACAGGATCTACAGCTTCAAGATGAGAAGGGTTAGGCGATAACTTCAAATGAATCCTTTTACCATCGTGAGTATCTATTTCAGCACCAAAACCCATGTGGTATTTAACATCACCACTACCCATTGTTGTATCAACAGCACTTCCTTCAAACTCACTGAAAATTTGCTCATAAGTTTTGCCAAGCACATTTGCAAGTACATTCAACCGACCTCTGTGAGCCATACCAATCACCACTTCCTGCACATCGTTATTGGCAGCTGTGTTTATAATTGCATCCAATGCTGCGATAGCAGTTTCACCACCTTCCAGCGAGAATCTTTTTTGACCGATATATTTTGTATGAAGGAATTTTTCGAAGATCACGCCCTGGTTCAGTTTCTCAAGAATTCTCTTTTTCTGTTCTAAAGAAACAATAGCAGGGATTTTTTCTTCCACAGCTTTTTCAAGCCAGCCACATCTCTCTGAATCGTTGATGTAAGTGTATTCCACACCAACGGATGACGCATATATCTTATGCAGTTTATCAACGATATCTTTTAAAGTAGCACCAGCTAAACCGATAAACTTCCCTGACTCAAAGGTTGTGTTCAGGTCAGCATCGCTGAGACCAAAAAATGGAAGATCAAGGTTTGCTTTTCTGTCTTTTCTTGGACGGATCGGATTGGTTTTAGCTACCAGGTGAGCTTTCTTTCTATAAGCCGAGATCAACTGGTAAACACCAAATTCTTTGTTCAGGTCAACGTTCCCGGTTAAAACTTTGGTTTCGGCTGGCTTTGAGGTTGAAGAAACACTTCCGTTGAGTGTTGACACAGCAAAATCAAAGCCCTCGAAGAACTTTTTAAGTTCAGGATCAACACTTTGTGGGTTGCTGACGTATTCACGGTACAGGTTTTCAACGAACGACGGATGAGAGTTGGTAATGTATGAGAAATCCTTCATTATTCGGTTGTTGCTAGATGGGTGGCAAATATCGGCAGTTTAAGGCGATTTTTAATACCAGCTGCTGAGTTTTATAGCAACGTCCCTTGCGTCGCAAGCACTTTATCTGCATATCATTGTGCATCTTTTGAACCACAGAGACACAACGACACGGAGAATCACAGAGAACTCCGTGTTACCTTGTGTTCTCCGTGCCTCTGTTGTTCATTTATGATGAATAGCGATAAAAAAGTACAAGAGTGCGACGCAAGCGAAGCTAAATAGTAGCAATTCAGCTGGGCTAAACCATAAAAATCTCTTAAGTCCAGACTTTTTTCCTTCAAAATTTTACATTTTAGTTGCAGACCCTTACCTTTGCCGTCCTGAAAAAAAGGAAATAATGGCAAATCATAAGGCTACCAAAAAAGATGTGAGACAAGCGGCAAAACGCAGAGATCGTAACCGTTACTATGGCAAAACTACACGTAATGCGATTCGTGATTTGAAAACTACTGAAGGTGCAGCCTATGGTGATGGTTTGCCAAATGTTATTTCAATGATCGACAAACTGGCGAAAAGAGGAATTATTCATAAGAATAAAGCCAGCAACCTAAAGAGCAAATTGGT
>JANPIB010000171.1:0-20386 GCA_031424775.1 Chitinophagales bacterium | reverse complement strand
TGTCTCCTTAGTCTTTTTAAGTATTCATGTGTTTCAGGGAGGTTCTCTCCGTTTGTTCCTTCACGTTCAAATAAATATGGCACAGCATCTAACCTGAAACCATCAACACCCATTGCACACCAATAGTCAAGCACTTTGATGATCTCTTCCTGAACTTCCTGGCTATCGTAGTTCAGATCTGGCTGATGGTGAAAGAAACGATGCCAGAAATATTGTTCAGCTATCGGATCCCAGGTCCAGTTACTGGCTTCAAAATCCTGGAAAATGATACGTACGTCTTTGTACTTCGTTGGATCATCACTCCACACATAATACTCACGTTCAGGTGAACCTTTCGGTGCTCTCCTGGCTCTTTGAAACCACGGATGCTGATCACTTGTATGGTTTACCACCAGTTCGGTGATCACTTTCAGGTTACGTTTATGAGCTTCATCTAAGAACTGCTTGAACTGCTCAATATTTCCATATCGTGGATTGATCGTGTAATAATCAGCAATATCATAGCCATCATCTCTCAGCGGAGAAGGATAGAACGGTAACACCCAAACGGCTGTAACGCCAAGTTCCTGCAGGTAATCCAGTTTTTGCAACAGTCCACCAAAATCCCCAATTCCATCACCATCACTATCAAAAAATGCTTTGATGTGCAGCTCATAAATTATTGCATCCTTATACCAGTGCAGCTTATCATTAAGAACAGTTGCTAATCCCATTGAATTCATGGGCAAGAGACTACATATTTTATACCTAAAATCTAGGTAATCAAATGTTTAATACCAGCTGAAGTTTTTCATGGCATCGTTTGTTGCGTCGCAATCACTTTATCGTTCGTAACTTTTGGGAGCTGAATTTATACTTAGGGTTATACTGAATTTCCGACGAAGGAGGAAAAGAAGTACACTAGGCAACTTCTTTTATTCGATTTAGATTTTTAGCTAACATAGAGTTATTGCCCAGGACGGGTTATTTTATAACGTTCAGCTAACTAAAGTTAAATAGAATTATTACAGCTCAATGACCCAAAATGACCGAGCGAAGCCGGTCACCCTGAAGCTAAAGCTGATAAGCGAAACAGATGTTCATGTTTACTAATGTCAGACCCGCTTTTGGCAATACTCTGTTGGGTGCAGTTATATTACTTTATTCATGTCAACCGGATAGCCGCTATTTCGTAATTCCTTTGCCAATTCCAATTTCCAGTCTTTGTCCATCGATATATAAACAACTCCCGAAATGTCATTCGGAGTTTCCACGTCACCTTTAACCAAGGCAGCAACATTCTTTCTTCCAATTTTCCCTATTAGAAACCCATGTTAGAAAACAACGTTTTGTCTTGCTCTATGTCTTAGCTTAGTTTCATTTCCTTTTTTAGCACCAATGTCACAAGGAGTATAAAGGACAACACCAAATCCGACGTTGGAATAGCTTTCGATCTTTTCGATTATGGTTTGTCCAGAACTTGCTTGCTCATGCAAAATGATTGGCTTAAAATCCAAATTCTCGATAAACCTTGCTGTCAGCTTCCCCGAATTTCAGCCATTTAAAAATTGACAAAGTCATTAATTTTAAATGGTAAATATGAGAAAGACAAGATTCACAGAAACCCAGATTGTAAAGGCCATCCAGGAACATGAGAATGGTCGTAAGGCAGAAGATATCTGCAGGGAATTAGGCATAACCACAGCTTCATTCTATAAGTGGCGACAACGTTATGGAGGTATGGAAGTAGCAGAACTTAAAAAGATGAAGGAATTGGAAGAAGAGAATGCCCGGCTCAAACGGATGTATGCCAACTTGAGTTTAGTTCACGAAGCTTTAAAAGATGCTGTGGCAAAAAAGCTGTAGAGCCTGACGATAAACGCAGCCTGGCAGATCACATGATGAACGAACATGGAATCAGTCAACGGCAGGCTTGTACAACAGTAGGGCTGCAAAGAAGCAGGGTTCAGTATCAACCTAAGCCAAAGCAGGATGATGCTGTAATAGATGAGCTCAACGGCTTAGTTACCAAACATCCCGCTATTGGGTTTTGGCAAAGCTATTACCGCATCAGAAACAAGGGCTTCATCTGGAATCACAAACGGGTTTATAGAGTATACACCCTTCTTCAGTTAAACATCCGCAGAAGAAGTAAAAAGAGATTGCCTGCAAGAGTAAAGCAGGCTTTGTATCAACCGGAGGTGAAGAATGAAGTATGGAGTATAGATTTTATGAGTGATGCCCTTTGGGATGGAAGAAAGTACAGGCTGCTGAATATTGTAGATGATTACAACCGAGAGTTATTGCATATAGAAGCAGATCTCTCATTGCCGACATTAAGAGTAATACGAGTATTGGAATATTTAAAAGAGTTCAGAGGATTGCCACAAATCATCCGTGTAGATAATGGACCAGAGTTCATCTCACACAAGTTAGATCAGTGGTGTAAGCAAAATAAGATCACCCTTGTATTTATACAACCAGGCAAACCAATGCAAAACGGATATGTAGAACGATGCAATGGCAATATCAGAAAAGAGCTGCTAAACGCTTATGTATTTACATCTCTTACAGAGGTCAGAGAAAAAACAGAAGAATGGATGATGGATTACAACAATGAAAGACCGCACAAATCTTTAGGATATAAAGCTCCAAAGGTTTTTGCTGAAAATAATTACAACAGACCAGTACATAAACAGAAGCTTTATCCACAAATGGCGAATGAAAATCCTTCTAAAATTGAAGAGAGCCATTTAGTGGATAAAGTCATCAAGGCTCAAATGATAAGCTGAAAATTATACTTTTGAGTGGCCCGAAAAAAAGGGAAGCTGACATTGCCGTTTCAACTTTTGCTAGGTCGTCATGTCCATGAACTATAAAAACCTGAGATTGGTCGAATTTATTAACCTGTTTATCTGAAGCTGAAGGTTCTGCTTCAGAGGATCTAAGCAAATCTATTTTTTTTAGCAGTTTTTTTAGGTTGTCAACTTTAGCATTAAACTTATCGACAAAGTCTTTGACCTCATCAGCACGTGTCCGACCTCCAAGAAACATACCCGTCGAAAAAGATGCTACATCGCTATAGTGTTTACGGTATTCGTTATATGGGTCATTAAATGATTGTTTTAATAGCTCTAAATTGTAGTCATGCCATGAGGAATATTCATCAGATAGTTCCTCGTAGTCTTGCATGTTTTGAATATTCTTCTTCAGAATATCCTCGCCAATTTGTATCCTGTCTTCGAGTTCTGTCTTAAACTGGGATTTTGATTTTGTTAAATAGGTCGGTTCCTTTTCAGGAGTGGAGTTAGAGGTTCGTTTCGCCATATGTCAATTAGAGGTTTGGAGTATGGTATTGCGCCCAACACTCTAATATACGCAATAAACTAAATCAATATATATTGATTACAAATATTTTATTGCTGCTTTTTTTGGGGTAGATAGAAAACTTTACTTTTTAAAACGCAACCGTCTACTCCTTAAAACGCAACTACCAATCCAGCTTGTCTAACGGGCTTTCAATCTTAGCTAAATCTTTTGACTCACACACATACAGGTTGATACAGAGGCCTTCATTGTGAAACAATCATATATTCAGTAGTTTAAAAACTCACCGAATAGTTCAATCCCTTAAACCTTGGATTCACAATACTATTCCTGATCGAACCAAAACGGTAGCTGAAACCAACACCTAAACCATAATCATAACTGGATTGTAATTCTCTTGTTCTAACTAAAAGCTGGTCTCTTGTAAAATTGCCTTTTCGCAAAGCGATCTGGTCATGAATCAATCCATAGTTACCATAAATACCAAAGTTGAGACCTGTGGTTATCCTCCAGCTAACTGCTCCGTTGAAGAATACATTGTTCAGCTTGAAATCTTCCAGGTAATTAGAATAGAAAATGCCAATATTCACACTTCCCCATGGTTTGGTGAATGATGTGATGAGGTTCAACGATTGCTGCCACTGCCATTCTGAAGTTTTGAAGTAAACTGTAGTATCGTAGTAATTGTTGTGCACTCCACCGATCATGTATTGCAACACGATCCTGGAAGAGTTGAACTTGGAATAAGGGAAAATGCTGTATTCTATCTTCGGCTTAAAAGTAAAACCAGCTTTGATGTTACTGAAGATCGTATTCTGGTAAGCTGCATTGAACCCATACGACCAATGTTGATCGACACTTTTTGCTATCTGTAATCCCGAATTGTAATTCTGCATCTTGAACTGCGATTCTCCACCATTTTCATCTGCAAAGCTTTGCTTATTCTGATCGGCAGAAGCATAGAAATTCACTTTCAGATCTTCCGTTTCTCTATCAGCATTAAAATAGCCGTAGTAAGATGAGGACTTGTAATTCTTACTACCACTCCAACTTCCGCTACTTCCAAACTGGTAAACCCAATAGTTCCATTTATCTATTGCCTTTGGTGCTTCAGTCTTAGCCTCATCACTTCCCTTGTAGCTAATATCAAGGTCTTTGCCACCACCTTTCTTAGCAATAAAACGAATCAGTCCAAGTTTCAGGTATTGTACTAGTTGCTTTCGCTTATCATCATCGGTTAAAGTTGGATTATTGAAGAAGCTAAGGGTGTCCGATAATCCTGCATACTTTCCCTGACCAAGAAAATTCATTTCGTTTTGTTGCCCACCTGTACTGCTACTTTGAATGTTCACCAGCACATGAACATCACTTTGAAAACGATCTCTTACAAACTCTACGAATTTCATTTCTGTTCTTACGTAATCAAAATCGCAGAGCCAGGAACGGGTACAATCAAGGAAAACTTTCAGTTTCTCATTTTGAGCAGAAACTTTAAAGCAAAACATAGTTATTATGGTAAACAGTACCAAAGATTTTCGCATGCAGTTTTGGTTTGAGGGCAATTAAATCAATAAATTCTTAAACAAACGTGAATTTAAGGTTGCTGCAAACGATACCATAAAATACCTTACATCTAACCCTACTTTTTCACCTCAAAATTGAGCAGTAATGAAAATCATGAAGTTTGGCGGTAGGAGTGTATTGTCCTGAATAGGTTTAAAATTTTTCTCCTCTTATATTCTTTCGAAGGTTAAATAGTCGGTTCCTCCATTACCCCCACTTATATCTTGAAGCCTGATTTTGGTGTCAGTTCTTTCAATAGTATGCCAGTCGTCTGAGATTTCTAAAAAGTCAGCAGGTGCAGAAAAAGAAAGTACAAGTTTTACTTTGCTGTCATCATTTCTTGTTGACCAGTTACCCGTAACTGTACTTGCAGCTTTGCTTGCAGTAACTGTACCATTTGAATTGAACACAAAGCTATAGTTACTAAAATTACTAGTTTCCTCATGATTGCTGTCCCAATAATAAGTGATACGCCAACTTCCAGTTGAAACAGTAGCTGCTAATTGGGTTGTAGTTGTAGACGAAGAATCGTTGTCCTTTTTGCAGGAAAACAATAATACACTGGAAAGAACGAATAAGTTTAAAATGGTTTTTTTCATAGTTACAGATTTTTATCTTCCAAAAATAGAGTCCCAGCAATTCAAGTTTCGTTAAATTTTATATTTAAATTCTTTTTTAAGTCGGATAAGTTTAAACCATATCACATCTGCAAACAATACAAGTCGTATGTGCAGTTTTTCTTTTCATTATAGCGGTCTCCACTTAGCGGTTTCTTATTGGTGCATAAGGGTAGACCAAACAGACGCATTGTAGTCAGCAACACAAAATTTTTTATATAGTTGTTACCAATGGCAATTGAATCAGTAATATCTTTCAAACTTAAACACAAACTTAAACACAAACTTGCTGCAAACGATACCATAAAAAACCTAACATTCAACCTCTCACACCCTTACTTTTGCACCTCAAAATTGAGCAGCGATGAAAATCATGAAGTTTGGCGGTACGAGTGTTGGCAAGCCGGAGAGAATGCACCAGGTGGCAGAACTGATTCAAAAAGATGATGAGCCAAAGATCGTAGTGCTTTCTGCTCTCAGCGGTACTACAAATACCCTGGTAGAGATCAGTAACAACCTTGCAGGATTTGATAAACAGGCAGCAAAACACAATATCGATAAACTGGAAGCACATTACAGAGATTTTATTCCTGGGCTTGTTCGAACTGTCGAGGCAAGAACATCAGCCAACAAGGTGGTTGACGAACATTTCGAATTCTTGAACATCATCCTGAAAATTTCCTGGAGTGAAGCCCTGAACAAAGACATTCTTGCTCAAGGTGAGTTGATGAGTACTAAACTGTTTTCGGTCTATCTCACCGAACAAGGGAAAAATCATATTCTGTTACCTGCTCTTGACTTTATGAGCATTGATGCTTATGATGAACCACAGGTAAAAGAGATCAGCTACAAGCTGAAGCAGATACTGGATCAGCATAAAGACGTACAGATATTCGTTACACAGGGTTATATCTGCCGTAATGCAAGAGGTGAGGTGGACAACCTGAAACGTGGCGGAAGCGATTATAGTGCTTCACTCATTGCAGCTGCCATAAATGCCAGCGTTTGTGAAATATGGACAGACATCAACGGTATGCACAACAATGATCCTCGTATCGTTGACAAAACAGTGGCTATTGAACAACTCAGCTTTGATGAAGCTGCCGAGTTAGCTTATTTCGGAGCGAAGATCCTTCACCCTGCCTCTATCTGGCCGGCACAGATGTATAATGTTCCGGTGAAGTTATTGAACACAATGGCTCCTGAAGATGCAGGTACAACCATCCAGGAATCTGCAGGTAGCGTTGGCGTAAAAGCCGTTGCTGCAAAAGATGGCATTATTGCAGTTAACATTCGTAGCAGCCGAATGTTACTGGCTTACGGTTTTCTTAGAAAGGTGTTTGAAGTGTTTGAGAAGTACAGAACTTCAATTGACATGATCACCACCTCTGAAGTGGCCGTTTCTGTGACGATAGATAATGATGCTCACCTGGCTGATATCCTAAAAGAATTGGAAGCATTTGGATCAGTTGAAATTGACTCAGATCAAACCATCGTTTCAATTGTTGGAAATGAAATAGCAGAAACTCAGGAAATACTGGCTAATCTATTCGAATCAATCAAAGATGTTCCGGTAAGAATGGTGAGCTATGGTGGCAGCCGACATAACATTTCTTTGCTTGTTCCTGGCTCAGCTAAAAAGCAGACCTTACAATTACTTAATAAAGGATTGTTTAATTTGTAGTATGGCAAAGATCATTATCAATAGAGGATCATCTATTTTCAGCTCTATGCGAAGCTTCGATGTATGGATAGATGGAAAAAATGCTGGCTTTATTAAAAATGGTTCTTCCGACGAATTTGTGCTACCACAAGGTGTCCATAGTATTCAATGTAAAGTCAGTTTCTTTTCAAGCAATCTGCAAACGGTTGAGTTAAGTGAAGATCAAGTGAAAGTACTAGCGGTAAGTATCAGATCCCAGCGTTTTATTTTCTTGTATGTGTTTATAGCAGCTTTCATGTTGCTTCCTAACTTTCTTTCCTATCCTTTACCTGAGTGGTATAAAACTCTTAGAGTAGTTTTTCTTGTTGCAATAATAATCTACATGAGCTTTTTGATGATCTTCCTTAGAAAATCACATCTAAAGCTTGAAGAAGATGCTAAAAGCTTCTTCAATAGCTAACCTACCTGTAGCACCTTTTTTGTAAAGCAATTATGAATGAAATACGTTGAAGTAACCATACACATCCGAAACAGCGAGTTGCAGGAAATGCTCATTGCTCAACTTGCTGCCGAAGGTTATTATGGCTTTGTGGAGGAGGAAGAGATCTTCAAAGCCTACATCAACGAACCAGATTTTCATGAAGGGTTACTTAAGTCAATTCTGGGCAATCACCAGATCGTTTATAAACTCAATACCATAGAAGATCAGAACTGGAACCAGGTATGGGAATCGAACTTTGAACCGATAACGGTTGATGATTTTGTAGGAGTGAGGGCAGAATTTCATCAGCCGATAGAAAATGTACAACACGAGATCATCATCACTCCAAAAATGAGTTTTGGCACTGGTCACCATGCTACCACATGGATGATGATGAAAGAAATGCAGTCACTCGATTTCTCGGGCAAAACCGTTTTTGACTTTGGTACCGGAACCGGAATTCTCGCCATCCTGGCTGAAAAACTCGGCGCCTCCGAAGTGCTTGCAGTTGATTACGACGACTGGTGCATTGAAAATGCAACTGAAAACCTCGAGACAAACGATTGTAGCAAGATCACATTAATGAAAGGTGATACCGCCAATGTCTTGCAGCAGTTCGACATCATCCTGGCAAACATTAACCGAAACATCATAGAAGATAACATTCAATGTCTGGCTCAAAACCTTAATGCAGGTGGGACGTTGCTGCTCAGTGGATTATTGTCAGAAGATGAACTGCCAATCATTCAACAAATTGAAGCATTTCAACTAAAAAACATCCACACTTTACACCGAAGCGGCTGGATTGCAATAAGATGTACTAATTAAGCTATGATGAAACTCATGTTATCTTATCATTACTTTTAGCCTTCCATCCCTATATTTGCTCTCCCAACTCACCAACCACAATGAACGAAGTAGTATTAATTATTGCGGCATATCTGATTGGATCGATCCCAACTTCCGTCTGGATAAGTAAATACTTCTTCGGAGTTGATATTCGTGATTACGGCAGCGGAAACGCTGGAGCCACCAACACTTTCAGGGTTCTCGGAAAGAAATGGGGCACCATCGTAATGGTAGGTGATGTGCTTAAAGGTGTTGCTGCAACTTCTCTCTATATTCTTCTCCCTTATTATATGCACAACGAGTGGGAGCGAACCAATTTCATGATCGGACTTGGTTTGGCTGCTGTTGTCGGGCACATTTTCCCTATTTGGGCAGATTTCAGAGGTGGTAAAGGTGTAGCCACTGTTTTCGGAATGGTGATCGCTATTCAGCCACTTGTTGCAGCTTGCTGTGTGGGTGTTTTTCTGCTGTGTTTGTACACAACTCGTTTTGTATCACTTAGTTCTATCCTGGCAAGCATCGCTTTTGCCGTATTCATTCTATATATCTTCAACGAAAAGGAAACCCTTTACAGGCTTTTTGCCATCGTTGTAGCCCTTTTAGTTGTACTCACTCACCAAAAGAACATCGGTCGTTTGCTTCGTGGAGAGGAGAGCAAAGTACCTATTCTCAAACATAGAGATCGCCGCAGGCAAAGAAAACAACAGTAGGATTTTTTTAACCAGCTTTAGTATTTTTTGGCATCACCTATTGTGTCACTCACTTGTACGTTCCATCGTTGAATCAACACATTAAGTACGAGGTAAAAAGTAGGAAGTACGTCTGAGTATCCCTGCATGTGATGCTTTCTATAAACTTTTAATGCATTCTGCCATCGTACTTAGTACCTCTTACTTCGTACTTCTTCCCTTCTTGGTATAAATATTGAATTTCTATTATACTAAAGAACAAACAATATGGGCATGAAATCATTTTTGGGGGCATTGATCATCTGTGTGGTTGCTTTGGCTTGTAGCCAGAATCCAATAACAGGTAGACGTCAATTAAGCCTTGTTTCAGAATCAGAACTGCAGGGTATGGCAAAACAACAATATGCTCAATTTTTAAATGAGAATAAGGCGGTAAACCCAAACTCAAGTCGTGATGCCGAAATGGTAAGGAGAGTAGGTAGTCGTATTGCTACAGCTGTTACAAATTATTATAATCAGCAAAAGTTAGGAGCTGAACTGTCTGGCTATCAATGGGAATACAACTTAATCAATAATCAGGATGCCAATGCATGGTGTATGCCAGGTGGCAAAATCGTAGTGTACACGGGAATTTTACCTGTTACTCAGAATGAGGCGGCTTTAGCTGCAGTAGTTGGTCATGAAGTTGCCCATGCTATTGCTAAACATGGCAGCGAAAGGATGAGTCAGGGTTTAGTTCAGCAATTAGGTGGAGTTGCCTTGGGTGTTGCACTTTCTAACCGTAGCCAGGAAACTCAAGCTTTATTCAATAATGTATATGGTATCGGTTCACAGGTTGGTTATGCCTTGCCTCACAGCCGTAATCAGGAGTTGGAAGCTGACAAGCTTGGCTTAAGATATATGGCATTAGCTGGTTATAATCCTAGAGAAGCAGTGGGACTGTGGCAGAGAATGAAGGCTGCAAGTGGAGGAAATCGTCCACCTGAGTTTCTGAGTACTCACCCTGCAGAAGATAAAAGAATCAGCCAATTGAACTCTATAATGGAGGAAACGATTAAAAATTATTATCGTCCTATAAAGTAAGCCGGGGTTTAGATGCTCATTACGAAGTATTTATATCTCCAAAGTAGCTCAAAGGAACGATCCTATGGAAGCCGAAGCTGGGATAGCAATTATCACATGTAAGGTTAAAAAGTCCTGCAAATACTGTGTTTGTGGGACTTTTTCTTGCATAAAGCCCCTATATGCTGTACTTTTGCACCCTCATTATAATCACCTAAATTTCTTTTTAGGATGTCTGTATCAGAAAGCATTTTCGACAAATTACAATTCAAGGAAGAAAAGAACCTGTTAATTCAGGGCTTGCCCTCCTCTATCGAGAAACAGTTTGCCAAACTATCGTATTCAAAGAACGTAACTCCTTTACTGAAGTCTAAAAAAGTAGATTTTGCTTTGGTTTTCGCTGTGAATGTGAATCAGTTATGCAACATTATGAAAGAAGTGCTTCCGGCAATGCATAGCGAAAGCAAGCTGTGGATAGCCCACCCAAAAGCCACTAGTAAGATCGTTAGTGATCTTAGCCGTGACTGTAATTGGGATGCACTTTCAAGTGCTGGTTACGAAGGAGTTAGGCAGGTTACTTTGGATCATGTTTGGACAGCAATGCGTTTCCAGAAAACGGAGAGCTTACCCACTAAAGGCCGCTCTTTCTCTGAAAAGCCTGTAGAAGGTAACGACCACGATTTTGAAAAGACGCTGGTTTCGCCTCCGGCTGAATTGGAAACATTTTTCCTAAAACATAGTAAGGCAAAGGATTTTTATACTTCTTTACCTATCAACCATCAGGAAGAGTATGTTACCTGGATTGCAGCTGCCAAAAGAGCTGAAACAAGGAAAAGAAGAGCTGAGACGGCTACCGAAAGGCTATTAGCCGGTAAACTCACTCCCTTAGCTAAATAATCAGAGTACTATAATATTGAATGCTTCTTCTGAAAAGTGGAAGCATTTTTTATTTGATAATTACTGATCCGATCTGCCTCGTTAAATCAATCTCAAGCTGCTTTAACTGCTTGTGAATGTCCATTAGTTTCATCTGCTCTTTGAAGTCTGTTGCAGCTTCCAAATCCTTTTGATTCTGATCGAACATTTTCTTCAGTTTTCTCAGCTTGAAGTAGTTCACACTGGCAAAAACATCCTGCTTGCTGGTGTCTCTGTTTAAGATGTGCATGTTCTCCATCACATCATCCCAGCGATGGCTGAGTTCATGAGGAAACATGGTGATAGAAATAACAAGATCCCTGATGGATTGATCTTCTGTATATAACAGTGATTTTGAAGTTGGCTTTTCTCCTTGTTGATAGAGATTGTAGTAGAGGTTGTAAATCTTTTCCAATTCCGCATTATCGAAAGTAAAATTCTCCAACTCATGCCAGATGTACTCAGCATTTGTTTGCTGCTCATCCCACGGCTTCAAACCATAATCTAATAACACACGGATCACACTTCTTTCCTGAGCTTCATCCTGGTGTAGCAGGTCGTATGCAACATCTGTTTCAGTTTGCTGCGGAAGATGATGATTGGCTTCTTCAAACGGTAGCTTCTTTTCGTCTGAAGCGATCTTATCTCTTTTGTACTTATTGACGAGTGTAGTCAAGCCACTTTCATCGATCTTCAAGATAGAAGAACATTGACGAATGTAATCCTGCTGCTTGGTGAAGTCTTCAGCCTTGTTGATCTTACTGAGTGTTTCAGCTACCTGGTTAACTACTTCGTTCTTCCTGGCAACATCATTTCCAACTTCTTTCAGCATCACTTCCAGCTGAAAAAGAATAAAGTCTTTCTTGTTATCGGCAATGAATTGCTGGAAAGCAGTGGGTCCAACTTTGTTTACATAGCTGTCAGGATCTTCCTTATCCGGAATCAGCACAAGTTTTACGTTCAGGCTTTCTTCCAAAGCCATATCCAAACCACGAAGGGCAGCTTTTATACCTGCAGCATCTCCATCGTAGATGATGGTTAAGTTATTCGTGTATTTTTTTATGATTCGAAGCTGATCGGTGGTGAGTGATGTTCCACCACTGGCAACTACATTTTCAATTCCGTTTTGATGTAAGCTGATGACATCGGTATAACCTTCCACCAACAAACATTCATCATTTTTATCTATGGCGTGACGAGCAAAATAAGAACCGTATAGAATTTTGCTCTTGATGTATAATTCGTTCTCCGGTGTATTGATGTATTTAGGAGCTCTATCGTTCTTAGCAATGATCCTTGCTCCAAAGCCAATGATCTTTCCTGTGTTGTTATGAATGGGGAAGATGATACGTCCACGATAGTTATCAAGCAACTCATCGTTTCTATTTACTACCAAACCCGACTTTACCAGCAACTCAGGATTGAATTGGTGCTCAATTGCAGCTTTTGCAAATGTGTCTCTTGCTTCCGGATTATAGCCGAGTTGAAATTTATTGATTGTTTCATCTCTATAACCTCTCGCATCTTTCAGGTATGATAAACCCACATGACCATGATCGGTTTCTGTAAGTTGATCGCTCAGGAACTTTTGTGCAAAATTGTTGATGGCAAAAAGTGAATCTGCTGTGAGTTGCTGTTGACGAACTTCAGGAGAGGAAAATGTTTCTTCTACTTCAATTCCGTAGCGATTTGCTAGCCATTTTAAAGCATCAACGTAGCTGTATTTTTCAGCTTCCATCAAAAAACTGATGGTATTGCCACTTTTACCACAGCCGAAACATTTGTAAATCTCTTTTGCCGGCGAAACAGTAAAAGACGGTGTTTTCTCGTTGTGGAAAGGACAAAGCCCTAGGTAATTGGCTCCTCGGCGTTTCAGTTTCACGAATTCACCAACCACATCAATGATGTCGATTCTGCCGGTGATCTGTTGTATGGTTTCGGGGGATATCACTAACGGCGAATATCGGAAGATAGCCACGGATTGCACAGATTCTCACGGATTAATCTGTGGAAATTCGTGTAATCAGTGACAAACAATTAAGCTATAAAGACTTTGTATGATGGATAGGATAATGCTGAAAGATCTCTAGCTTTTTTAAAAATGCCGAAGACTGTACTTCCGCTGCCAGTCATGGATGCATATACACCACCTTGAGCATACAGATTTTCTTTAATGGCTTTGATCTCTGGATGAGATTGGAAGACTGGCTCTTCAAAATCGTTCATTAATTCTGATTCCCAGGTTTCGATTGGTTGGTTAATGATCTCTTTTACAGTTTGAGCAGGCTTCTTTGGCTGTATCTGCGAAAAAGCCCAACCTGTGTTGATGTGAATTCCGGGATTGATGATGAGAAACTGGTAAGCCGAAAGATCAAGATTGATTGGCTGAAGTTTTTCGCCTCTGCCTTCTGCATAACAAGGTTGGTTTAAGATGAAGAACGGACAATCACTTCCGAGCTGGAGTGAGTAATTGATTAGTTGATCGTTTGATAAGTTGAGTTTGAACTTCTGGTTGAGCAGTTTCAAAGTAAAAGCTCCATCAGCACTTCCTCCACCAAGTCCGGCTCCCATTGGAATGGATTTGTGCAGGTGCATTTTTATTGCAGGAAGTTGAGGGAAATCTTTCTTTAGCAGACGATAAGCTTTTATACAAAGGTTGTCGCCGGTATCTCCGTCTATCTGTAAACCCGAACTGGCGAATTCTAAATCAGTCGTTTCATGCTGCTGCTGTACTATTTCCAGCACATCTTTTATAGCGATAGGATAGAAGACAGTTTCAAGATCATGAAAACCATCTGCTCGTTTAGCGATGATGTTGAGTCCGAGATTGATCTTGCAGTTGGGGAAGGAAATCAAATTTGAAATTTGATGTTGAGATTTGAAATTACGATGCGGTTTGATCAGTTCAACAAAATTCAGAACGTACAAGTGAGTGATCCTTCGACAAGCTCAGGACAGGCTCCACTGACGATGCCATGAAAAACAGAGGCTGTTATCATTAGCATATCAGCAAATTATTACTTCCTCCGATCTAGCTCTTTCTTTATCGCACTTGCTTTAATATAATCTTCTATTTCTACAGCTTCTTCGAGTGCTTTTTGAAGGTCTTCTAAAGTCATAGCACCCATATCACCTTCGTCAGATTCCACGGTTGCTTTATCACCTTTCTTTTTCTTTTTACCTTTTTCAGTGTCTTCCATCAAGATGCCGGCACTTTCTAAAATGTGGTCGTAAGTATAAATAGGGCAGCCAAAACGTACAGCTAAAGCAAGTGCATCGCTGGTACGACTGTCGATTTCAACTGTATCATTCTCTGTTGTACAAACAAGTTTTGAGTAGAAAATACCTTCCTGGAGATCGTTGATCACAATTTCCTGCAAGTCAACAGCGTAAGCGTTCATGAAATTCTTCATCAGATCATGCGTCAACGGTCGGCTTGGTTGCATTCTTTCCAAAGCCACGGCAATAGCCTGAGCTTCAAATCCACCGATGACGATTGGCAGTCTTCTAAGACCGTTCACCTCACCTAAAACCACTGCGTATGAATGAGTTTGTGTGATACTATGCGACAAAGCAACTATTTCCAGCTCTATTTTTCTCATATCGGAAGCTATCATCAAAAATAAGACCTTAGTTGATACACACGTCTTTATTAATGAACAAATTGTGTTGGATTTTATCAGGTTTTTATGATCAAAGTCCCAGTACGTCTTTCATGGTATAAATACCTTTTTTACCAGACAGGAACTCAGCAGCTGCAACCGCACCACCAGCAAAACCGACACGACTGTGAGCTGTGTGGATGATTTCGATATCGTCAATCACTGAGTGGTATTTTATTGAGTGAGTTCCGGGAGCCGGATCAATTCTTTTACTGGTGATCAGCAGGTCTTCGGCTTTACCTGTTTCCTGGTTTACCCAATGTGATTTTGATTTGATGTGCAGTAAAACCTGCTCAGCCAAGGTGATAGCAGTTCCGCTTGGAGCATCTTTCTTTTGGGTATGATGTATCTCTTCCATTGAAGCTTCGTAGTGGGGATGATTGCTCATGAGCTTTGCCAGGTAAGTATTCAGCTCAAAGAACAGATTCACGCCAATGCTGAAATTGCTGGCATAGATGAATGCTCCGTTTTTGCTTTCGCAGTAACTTTTTATTTCATCCCATCTTTCCAACCAACCGGTAGAACCTGAAACAACTGGAGTTCCGGCATCGAAGATTTTTTTTAGATTGTCAACCGCTGAATGTGGTCCGGTGAATTCAATAGCAACATCAGCTTTAGAAAGATGCTCAGCTGTAAACTCATGTTGGTTATCCATATCTATCTTCAACACTACTTCATGACCTTTTGCCACTGCAATTTCCTCAATGGCTTTACCCATTTTGCCATAACCGATCAAAGCGATCTTCATAAACTTTAGTTGAGCTGCGAAAATAGCAGGAGTTTTTTAGTTTATAGTTTGGAGTTTTTAGTTGCTCCGCATAATCGGTACGCCAACTAAAAACCAAAAACTAAAAACTCAGATCATCTGGCTTCGAAGAATACTTTCTTACTGCTATTTGGAGGTTTGGCTGTAAGTGAAAGAGAAAAGCCTGCAGAACGGTTTAATGGATTAAGATTTGGCTTTACACGAAGCGAAAGATCGTTGCTAACATCGAACTCTTTTAAGTGAGCGAAAACGGTTGCATCAGCTACGTTCAATCCCCAAAGTACAATGAAATAGAGAAGGGAATAATCCCTGTTCTTACGAAAATCGTTTCTATAAAACTGGAGTGTAGATGCAGTAAAAGGTAAACCGCTCCTGGAGTCAATCAGTTTCGGATCGATCTCATTATATCTTCCTGTGACTGTATCCACGACCAATTCAAAAGCAAACCTGGTTTTTCGGTACCATTTATTATTGTAGATCCAAAAACCGGCTGCAGTACCAAGAGCACCCCAAACAATCGGTATTTTCCAGTACTCTTTATTGTAGGCTTGTCCCCAACCCGGTAAGATCAATGAACGGCGAGTTGCGATTTTTGGATTATGGTGTTTGATCCTGCTTGTATCAATTTTAAGGCTAACACCAGAATCTTTAGCTGACTTACGAACAAGCGAATCCTGGCTATAGGAATAATAGCTGCAAACGCAGCAAAGAATAAATATGAGAATTCGAATTGCCTTCATGGTTTAACCAACCGTCACATTCATCATTTCAAGCACTTTGTTCAGCTCTTGTAAAGAGTAATACTCGATGGTGATGCTGCCATTTCCCTGCTTACTATGTGCCAGTTTTACTTTGGTTCCGAAATGTGAGGCTAAGTTATCTTCAATTTTTTTATAAGCTGGTGGTAGGGAAGGTTTTGAAGAAGAATTAACAGCCGGTTTATCAGCTTTGTATAGATTACGAACCAGCTCTTCAGTAGCTCTTACGCTCAATTCTTTTTCCCTTATCTCTTTATAAACGTAGAGTTGTTTATCAATGGTATCAATATTCACCAAAGCTCTTGCATGTCCCATACTCATACTTCCATTTCTTACAGCAAGCTGAATATCTGGTGGTAATTTCAGCAAACGGATATAATTGGTAACAGTACTTCTTTCTTTACCCATTCTTTCAGCTACCTGTTCCTGAGTATAGCTGAGTTCTTCCATCATACGCTTATAGCTGAGTGCTATTTCAATTGCATTCAGATCCTCCCGCTGCAAGTTTTCTAGCAATGCCAACTCAAGCAATTGCTGATCGTTTACTTGCCTTATGTACGCAGGAATATCTTTTAATCCGGCAATCTTTGAGGCTCTGAATCTTCTTTCACCCGCAACCAATTGAAATTTCCCGTTCGGTAGTTTAGAAACAGTCAACGGCTGAATAATATCATGCAACTTGATAGAGTCTGCCAGTTCATTCAACGCTTTCTCTTCAAAATCTCTTCTTGGATTTTTTGGATTTACCTGTATATCATCAAGTGAAATTCTTTCGCTGTGTGTTACCTGTTCAACAATTGTTGGCTTAAGATTTCCGGTTGTTGTTTTCAGGTCCTGGTCTATATTCTGAAGCAAAGAACGTATGCCTTTGCCGAGTAATTCTTTATTTCCTTTAGGAGCACTCATGTTTTAGTTTCGAGTTTTTAGTTTTCCGTTTTTAGTTAAGCTTCAAATAATTAGAGCTTCTAACCAGAAACTCTAAACCAGAAACTAAAAACTATTCAATAATTCTTTCTTCATTCGTCATCTTCGTCATATCGTTCTTCTGCAACACTTCTTTTGCAAGGTTCAGGTAGTTAATAGCTCCCTTACTTTCTGAATCGTACAAGATCACAGGTTTGCCCACACTTGGAGCTTCTGATAATCTTGTGTTACGATGTACGATTGTTGAGAATACCATATCATCAAAATGCCTTCTTACTTCACTTACCACCTGGTTACATAAACGAAGACGACCATCATACATCGTCATCAAAATACCTTCGATCTGTAGTTCAGGATTTAAACGACTTTGTACGATCTTAATTGTATTCAACAGTTTACCCAATCCCTCCAAGGCAAAAAATTCGCATTGTACAGGAACAATTACACTATCAGCAGCAACCAAAGAATTTACAGTGATCAAACCCAAAGACGGAGAGCAATCGATCACTATAAAATCGTAGCGATCTTTCACAGCATCCAAAATATTCTTCATCACTGTTTCTCTGTTAGGGTAGTTGATCATTTCGATCTCTGCACCCACCAAATCAATATGAGAAGGGATCACATCCAAATTCGGGATGTCACTCTTTAAGATCACATCTTGTGCAGCAGCACTGTTCACCATGCAATCGTACAGACTGCTGGTAATGTTATGCAGGTCAAAACCAACACCTGTAGTGCTGTTAGCCTGTGGATCAGCATCAACCAGTAAGGTCTTAAACTCCAGCACAGCAAAACTCGCTGCAAGGTTTATAGCAGTCGTTGTTTTTCCAACTCCACCTTTCTGATTCGCCACACCAATAATTCTCGCCATTCGTTTGGGGTTATTTTATTTAGTCAACTTCAGTAATTCTCTTCATCGTCTGTTGTGTCACTCACTTGTACGTTCTGATAGCTATTCAGCAGTTTCTCGTTTCTTGTTCCTCGTTTCTGTTTCTTGTTTGTTGCTGAATGTTCATCAAGCTTTATAAATTATAAACCAGACGAGAAACGATTAACAAGAAACCTCAAACAAGAAACGTTTATACTTCAACCGTCTCACCAATCTTCGGCAGCAACAATTTCTTTCCGGCCTTTTCAAAAGCTTTTAAAGCAGCTTCTGTATCAATTGCAATCGGAGGGAAAGTATTGTAATGTACTCCAATGATCGTATCACACTTTATAAACTCAGCTGCTTTCACTGCTTCCTCAACATCCATGGTAAAATTTCCACCAATCGGGAGCACCGCAAAATTCAGGTTAGCCCAAAGTGGAATCAGCTGCATATCCATCGTTAAAGCAGTATCGCCAGCGTAATAGAAATCACCCTCATCTGTCTTGAAAACGAAGCCCAAAGGATTGCCGGCATAACTTCCATCAGGAAAAGAAGATGAGTGTATGGCATTAACGCCTTTCACCCTTCCAAAATCAAAGTTGATGAAACCGCCATGGTTCATTCCATGAGCTTTTTCTACTCCATTCTTTCCCAACCATCCTGCTACTTCTGCAGCACCAACACACAAGGTTCCGGTGTTTTTGGCTATCGCCACAGCATCGGCAATGTGATCTCCATGTCCGTGACTCAGGAAAATATAATCAGCCTTCAGGCTATTGATATCTATGTGCTTAGCTTCAGGATTTGGTGTTATAAAAGGATCGAATAACAGGTTTTTGCCCATTACTTCAATGATAAAAGAGGCATGTCCGTAGAAAGTGAATTTCATGCTTTTACTTGCTTTTACAAGGGCGACAAATTTAGGTTTTCGGGTTCACTTAATGCAAACAATATTACCCTTTTGCTGTTGTTGTGTAAAAGCAAGTTTTCCACGAGGTTTCAGATATAAAAAATATCATCTTTACGGCTTAACCCTTCAAAATGAGACGATTTACAGGTTTTGGAATTGTAGCCTTGATAATGATTGCCATTGATTTTTATGTGTTCCAGGCAATCAAATTCCTGATGCAGGGCAGTAGCGATAAGGCTAGATTGGCAGTTTTTTCTACCTATTGGGTGATATCCATTCTAGCATTGATCGTGGTGCTGCTTTTTCCTTTTATTTCTGCTTTTCAGACCAATAAATTCTTACGGAACTATGTTTTTGCCATCGTTGTTGGTCTCTTTCTGGCAAAACTGGTGGCTACCGTTTTTCTTTTGATAGATGACATTCGTCGAGGCTTTATCTGGATCATGGGCAAACTGTTCAGTAAAACCGGAGCCAGTTTCTTAGGTGATGGACAAGGCATTCCAAGATCTACTTTCCTGAGTTGGGTGGCAGTTGGACTTGGAACAACATTATTCGGAACGCTACTAATGGGTTTTGGCAATAAATACAATTACCACATAAGGAGAGTAAAGTTGAGCTTCCCCAATTTGCCACACTCGTTCAAAGGATTGAAGATCGTTCAGCTGAGTGATATCCATTCCGGCAGTTTCCAGGATAAAAAAGCGGTGATAAAAGGAGTGGAAACCGTGTTAGCTGAAAATCCAGACCTCATCCTTTTTACCGGTGACCTGGTGAACGATGTCTCTACTGAAATGGATGATTATGTAGATGTATTTAGCAAGTTAAAAGCTCCGTTGGGTGTTTTTAGTGTGTTGGGAAATCATGATTATGGAGATTATTATCAGTGGACCGACAGAAATGAGGCTCACCTTGCCAGGGAAAAAGCTGCTGGTCACAAAATTCATTCGCCTTTGCAGGATGCAAGCATCACTCGGTTGAAAGACATACAAAAGCAGATGGGCTGGCGTTTACTTTTGAATGAGCATGTGGCATTGGAAAGAAATGGGGAAAAGATCGGTTTGCTTGGAATTGAGAACTGGGGAGCCAAAGGTTTTGCGAAATATGGTAAGATGGCTGAAGCTTATAAAGGAAGTGAGGTGTATCCCTTTAAGATATTAATGAGCCACGATCCAAGCCATTGGGATGCTGAGGTTCGTCCGAAATATCCTGATATCGATCTGATGCTTTCCGGTCATACACATGGAATGCAGTTCGGCATTGAGAATCCTTATTTTAAATGGAGTCCGGTTCAGTGGGTGTACAAACAATGGGCTGGACTGTATGAGGAAGGAAAGCAGAAGCTGTATG
>JANPIB010000170.1:0-20626 GCA_031424775.1 Chitinophagales bacterium | reverse complement strand
TTTCAAATTTTGCTTCGATCTCTTTGCCATAACATAAAGACAAAAAAGTTGAGGTAAACGCTTACTTAAAATAGTTACTATTTATCCGCATCTGGGGAAAACCGGAAATAAAAATAGGCTGCCCTTTTGAGACAGCCTCTTCTTGTTTTCACAAGTGTGTGTATCAAATTAGGGGTTTGTGGGAGGAAAAGAATTTATTTGTACTTCATGATCAAAAGCCCTTTACGATATCCCGGTGGTAAATCAAGAGCTGTGAAATTCCTTGATCAATATATTCCTGAACACAAGGAGTTGAGGGAAGTTTTCTTTGGTGGAGGATCATTATCGTTCTATTGCATTCAGAAGTTTGCCGATAAGACATACATGGCTTCTGATCTTAATTATGAACTCTATTGTTTCTGGAGCCAGTTAAAAGATAATTCAGCGGAATTGATAATGAGTGTTCAACAGGTTTACGATACAGCTGAAAAAGGAAAGCAACTGTTCAATGAAATTGTTGCAAGGAGAAATGATGATCTTACTGAACTTCAACGAGCTGTTGATTTTTTTGTGCTGAACCGTATCACCTTTTCTGGTGTAGTGGATAGTGGTGGGTATTCTCAAGGTTCATTTGATGCAAGATTCACTCAGTCTGCTATTGAACGTTTGAAAGAAGCAAGTACAATAATTCAGAAGATCCATTTCTACTGTGAAGATTTTTCTTTCCTGATCTCAAAGCCTGGTAAAGAAGTTTTCCTCTTTCTTGATCCTCCTTACTATGCTGCAACTAAATCTAAGCTGTACGGCAAGAATGGCATTCTGCATACTTCATTCAATCATCAGCAATTGTTTGAATCACTCAAAAATTGTTCTCATAAATGGCTAATCACTTACGATAACAGCGAATACATCAAGGACTTGTATAAAGATTTTTCTCAACTTGACTGGCAACTACAATATGGAATGACGAACAGTGGTAACAATCCATCTGTACTAGGGCAGGAATTATTGATTGCTAATTACGATCTTGTTAGAATACCTTCTTCAAAAAAGCCTCTTAAAGCAACGTTCTAGTTCGGCATTACGGTAAAGCTGCTTTTATTTTTGGTGCAAGCATCATAGCCCATTTTTTATACTGGAGACCAGAGGGATGCAGATTGTCGTTAGCAATAAGGGCTGGATTCGTTTCAGCTTCACGTGAGATCTGAGTAATATCTGTATAAGAAACCTGGTTAGCTTCTGTAATCCTTTTATTGATTGCGTTGAACCAGTCTATTTCTTTTCTAACTAATGCTTTATTACTTGCAGAAACAAAAGGAGTTACGCTGTAATCAGGAATAGAAAGTACAAATACTCTCTCTTTTTTACCACCAGCTAAAAAGATAGCTTTTGACAGAAGCTGACCGAACCGAATTGCATAACCGCTGGTATCTAAACCTTGGTATTGATCATTTACCCCGATCAGTAATGTTACAATATCAAAAACTGGCTTTACATCCGAAGCATTTATGGCATTCTGTAGGTTGATCGTCGTCCAGCCGTTAGTAGCTATGTACCTGGGTTCTTTTATTTTCAAGCCCTGCTGACGCAATAAGTCAGCTGTTTGTGCAGGAAAACGCTCTGCTTCTGTTACTGAAGTTCCGATAGTATACGAATCCCCCAACGACAAAAAGGAATATACAGTGTCCGTAGTTGGAGAAACCGGGTTTATGTCAGATGGAAGCTGATTACTCTTACTACAAGAAGCAGCCAAAGAAAAGATTGCTATCAGTAACTTAATATTCATATTAATATATACGAAAGCTACGATGGTTTAGTTGAGAAGGAAATCCTAATTGATCACAAATCTAATTCAGTGAATCGCCATGTAAAGCAACAGCAGCTTAATAACTCCAGGCTTATGGTATAACTTTTCATAAATCTACTAAGCTTCAAATCCCTACTTTTGCAGCCATAATTTAGACTCTATGGCAACCAAAATAAAAGTAGCTAATCCGGTGGTTGAACTGGATGGCGATGAAATGACAAGGATCATTTGGAAGTTTATAAAAGACAAACTGATTCTTCCTTACCTAGACCTTGATATAAAATATTATGACCTTGGAATGGAGTATCGTGACGAAACCAATGACCAGGTTACCATTGATGCTGCTAATGCAATAAGACAATATGGTGTGGGCATTAAGTGTGCTACGATCACTCCTGATGAGGATCGTGTAAAGGAATTCAACTTGAAGCAAATGTGGAAGAGTCCTAACGGAACAATCCGTAACATTTTAGATGGTACTGTTTTCCGTGAGCCGATCGTTTGCAACAACGTACCTCGGTTGGTTCCTAACTGGACTGCACCTATTTGTATTGGTCGTCATGCGTTTGGTGATCAATATCGTGCAACAGATTTCGTTACCAAAGGAAAAGGTAAACTCACTGTAAAGTTTGAAGGTGAAGACGGACAAGTGATTGAGCATGAAGTGTACAATTTTAAAGGTGATGGTGTTGCATTAACGATGTACAACACCGATGAAAGCATCCTGGGTTTTGCGAGAAGCTGCTTTAATACAGCTTTGCAGAAAGGATGGCCTTTGTACCTGTCAACTAAGAATACGATCCTAAAGAAGTATGATGGTCGTTTCAAAGATATTTTTGAAGACATCTACCAGACGGAATTCAAAGCTAAGTTTGATGCTGCCGGAATTACTTATGAACACCGTTTGATCGACGACATGGTTGCTTCTGCTTTAAAATGGCATGGCAACTTTGTTTGGGCTTGTAAGAACTATGATGGTGACGTACAAAGCGATACCGTGGCACAAGGCTTCGGTTCTTTAGGTTTAATGACCTCTACTTTGGTTACACCTGATGGAAAAACTATGGAAGCTGAAGCTGCACATGGTACTGTTACAAGACACTATCGGGAGCATCAGAAAGGAAAGCCGACTTCAACAAACCCTATTGCTTCAATATTTGCATGGACAAGAGGATTGGAGTTCAGAGGTAAGTTGGATAACAACCAGGAACTAATCAACTTCTGCCATACACTTGAGCAGGTTTGTATTGAAACTGTTGAAAGTGGTAAGATGACGAAAGATCTGGCTATCACCATCAAGACTAAAGTTGAACATGGAACAGATTACCTGTACACTCAGGAGTTTTTGGATGTGCTGGATGAGAATTTGAAGAAGAAGTTAGGGTAAGCGTTTCACACAAAGAAGCAAAGGAATATAAGAGATGAGGCTCGACTGAAAGGTTGAGCTTTTTTTAAATGTATTCTATCGTAAAATTTATTTCGGTAAACTCCTTTAAAACATAAGCTAACTCCTCTAAACTGTGAATTTCTTTATCATGGTAAACAAAGTCACTCTGAAAAGGTTTTCTTGTATTTGAGTTCATTATACCTTCAGTTAAGATCGCAAGAATAGCTTTGAGTTTAAGCGGATTATTCTCAGCTCTAGTAGATTCTAAAATTATATGTTTAGTGTTGGTTCCTTCAAAACACCAGCCAGCATGAAATAGCGTTTTTATGTCTGTGACTTCACTAATGTTTATTCTTCCACTCTCCATCTCTAAAGATTTTTGCAGCTTAATAAAGCTAATATAATATTTTTTTTTTGTCCAGTCGAGGTAGATTTAGTTCAACAAAAAACCTCCTCATTTCTGAGAAGGTTTCAATTCTGTCAACTATCAACCAACAAGGATCAACGAGTTTCCGCCATATCAGGTATTGCTTCCACTTTATAAGCACCGGCATCCAGCTTGGCTTTTGTTTCGCTGAAGGCTTTTAGTGTTTGCTGAATATCGTCGTCTGTATGTGCAGCAGTTGGTATCAAACGGTAAATAATATGTCCTTTTGGAATTACAGGATACACTACGATAGAACAGAAAATGCCGTAGTTCTCTCTTAAGTCCATAACCATCGCTGTGGCTTCTTCAACACCACCTTTCATGTACACAGGTGTAACGGGAGAATCTGTTTTACCTATGTCAAAGCCTCTTGATTTTAGACCCAGTTGCAGCTTTGATGCATTTTCCCAAAGTTTCTCTTTAAGCTCAGGTCGTGTTTTCAGCAATTCCAGTCTTTTAAGATTACCCAAAACAATAGGCATTGGTAAACTCTTAGCGAATATCTGCGAACGAATGTTGTATCGGATAAAATCAATGATCACTTTTGGACCAGCTAAAAAAGCTCCAATGCTGGCCATAGATTTTGCAAACGTTGAGAAGTAAAGATCAATTTCATCCTGGCAGCCTTGTTCTTCACCAGCACCAGCACCGGTTTTACCCATAGTACCAAAACCGTGAGCATCATCCACCAGCAAACGGAAATCAAATTTCTTCTTCAGGTCACAGATTTCTTTCAGCTTACCCTGGTCACCACCCATTCCAAAAACACCTTCAGTAATTACAAGAATACCGCCAGTCTTTTGTTTTTCTATCAGCTGAGAAGCCCTTTGCATTTGCTTCTCAAAATCTTCCAGGTCGTTATGTTTGTACACATATCGGTGTCCAGGGTGTAAACGCAAACCATCAATAATACATGCATGGCTTTCGGCATCGTAAACGATCACATCATGACGACCACAAATTGCATCTATCGTACTCATGATGCCCTGGTAGCCATAGTTTAAAAGTATCGCATCTTCCTTGGCTTCAAATTCAGCCAGTTCAGCTTCTAATTGCTCATGATAATTTGAGTTGCCGCTCATCATTCTTGCACCCATAGGCCAAGCCAATCCGTATTGTTCAGAAGCATCAGCATCTATCTTTCTCACTTCAGGATGATTTGCCAAACCCAAATAGTTATTCAGGCTCCACACGATCATTTCCTTACCACGGAATTTCATTCTGCTTCCAATTTCACCTTCCAGTTTAGGGAAAGCAAAGTATCCGTGTGCTCTTTCACGATGTTGTCCCAACGGACCTGAGTTCTTCACCAGCTTCTCAAAAATATCTGCCATACGTGTTACGATTTTAGAGGTACAATATTATGATACCAGTTTCAGCCTTTCATGGCATCTTCTGTTGTGTCACTCACTTGTACGTTCCGAACAATGAGCAACAAAACAGAACGCAAATCGCCAAATCAGCGTTCTTAAAAATTGCGGCAAAGTTAATGTTTTGAGGCTAATGAAAAGGTGATTATCTCAACTTGAAAAGAAGTCTAAGCCCTAACGGAAAATATGGATTAACACCTTTATTATATACATTAAATATCGGCTCCTTATCAGGTTGTACGAGCTTGCCTTCAGCCTTTTTATAAACAATGTCCTTGTAAATAAACCCAAACCCTATAAATCCTTCAAGGTTAAACTTCCGGTTATCGGGAAAGGATTTGAGAACATATTTCATTGCTATGCTGGTTTCGTTGGATGTTTCCTGAAAATCCTGGTATTTAAAATAAGGATACAGCCCAAAAGCATCAGGCTTCCCCATTCCAAACCATCCTGCATTATTCAATTTCGCTTTCTGATAATTTACTTCAACACTTAGAAACGATGTTCCGGGATTTTTTTTGGAATTAAGTCGCATTCTTACTTCCTGCTTTATTTCGAATCCTGAAATGTGCCCGTTATTTTTATTATCCTCATTCTCCTCGGCTGAATACATTTTAAAGCTGTTCAGAAAAATGTATCCATACTCACTCACCAGTGAGTATTTACTTCTAGAATCAAGATTGGTTTCAATACCTAATTGTATTCCTCCTACGGGTTGAAAAAAAGAAATCGGATTAAAGCGTAATATCCATTGGGAAAGTGGTTTTGTAGTTGAATCAGGCTGTTGTGCAAAACAAAAGCAGCTTATAAGGCTGGCTATTAAGAGTAAGCAGCACTTTTTCATTGATTAATCCGGCTTAAAAATGAGGGCGTTAAAGCGTTACTAATGTCGTAAAAGGCTGCACCTTTATTCAGTTGTACAATAAGGGTGTTATTATAAGGAATTACATCTGAAGCTGTACTCTCTGGTATGTCTGTAATTGCAACTGGATTATCTGGCTGTGTGATATTAAAAAGCTTTATTCCATTAGGATTAGTAACATACAAAGCGTTATTGCTAATACCCAATCCATTTGGCGAAGTCATATTTATTGTTTTAACCAAAGCCGGACTTGTAAGATTAGTTACGTTGTACACGTTCATAAGATTATTACCGCCACAAGTAGTTCCACTTCTAAGTGTAACATAAGCATAATTACCTTGCACTACTACTGGATCACAGCTTCGAACATGTGTAACTACGCTAAGCTTTTGAGGGTTTGCTGGATCGGTTAAAGAATAAGCATACATTCCTGTTTGTGAACCTATAAAGAGGTTATCGTTGTAGGGGTAGATTGTTTCTATATCAAAATTAACCTTGACCCTATTTTTTATAATTGGATTATTGCCTGCAGATATATCAAAGCAAACGATATCAGAACCATCTAAAGCATACAGATAATTGCCTACAATTGTAAACCTTGCAAGTGATCCACCCTTCCCTGTTCCTGTTGTAACATTAGTACTTGGAGAACTGGCTTCTTTACCACAACCTCCAAGACAAATAATCCAGATCACTAATGCCATTAAGCATGTTCTCATATGGAAAAAATTTAAGTACTAGCGATAACATTTAGGATAGTCTCTTGTTTCTAATTTCCAGGCTATAATCTCTCCTTTAGAATGATCAGGGCATTCAAAAAAGGCATTCTTAGCAGGTGGGTATTCTTTTTCAGAAACAGGAAATGCTCGGGGCAATCTATTAACTTCAACAGGATTAGTAATATCTGCAATATTCAAAATAACTAGGTCATCAAGATTGTTGAGGTACAGATACTGCCCTTTAATCGACATTTCTGAACAGTACAAACTCCTGATAAAGCCGACTTTTTGAGGAGATGTTCTATTAATGTAATTGATAATGTGAATGCCACTGTCTCTTTCAATCTGTAGCAGGTAGTTGCCTATTGTATATATCTTACCTGAATTTACAATGGGTTGCGGTGTGGTATAGGAGACTTTTCGTGCTATAGAGGTTGGCATATAAACCGGAATCCATGTTTGTGTATTAGCAGCTGGTTTTGGTATGCCAACAGAACCAGGTGAGCATGAAAACAATGAGATAGCAAAAATTAAAAAGAAGAACTTCATAATGACATTTTAGCAACTAAATAAAGCTAAGCCAAATTTTGGGTGTAATTCTTAATCGCAAGGCTATTTATTACAATTCAAGTAACTCCACCTTAAATTGTGATGGTCTGTAATATGATCATCCACTTTCTGCCGATCCTTCTCCACACCCTTAAATAGTTGCCTTTCTTGTCTTTATCGTTTACGTAGCCGTAAACATAACCAAGATCGCCCTGTTCACTACAACCACTGCCAACAGCCTGGAACTTCATAGTGCCAGACATATTGGTTAAAGCATCATCAAGCTTGTAATAACCATGAAGAGGTGTGTAACCATTGTTGATAAAGTAGATATCATTATCGGCAACATCTCTATATGCATCTTTACCACCTGAGTAATACTGCGTAGTAAAAGTCTGTTCTGCCATCAGCATATATCTTAAACCAGGATAGCCAGAACGTTCGTAATGGCTTAAAGCAACTCCAGTAATGCTGGGAGATTTGATCTTTTGATTATGATCTATCCCCATATCTAGGATCCACTTGTAAGTAGTATCTTTTTTAATCCAAACTGTAGTAAACTCACCAGTAGCCACAACACTATCTTTTCCCTCAGGTTTAAACTGCCATGGACCAGATGTTACTCCAATATCACCACCGGTAGATACTACTACAAAAGCAGGCTCCCAAATCAGTTTTGACTTGTTAGCAGGTTTTGCTTCCCAGGTTGGCTTTGCCTTTATTATCTCGCCATCCTTGAAAATTATTGCACCCGTATCCATGAATTTAAGAAAGGCATCTTTGGTGTTGTATTGAAGTGCGTGATAAGCGAATTTCTTTTCAATATTTACAACCGGCATCCAGGTATCCTGGCTGAAAATTGCAGATGCTGTTAAGAGTAATAAGGAAGTAAATAGTGCTTTCATGGTTGTGTTTCGAGTGCAAAAGTAACGATAACAGGAATTTTACGGTTACCGGTAAAAAAGGATACTTACCAATTGTATCTTCACGGCCCAAATAACGCATAATGAGGCTATTTATTTTGACCTTATTTCTTGGCTTAGTGTTAAACTCTGCAAGTCAATCTTCTAAAAAATCTACCGTTTCTCGTCCCAAGTTGGTCGTTGGTATTGTAATAGACCAGATGCGATGGGATTATTTATACCGTTATTACAATAGATATACGGTAAATGGGTTCAAAAGGTTTCTAAATGAAGGCTTTACATGCGAAAATGCTTTTATCCCTTATGCTCCAACTGTAACTGCTGTCGGGCATTCCACAATTTATACCGGCAGTGTTCCTTCGATAAGTGGAATAACTGGAAATGCCTGGTGGGATCGGCAGCAGCAAAGATCTGTGTATTGCGTTGAGGATAATTCAGTTACACCTTTAGGGTCAACGTCTTCCTCGAATGGAAAAATGAGTCCGAGAAATCTACTGACTACGACGATTTCTGATGAATTGAGATTGGCAACGAACTTCAGAAGTAAGGTGGTTGGTGTAGCTCTAAAGGATAGAGGCTCCATTTTACCGGCCGGACATTCCGCCACTGCAGCATATTGGTACGATGGAAGCTCAGGAAAGTTCATTTCGTCTTCATATTACATGAATCAGCTGCCAACCTGGGTGAATAATTTTAACGATAAGAAGTTGCCGGATCAGTTTTATGCAAAAGGGTGGAGCACAATATATCCGATCAATACTTATTTACAAAGTAGTGGAGATGAAAAGCCGTATGAGGCCAAACCTTTTGGAGCAGAGCAGTTGAAGTTTCCTTACAGTCTCACACAGTTTACCGGAAAAGATTATTGGAAGGTAGCCTCAACACCTTTTGGCAATACGCTCACCTTTGAAATGGCTAAGGCAGCTTTGGAAAATGAAAAGCTTGGGCTTGGAACAGAAACAGATATGCTATGCGTTAGTTTTTCCTCTCCTGACTATGTAGGACATTCGTTTGGTCCAAATTCTATTGAGTCTGAAGATACTTACCTGAGGTTGGATAAAGAACTCAGTGATTTCTTTAATTACCTCGATGTAAAAATTGGAAAAGGTCTGTACACGGTTTTTCTTTCAGCTGATCATGGTGTGGCACATGTACCTGGTTTTTCAAAAGAGAATAAACTTCCGGGTGGCACTTTCGATGATGCTTTTTTAATGAAGGAGATGAATGCGAAAATGAAAACTCAGTTTGGAATAGATAGCATCATTTCAAGTACTTACAATTACCAGGTACATCTGAATAAAAAGAGAATTGCCACTAATAGCTTAAGCGAAACTGAACTGAAAAGCTGGATCGTAGATTACCTGAATAAGAGTGAAAGCATCAGCTTTGCATTCGACTTGAAAGACCTGAACACAGTTCCGCTGAATGCTAAGATGAGAGAAATGTTCAATAATGGCTATTTCTACAACCGAAGTGGAGACATCCAGTTTATTCCAAAGCCAGGTTATATTGATGGTGGAGCAACTGGAACAACTCACGGACTTTGGAATCCCTATGATGCTCACATTCCAATGCTATTCTATGGTTGGGGCATCAAAAAAGGAAAAACCAATCGGGAAACTTACATGACTGATATCGCTCCAACCATTGCTGCCTTGCTGCATATTCAGATGCCAAGTGGCTGTGTAGGAAAAGTGGTGGAAGAAGTGTTGAAGTGATGTTAGATGTCTGATGTGTGATATATGATTTGTGATGTATGATGTGTAATGTAAATTGCAAATGCGGCTCTACTTTTAAAGCAGCATCGCTGCGATCTCTCAATAGCAATTGATCTTATATTGAAAAATAATTCAAAGCTGCGTAGCTGCGACATCTAAGAAACCATCTAAGATATTGGTTGATATTTAGTACCATGGAGTTATAGTGTTGAATTGAGTGATCCTTCGACAAGCTCAGGACAGGCTCCAGAGCCGATCCCACGAAAACTACAGCTGGCTAGCAAAAATATCCAACATTAAAATAGAAATTCAGAAAGAAGAGATGTTCATTCCGTACTTCGTACTTTAAACCTCGTACTTCAAAAGACTTCTTCAAAAAACTTAATCGTTCTATCCACTACTTGCTGCATTGCATCAGGTAATTTTGGTTCAGTCCATGGATGCTTTCTTCCAAAAACATGATCACTTTCTACTAAGAAAATTTCTGCTAATGGATTGGCTTCTTTTAACTGATGTGTTTTTTCAACAGGAACAGCTTCGTCTTTTGTACCATGACAAATCAGCACAGGAATATTTAAGTTACTGATTGCTTTTAGAATATTTAGTCGCTCACCATTTTGCAGGTAGTCTTCATGGAGCTGATAATACAAAGGCATCTGTTCCTTGGTTCTTCCATTGAGGTAGTATTGCACACCAGATTCTTTCCACTCGTTCATTTTTTGTTCGTTCCAACTACCCCAGGGTGTTTTACACTCACTTACTGAAGCCCAGGTGGCAATTGCTTTTACTCGTGGTTCTTCAGCAGCTTTCAATATCACAATTCCACCACCTCTGCTGTGACCGATCAGGTAAAGTTTGGCAGCATCAATTTGCTTTGCATGAGGATTGCTTTCGTCAATGCTCCAATTTATCACCTGTTGTAAATCGTACAATTCTTTAGTGTAATTATTCTGTCCATAAGCTTCCAGATCCGCAAAATCTTCAGGTTGCTCAGGGGTAGTTCCGTTGTGAGAGAAGTTGAACTTAATGAATACAAATCCTGCTTCAGCAAATTGCTTTGCAATAATGTCGAAGTTGCTCCAGTCTTTAAAGCCGTTAAAACCATGAGCGTAGATAGCAACAGGTTTCGGAATGTCGGTTGAGTTATAGAAGATGTCAGCAGCAATGGCTTTGTTTTCTGAACCGTTGAGTAGAATATTTTTTTCAATCTTCAAGTCAAATCTTGGTTCTGCGTTCTTCATCTAATTGTCTCAGTATTTTGTTTTCACCAGCCTGTTTGCCTACTTTATAGACAATGACCAGTAGGATTACAGGAACAATAAGGATCAACAAGATAATTATCAGTTCATAAATGCCAATGCTTCCCATAGAGTAGTTTTTTCTGAAGATAAAACATCCTTCCCGTTATTTGCATTATGGCTAAGTTATTTCCTACCGTCTCCTGGGCTAAAGGTGCAAATGTTTATGAGGTCAACATCCGTCAGTACACTTTCGAAGGAACTTTCGAATCTTTCAGAAAGCATTTGCCGAGATTACAAGGAATGGGAGTGGAAATTCTTTGGCTCATGCCGATCACTCCAATCAGTATAGAAAAGAGGCAAGGACCACTTGGTAGTTATTATGCCTGCTCATCTTACACTACAATCAATCCCGAATTTGGTTCATTGAATGATTTTAAAGCTCTCATTGCCGATGCCCATTCAAGAGGAATGAAGGTGATCATCGATTGGGTTGCCAATCACACAGGTTACGACCATCACTGGAAAACAGAACATCCTGATTGGTATGAGAGAAATGCATCTGGTGAATTTTATGACGAGAATGGCTGGGAAGATGTGATTGATCTTAAGTATAGCAACTCAGCAATGCGGCAAGAAATGATTCGCAGCATGCAGTACTGGATAAGTGAATGTGATTTAGACGGTTTTCGTTGTGATATGGCTCACCTGGTTCCCTTGGATTTTTGGAAAGAAGCAAGATCAACTTGCGATAATATTAAACCAGTATTCTGGTTGGCAGAAACAGATAACAATGAGTATCATGATGTGTTCGATGCCAGCTATGCGTGGAGTTGGATGCACAAAAGTGAACAATTTTTTAGAGGTCATTGTCCGTTTCATGAGTTTAAACATGAGCTTGAAAGTGTGGCTCAGTTGCCTGATGATTGTTACAAACTACTCTTCACCACCAACCACGATGAAAACAGTTGGAACGGAACAGAGTACGAGAAATACGGTGATGCTGCTAAAGTGCTGGCTGTACTTTGCTGCACTTATAAAGCAATGCCTCTGGTGTATAGTGGTCAGGAATTACCAAACCCCAAACGATTAAAGTTCTTCGATAAAGACCAGATAGAATGGAATAACGAACCTGAACTTCACGAGTTCTATCAAACATTATTGCAGGGCAGAGATCAGTCTAATGCATTAAAGTTTGGTTCGATAGAAATGTTGTCTACGAATGCTGATGATAAGGTGATCGCTTTTATCCGAAAACATGAAAGCAGGCAAGTGCTCGTGTTACTGCATGTTTCAAATACTGAAAAATTAAAAGTTACTGTGCAACATGAAAGCTTTCATGGAAAGTTTGAAAGTTTATTCAGTGGCTTACATTTTGATTTTACCACCGAAATGAATTTTGAATTAGAGCCTTGGGGATATTTGGTGTACCATAAATAATAATCAGATGCGAATTGCTACTTACAACGTTAATGGTATCAACGGAAGATTACCTGTATTGCTTCGCTGGTTGGAAGAAACTGCTCCTGATGTTGTTTGCTTACAAGAGTTGAAAGCACCTCAAGAGAAATTCCCTGAACAAGCGATTGCTAATCTTGGTTATGAAGCCATTTGGCACGGACAAAAAAGCTGGAACGGTGTTGCTATATTATCCAAAGGCGAAAAGCCCGAAGAAACTACCAGGGTTTTACCTGGTGATCCTGAGGATGAGCACAGTCGTTACATTGAAGCAAAAGTGAATGGACTTGTAATCGGTTGCTTGTATCTTCCAAATGGAAACCCGGCTCCCGGTCCAAAGTTCGATTATAAGCTTCGTTGGTTTGAACGGTTCCAAAAACATGCTGCAGAATTGCTTGATAGTAAGGAGCCAGTTATACTCACTGGCGATTACAATGTAATGCCCACCGAAAATGATGTGTACAAACCCGAACGTTGGGTGAATGATGCTTTGTTCAGACCTGAAACACGACAGGCTTTTAAAAATCTGATCGATCAAGGTTGGACGGATGCCATCCGAAAATTATATCCTGAAGAAACCATCTATACTTTCTTTGATTATTTCCGTAATGCCTATGGAAGAAATGCCGGCTTAAGAATCGATCATTTCCTACTCAGTCCAGCTGTTGATAAGCGATTAAAATCTGGTGGTGTTGACAATCATGTTCGTGGTTGGGAAAAGACAAGTGACCATTGCCCGGTTTGGATTGAGTTGAAAAAGTAGGATACGAACGTTCCGTTGTCATAGAAACTTTACTTGCGTCGCACACTTCACTTGTAGTCATAATGATCAAATGCATTAATAAAAGATCCGGCACTTTTTAAGTGTCGGATCTTTTATTTGCTTCACCTTGAATTTATTCAGCCTTTATAAATTTGGTTTTATACACCTGGTCATTCACCAGCAATTGCAGGTAATAGGCTCCTGGTTTTAATTGTGCGGTTGATATGTTGATGAAATTCGATCCTTGGTTCACCTGCTGTTTCATTTCCATCACAACGCTACCTAGTTGATTCAATATTAATATTCTTGAAATGCCGGCATCCACAGAAACAAACTTTAATATGCCCTTATCAGCAACGGGATTAGGATAGAATTGTGATTGCGCTGAGGTTTGTTTCAATTCCCGCCCTGTTACTTCATTAGTTCCTCTGCGACTACTGCCGTTTGATTTCAAAACAACAAGCGTCCTGGAAACAGGAGTAGCAGCGTTGTAGTAGCTATTGCCCACTTGTTGAGCCGTAATAACAGCAGAACCTACCCCGGTTATGTGAATCATATTATTCACAATGACTGCAACGGAAGGATTACTGCTTGTATAACTTACCGCCAGTCCAGACGTTGAGGTGGCGTTTAAAGCGAAATCCGGATCCTTCAATCGTTTAGAAGGCAGGTTAGGCAAGTTGATTGTTTGATCAGCCTTTGTTACCTGTAATGTTCGGGTTACGCTGATTGCTTCATGATAGGAACAGTTACCTGTCTGGCTGGCAGTAATGTTAGTAGATCCGATACCGACTATGTGAATCTTGCCTGCAACAATCGTTGCTACAGCAGTATTAGAACTAGTATAAGTTACCGGCAATCCTGAAGTGGCAGTGGCTCCTGGTGCAAAATCTGGTGCATTCCAGCCCTTAATCGCAATAACAGGGAAACTTATGGTCTGTGTTGATGCGTTTGGTGAAGTTGCAGTCAATGTAAGATTCAGTGTTGCGACAGAATCACATCCTATTGCATTGGTGAGTGTTACTGAATATGTTCCTGCCGCATTGTACGTACGACCGTTCCAACTGTATGGAAATTGAGAAGAACAAATGGCAACATTCGTTGTACTTGTGGATGCAGCTTTTACCGACAGGTTCAGTGTTGCAATAGAATCGCATCCCGATGCACTGGTGAGTGTTACCGAATAGGTTCCTGCTGTATTATAGGTACCACCATTCCAGCTATACGGTAACTGCGAAGAACATACTGATGTATTAGTAACACTTGTTGACGCAGCTTTCACTGCGAGGTTCAGTGCTGCAATAGAATCGCATCCTGCTACACTGGTGAGCGTCACTAAATATGTTCCTGCTGCACAATAAGTGTGACCATTCCAGCTATATGGTAACTGTGAAGAACATACTGATGTATTGGTAGTACTTCTGGAAGAAGCCATCACAAATAAGTTCAGTGTTGCAACAGAATCGCATCCTGCTGCATTCGTTAGTGTTACTGAATATGGTCCCGCTGCATTATAACTATGACCATTCCAGCTATACGGTAACAGTGAAGAACATATGAATGTATTGGTGGTGCTAGTGGAAGCAGTCTTCACAGCTAAGTTCAGAGTTGCAATAGAGTCGCATCCCGTTGCACTGGTGAATGATACAGAATAAGTTCCTGCTGTATTATAGGTACCACCATTCCAGCTATACGGTAACTGCGAAGAACATACTGATGTATTAGTAACACTTGTTGACGCAGCTTTCACTGCGAGGTTCAGTGTTGCAGTAGAATCACATCCTATTGCATTGGTAAGCGACACTGAATATGTTCCTGCAGTAGTATAAGTTTGTCCGTTCCAGCTATAAGGCAATTGGGAAGAACATACTGATTTGTTAGTAGTACTTGTTGACGTAGCTTTCACCGACAGGTTCAGTGTTGCAACAGAATCACATCCTTTTGAATTGGTGAGCTTCACTGAATAAGTTCCTACAGCATTATAAGTTTGTCCACTCCAGGTATAAGGCAACTGGGAAGGACATACTGCTATATTGGTGCTGCTTGTCGAAGCTGTGGTAATAGTCACAGGTCCCAAATGCGGATAAACGTTAATGTAAAGCTTTTTGTTTTTGATAAATCTATCATTAACTACGTTCCCGTTTTGAGTGACATTGGAAATACATGGATAGGAAGCAATACTTACTTCTAGTGTAATGGGACTTTTAAATTGCAACGGAGCGAGATAATTGGGAATAGAAATATTTCCTGCTGTATTCCAATTCACAGTAATGGTATTGCTATTAACACTTGCAACAGGGGTATATTCCATCCTTTGCATTCTGTAGGTAAGTATTTCTGAAATGGTTCCTACCCATAAAAGGCCTGCATCTACTTTTGACTTAACATAGTCCAGGTGAGCTCTATAGTCACTTTCCGAAACATGTCCCCAACCGGTATTACCAACGTTGTGTAGTTCACGGTTCACCCATGTACCATTGTTAATGGCTTCATCTACACGGGAGTTTAAGTTTATAGGAAGATTTGTAACTGGATCTATATCTACCACCAAAGGCACATGAAAAAAGTTCTGAGCATCCGGTATAAAATTACTAGCCGCAGCCTGGTTATAAGGACGGTTTCTTGCACCAATGTATCCTCTGGACTTTAAATAATCGTTTGCGGCTTCATTAAATAGGTCATATGGGTATATATAAAAACGTGGGGTATAGCCGGTATTACGAGCAATTGATGCAGTACTCGTGTCTATTTCTACATTAAATTTTAAACTTGTACCGGGTTCTGCCCACCCATAGTTGGTATTGGGACCCGAGCCACAGTTACTACTAAATAATGGACATGAGTGAGTATGTGAATGATTGATAATCTCATGTCCATGCTGCTCAATCATTTGTTTTGCTTTCACGTAACTGCCACGTACTTCACATTCACTGGTGATAGCGCCAAAGGTAAATTTCAAACCTCTATTATACCACATGGTATCAGCATAGTTGGCAATGCCGGGAACCTCGCTGCTACCAAAGTCATCATGAATGATATTATAACAACCCGAAGCTCCATTCTTCCATGTACATATTTTTACAGCAGGTTGAGCTTTAGCGGAATAGGTAACGCTAAGTGCAAATAGGGGAAGCACCCAAAGCCGATTAATTGCTAATACTCTGGTTGGTAGAAGAAGTTGTTGAAAGGGTGAGTAAAGGTTTATATTCATAGGTTATTTTTTTCTTAAAAAAAACAACAACTAGACCAACTTTCCACTGCTGCTTTGTCAGTGAAAATCTAAGATGTTTCAGAGACTTCTAATCTTTGCATACAGTCAGTTATCTCATTGATATCTCAGATGAAATAAAGCAACTGGGTTGAGTCGCTTTCTTAGCTATAGCTCTTTCACGATATCTACAAAGTCATTAGAAATTTAAGTAGGGACATTATTGGTATGCTCATCGACAAACAACTTTGTTGTAAACCCCTTCAAACAAACCGGGCAAAGGCAATTCTCATAGTTTTCTTTCAGGTACCGTAGCTTTTCTGTGCTCAGCTGAACCTGCTCACACCAACAACCTGAAGTTTCATTGGTGCAGTTAAACTGCTCATTACACTTGCTGCAGGTCTTTTCCATCATCAAAGATATTCTAGCTCCGTTTAAAATGTTTTTCATGTATTCCAAAAAGAATAAAGAACAATCCAGAACCCAGGAAGAAAACTGGAGTAAGTAAACCCATTACACTGTCGATCACTCCGAACATGGTCGGTACAGTAAAAAATAAAACCTTACCAATGAGAAATAACCACAAGCCAAATCTTCTTCTAAAAAGCATTGCAGTGGCTCCCATAAAGGGAATTAGGTTTAATCCGATCATAATCCTAGTCCATTTTAAATAAAACGGACGATCATGTTGTGCAGTTTGGTAAAGATTAATGTAAAGTAAAATAGTGCCGGTGAAAGCCAGCAGATAGAAAAAATAAACAACGTACAACGATATAGGACGTTTTAAAGTTTGAGCAGTGATCATGTTAGAATGGTTTATTTTATTTTTGTGATTGTGATGCTTTTAAGTCACGTGTATTTTTCTGTACGGCGATTGAAGAAAACATAGCCAGTATAAAACTCATTGCATAGAATCCTTTTTCGCTTCTCAGTAGTTCTGCATTCCATAAGCCAACAACAAGTAATACAAGTGAGGTTAATGTAGCAAACCAGGCAATGCCATAATAGAGGTTGGTGACAGGGATTCCTTCCATCTGGTCACGGATAGCTTTTTGTACTGAGATAGCTGAGAAGAGCCCAAACATCAACACCGTAAAATAGTAGCCTTTTTCATTTAGCGGCATTTCTGCATTCCATAGTCCGACAATGAAAGATGTGATCCCAACAAGAAGAGCCATCCATGAAGCACCAATAAATGCAGCTGAAGGTTGATTTGATCTTTGTTCCATAATTCTGATTTGTAGAACAAAGCTATTGGTAGGTAGTCAGCTGGATTTTGACATAAGTCAAAAAATAAAAGCTTAGCTGTTAAAGCTTGCTCCTGATCCTGCTCAACGTTTCCTGGCTAATGCCGAGGTAGGATGCAATGTATCCTAAAGGAATTCTTTCGATGATATGAGGTGCTGATTGAAGCAGATCACTATAACGTTCAGCTGCAGAACGAAACTGTGCATTCACAAATCTCTCTTCCAGCCTGATGTAATAATTCTCATAAGCGATCCGTACCAGCCTCTCAATTTCACGGTATTGATCCATTATGGAATTGAGTTTGTCTTTGGAGATCATCCAAAGTACACTTGTCTCAAGCAGTTGAACATTTTCTATTGAAGGTTGTTGGGTGATGAAGCTGTGGAACGAGGTAACAAAATCTCTCTCAAATCCAAACCAGTAGGTTATTTCTTTTTCATCCAGGCTGTAATAGCCTCTTAGCGAACCTTGCTCCATAAAGTATAGATGCCGACAAGTCTTTCTTACCGAAACAAGTAATTCATTCTTTCTGAAGGTTTTTTGCTCAAAAGAATCTGCGATCACTTCTTTCAGCTCAGAACTAATACGTTGGAATTGGCTAATATGTTCAAACAGTGATTCGATTAGTATGCTTTTGCTAAAAATACGTGGTGAGATCGAGATAAATTCATTCTGGAGTTATTCTTACAAAAATTGAATCCATTTTGTCTTACTTTCATTTTTCGAGCCACCGGAAAGATGTTTAGGTTATTATTGTTTGCACTTATTCTTGTATCAGTTTTTCAATCTAATGCCCAGATCTGCACAGGCAGTTTGGGAGATCCGATTGTGAACATCACTTTCGGTGCTGGAGCAAATCCAGGTCCGGCACTTTCTACATCTACCGTTGTAGGCTATCAATATGTTAGTAACGATTGTCCACAAGATGGACAATACTCTATCAGAAATACAAGTGTAAGTTGCCATAACAGTACATGGCACACCATCACTGATCATACGGGTAACACGAATGGCTACTTCATGTTGGTAAATGCTTCTGTTCAGCCAAATCCATTTTACGTTGATACAGTTCGTGGACTTTGTGGTAATACTACTTACGAATTTTCTGCCTGGGTGATAAACATGTTAAAGCCTTCTTCATGTGGTGGTGGAGGAATTCAACCTGACCTTACTTTTAGAATCGAAAAGACTGATGGTTCCATTCTTCAGTCTTACAGCAGTAATAAAATTCCACCTGCAGCAACTCCACAGTGGACACAATGCGGTTTCTTCTTTACTACAACCTCAACCACTTCAGATGTAGTGATCCGTATTATCAATAACTCGAGTGGTGGTTGTGGTAATGATCTGGCTTTGGATGATATTACTTTTCGTCCTTGTGGTCCTCTGTTAACTACATCAATCGTTGGAACTACTGGTAATGCTGTGAATCATTGTGAAGGAACATCAAAGGCTTACACTTTCTCATCTACTATATCAAGTGGTTTTACTAATCCGGTTGTACAATGGCAAGAAAGTTTGAACAGCGGATCTTGGACTGATATTTCAGGTGCCAAATCTGTAACTTACACTAAGACGTTTACAGGTTCAACTGCTGCAGGAACGTATAATTATAGATTGACTGCAGCTGAGTCAGGTAATCTTGGTACCTCACAATGCAGGATCAATTCGCCAGTATTACAAGTGATCGTTAATCCAAATGTAGCTCCTTCAGTTATATCTAACTCGCCAGTTTGTGTAGGACAAACAATCAGTATTTCAGCTAGTGGTTCAAATATCAGTTGGACCGGTCCAAATGGATTTTCAGGAAGTGGAAGTAAGGTTGATATTACTAATGCACAATTATTACATGCAGGAAAATACTATCTCCTAACTTCAAATGGAAGTTGTATAAGAACAGATTCGATTTCTATCAACATCAATCTTAGTCCAACTGTTGGTGTTGATATTTCTTCAGCCAATTTATGTGAAGGAGATTCTGTTTTGGTAAATCTTACTGGTGCGAGTAATTATACATGGCAACCATCTCAAAGTGTTGTTTCTTCGGCATCATCTGCATGGTTGAAACCTGCCGATTCCATTTTTTATGTGGTTACAGGTACGAGTGCAGGATGTTCAGATACCGCCTCAGTTCAAGTGAATATCACTTCGAAACCTAAAGCAAATGCAGGAATGGATAGAACTATTATGGAAGGTGCTTCCGTTCAGCTTCAAGCCACCGTAACAGGAGATAGCTTGAAATATATTTGGTCACCTGACTACCGCATTAATAGCTTACAAATGTTGCAGCCTTTTGTAAGTCCTTTAATGGATACTGCTTATACCTTTACTGCTCAATCTTTGATTGGCTGTGGTATAGACAAGGACACCGTTCGTGTTCGTGTGCTTAAAAAGTTAATTGTTCCGAATGCTTTTTCGCCAAATGGTGATGGGATCAATGATGTTTGGATGATTGATGGCATTGAAGCTTACAATACTGCGGAAGCAAAGGTTTTTGATAGGTTTGGCAAAGTTGTTTTTCAGACTACACGCTTCAAAAGTTGGGATGGAACAATCATTGGGAAAAAGTTACCTATGGGAACTTATTATTACATCATTGATACGAAAGCAGGTCTTCCTGTACTTACCGGTTGGTTGCAGTTGTTGTACTGATTTAGTAGACCAAATCCGTATCTTAACACCTCAAAATTCCCTTTTATGCAACGACGCTCTTTCCTCAAATACAGTTCAGTATTATCTGCAGGATTAATCTTTCAGAAAGAATTGCTGACAAATTTGTTTCAACAACCAGCATGGAAGATCACAATGCTGCGAAATAATGTTGGGGTCTTTTCAGAAAGAGGTGGAACAATTGCTTTTCTGTTAGATCCAAAAGGGATTGTTGTAGTGGATTCTCAGTTTCCTGAGCAATCTCAACACCTGATCACAGAACTAAAGACGAGAAGCGAGAAGCCGTTCAAGTATCTCATC
>JANPIB010000169.1:0-21966 GCA_031424775.1 Chitinophagales bacterium | reverse complement strand
GCAAGATGAGCACACTAAACATTATTAGAAGCAAATTGGTAGACAGAATGTTCGCTGTAGTAAGAAAACAATCCGCCTACCAGGAAAACCTAAAATTAGCAGCCTAATATTTATTTGCTCGAATCTTAGAATACGCAACAGTTGATGCTATGAAAAACAGAGTGCTCGTTCCCAAAAATTACTCTAAAAATCCAACTTGTTCGTTAACCCTCAACCCTTACCTTTGCCGCCAAAATCAGGGATTGCCCTGCTTAAAGTAAACTTCTTAATTATCTAACGTATATGGCTACAACAGGTAAGATCAAACAGATCATTGGTGCAGTAGTGGATGTGCAGTTTGAGGGATCACTCCCTGAGATCTATAACTCTTTGGAAATCAAAAGACCAAATGGTGATACCCTCGTTCTTGAGGTTCAGCAGCACCTTGGTGAAGACAGTGTTCGTACCATTGCGATGGACGGTACTGAAGGTCTTGTTCGTGGTATGGCAGTAAACGACACTGGTAAAGCGATCGCAATGCCGGTTGGTGAAGGTATCAATGGTCGTTTGTTCAACGTAACAGGAGATGCTATTGACGGTCTTCCACAGGTGAGTAAAGTAAATGGTCGTCCGATCCATAATAAGCCACCATTGTTCGAGAACCTGAGTACTGCTACTGAGATCCTTTTCACAGGTATCAAGGTTATCGACCTTATTGAGCCTTATGCAAAAGGTGGTAAGATCGGTTTGTTTGGTGGTGCCGGTGTAGGTAAAACAGTATTGATCCAGGAGCTTATCAATAATATCGCTAAAGGTCATGGTGGTCTTTCTGTATTTGCAGGTGTGGGTGAGAGAACAAGAGAAGGTAATGACCTTTTGAGAGAGATGATCGAAGCTGGTATCATGAAATACGGCGACAACTTCAAACATTCAATGGAAGAAGGTGGATGGGATCTGAGCAAAGTGGATATGGAGGGTTTGAAAGAATCTAAAGCAACATTCGTTTTCGGTCAGATGAATGAACCTCCCGGAGCAAGAGCAAGGGTGGCACTTTCAGGTTTGACTATCGCAGAATATTTCCGTGATGGAGATGGTACAGGTAAAGGAAGAGATATCCTTTTCTTCGTAGATAATATCTTCCGTTTCACCCAGGCTGGTTCTGAAGTTTCGGCTCTTCTTGGTCGTATGCCTTCAGCGGTAGGTTATCAGCCAACTTTGGCTACTGAGATGGGATTGATGCAAGAGCGTATCACTTCTACCAAAAACGGTTCTATCACCTCTGTACAGGCAGTTTATGTACCGGCAGATGACTTGACTGATCCAGCTCCGGCTACAACATTTGCTCACCTTGATGCTACAACCGTACTTTCTCGTAAGATCGCTGACTTAGGTATCTATCCTGCTGTGGATCCTTTGGATTCTACTTCAAGGATTTTGACTCCTGCAATTGTTGGTGATGCTCACTACGATTGTGCTAACAGGGTTAAATTGATCCTGCAGCGTTATAAGGAGCTACAGGATATCATCGCTATCCTTGGTATGGATGAGTTGAGTGAAGAAGATAAATTGGTGGTATCAAGAGCTCGTCGTGTACAGCGTTTCTTATCACAGCCATTCCACGTTGCTGAACAGTTCACTGGTTTGAAAGGGGTATTTGTAGATATCAACGATACGATCCGTGGTTTCAATGCCATTATGGATGGTGAAGTAGATGAATATCCTGAAGCAGCCTTCAACCTTGTAGGTACTTTGGAAGATGCGATTGAGAAAGGTAAGAAGATGATGGAGCAGGCTAAGGGATAATGTGCCAATATGCAAATGTGCCAATATGCCCAATGAGGTAATTTGCACATTTGCGAATCTGCAAATTTGCAAATTGAAATTATGACATTAGAAATATTAACTCCTGAGCGCAAACTCTACAGCGGTGAAGTGTATGGTGTACAACTACCAGGCATTTCCGGTTTGTTTGAAGTGTTGGACAGACACGCTGCAATGGTGAGTGCTTTAGGTAAAGGGAACATGAAGATCCTGATGGATAATAAGAATAACACTGAAAGCTATTCTATCCAGGGTGGGTTTGTAGAAGTGCTGAACAATAAAGTAACAGTGCTGGTAGAAGGTGCTAAAGAAGCATAATCGGTTAAATAGATTTTAAAAGCTCTCATTCGTGAGGGCTTTTTTTATGCTGCGACCGATAGTGCTACTATTTAGCTTCGTTGTGTCACTCACTTGTACGTTCCAAACAACATTCGTCTTTTTTAAACCACAGTGTCACGGAGTCACAGTGTGTCACAGAGAAACCACCGTGTAGCTCTGTGTCTTTGTGTTTCTGTGGTTCAACTTGGTTGAATAAAGAACAGATTGTACAAATGTGCCCTTCGTCAAGCTCAGGATAAACTTGCAACAAAAGTTAAATGCTTATTCTGAAGCCGGTTTCCAAAAACTAAATCTTTCAACAATTTCAACAGACCAACATCTAATATCCAGCATCAAGAACATCAAGAACCCTAATTCAATTGTGGATCAGTGGGATAAGTTGTCATCTGTGAATACTCTCCACCCAAATCTTTCAGTGCTTCTTTCCAGATCATATCTGCCGGTTTGTGAAAAATCAATGGTTTAGTTCCTTGTCGTGTGATCCAGCTTTTTTCTTTCAATTCATTTTCAAGCTGACCTTCACCCCAGCCACTGTAGCCAATATAGAAACGGATATCGTTGCTCTTTAATTTACCAGATTTGAGGAGTGTTACTACTGTTTCAAAATCTCCACCCCAAAAAATTCCATCAATCACTTCAAAACCCCCTTCGATCAGGTCTGGTCTTTTATGTAGAAAATGAACGGTATCTACTTGTACAGGTCCACCGTAAAAAAGCGGAATATTTGTTTCGTCAAGATCAGAAATTAGTTCACCTAAGGGTTGATCATAAGGACGGTTAAGCACAAAACCAAAACTCCCTTCCGGTTGATGCTCACACAAAAGTATCACCGTTCTCATGAAATTGGGATCCTTAAGAAATGGATCAGAGATCAATAAAAGTCCAGGCAATAGTTCAACCATACAAATCCAAATTAGTTCATTTCACAAATTGAAAATAAAGAATCATGCCGTTAAAAAGATGATAAACAGGGAGTTGATTTTACAGTCAGATGAATGCTACCGCTATATTTGCCTGATTGCTTGCAAACCTTCAGGAACTAAACCATTAGGATGAAAAAAATTTTACCCGTAATTATAGTGCTGATCACTTTAAGCTTGCTCGGCATCATTGCATTACAGGTATCATGGTTTAAAAATCTGGTGGTTGTTCAGGAAGAAAAGTTACTATTCAAAGTAGAGCAGGCAGGTATGATCGTTGCAAATGACCTGAGCAGGTATGCTACAAGTTCTACTATAAGGAAACCTTTAAGCGATCCAGGTGCTACTGTCCCGAGCCACCTTACACTTTCAGAATTATATACAGCCACAGAAATTCAGGATAAACTAAGCAAGGCTTTTGAATTGTACGGATTGAAAAGGGTGAAGTTTGAATTTGCTTTGGTAGCAAATGGTGTAGCTGAATTGCAGTCTGCTCATTTCTATGAAGAGTATATTGATACGGCAAATAATAAAGGGAAAAGTTTTGGCATTCGAACTGGTTCGGATCTTGATTCACTCATGCCTACTGAAAGCCTTGAAATTTTGGTTGTTGATTTTGATCAACAACTTTATCAATCCCTTACCTGGATGATTATTGGTGCTGTTGCTTTTACCCTGATAATCCTTACCGCTTTTTATTTAACTGTACGAACCCTGCTAACTCAAAAGAAACTGAGTGAGATCAAGAGTGATTTTATTAATAACATGACGCATGAGTTTAAAACACCACTTGCAACAATTTCTCTTGCTGTTGATGCTTTAAGGAACGAAAAAGTTCAAAATGATAAAGAGAAGATGAATTACTTCAGTGGTATCATCAAAGAAGAGAACAAACGAATGAATAAGCATGTGGAAACAATTCTGCAAGCTGCTTTGATGGACAAACAGGAACTGAAACTAAATTTCATAAAGTTGCATGCACATGAAATTATTAGCAGGGTGGTTGATAATTTCAGACTGCAATTAGATGATAAGCAGGGAATAATTGAACTAACATTAAATGCTAAGGAAGATTTAGTTAATGCTGACGAAGTTCACTTTACAAATCTTATTTCCAATTTGATAGACAATGCCATCAAGTATTCAAAAGAGAACCTTCACATCCGAGTCTATACACATTGTACGCATAAGCATTTTATTTTCCGTGTCGAGGATAACGGTATTGGCATGAGTAAAGAATCTGTAAAGCGGATTTTCGAAAAATTCTTTCGTGCTCACACCGGCAACATTCATAACGTAAAAGGTTTTGGGTTAGGAATGAGTTATGTTAAGACTGTTGTGGATGCTCATAAAGGTAGAATAAGGGTAGATAGTACACTCGGCAAAGGCAGTGTGTTTACTGTTGAAGTTCCTATCATGCATAAATAAGATCAGCTTTTCCAGAGCAGGCTTCCATCGCCATAGCTTAAGAACCTGAAATCATGCTGCTTAGCATGTTCGTATATTTTTCTCCAATCTGTACCAACAACTGCAGCAATCAACAACAGCAACGTAGATTGTGGTTGATGGAAATTAGTGATCAGTGCTTTTGCAATTCTCAGCTCATAACCCGGTGCAATAATGATCTGCGTTTTGGTGATGAGCCTTTGTAGCATGTTTTCTTTCATCCAGTCTGCTAATGATTCCAAAGCTTCTTTTGATGAAAGTTTAGATTCAACCTCATAAGGATCCCATTGCTGAACAGCTACTTCCTCATTTCTTATTTCGCATTTCTTATTTCTTATTTTCACGCCTATCCAGTACAAACTTTCAATTGTTCTTAGCGAAGTAGTTCCAACTGCTACAATGGGTTTATCAATATTGTTTATGAGTTGCTCAATAAATTTCAGTTCCACATCAAGAAACTCTGCATGCATCTCATGATTCTCCATCTTCTCAGCTTTCACCGGCTTAAAAGTTCCTGCTCCAACATGTAGTGTTACAAAAGAAGTGGTGATGTTTTTTGCTTGTAGTTTTTCAAAAGTAGCATCTGTAAAATGCAAACCTGCAGTCGGTGCTGCTACCGATCCTTCCTCTTTTGCATAAACAGTTTGGTACCGCTCTTTATCATTTTCGTCTGCTTCTCTTTGTAAATAAGGCGGTAAGGGAATTGCACCTACTATATGCAAAATCTCAGCAAAGCTCAATCCAGTTTTGTTCCACCTCAGTTCAATCGTAAAAGCTTCTGAAGCCCTGTCAATGATTACTGCTTCTATCGCAATATCATCTACTTGTTTCAGCAACACCATTCCATGTTTCCATTTGCTGGCTCCTCCGATCATACATTTCCACCACACTTTTTCTTTGGTTAGCATCGCTGTAGTAATATCCGGATATTGCTCATGTGGCTCTAAGCAAAAAATCTCGATCACACCTCCGGTAGGCTTTTGGAAAAGTAATCTTGCTTCTACAACTTTCGTTTGGTTGAAAACCAGGAATGAATCTGGAGGAAGATGTTGCTCTATGTGCTGGTACGTATCTTCTGAAATATCTCCACTGTTATATATGAGCAGTTTGCTTTGATCTCTTTCCTTTAGTGGATATTTTGCGATTCGTTCATTGGGAAGATCATAACTATAATCAAGAATGGAAATATCTTTTGGATGCATCAACCGGTGACTAATCAGATTTGAATGATTAGTTTACAAAACTAGGTTTCGGTGCCGTTCAATCTTGTAAAAATCCAATAAATCACCTTTTCCTTTTCACCACTTTCAACCCACTCCATTGGTCACTAACAGCACAAACCTTTACATCAACCCAGCCTGTTGGTAGAACAACTTCCCTTATAACATCTTCCGTAACATCGGTGGAAATACCTGAGCTTTTCTTGGACCATGATATCCAGATCACAGCTTCTGGCTTCAGTTTCTTTAATAGGCTGGAAAAATGGTTCTCCAACTCTTTTCTCGTCTTCACAAAAAGATGAACCACATCAGCAGATGACCATCCACTTTTTACCACTTGGTCAGATATGTCGGCTTCCAGCCAGTTAAAATACAGGTCTGGAGCATCAAATAAAAGCACTTTATGTTCTGGCTTAATGCCTAGTTTCTTTAAAAGCGGAGTTAATGTGTAACCTGCCATAATCAATTTTTGGAGGTTCAAGTTGCCTCCATTCACATGATTTTGAATCTACTAACAGCTTATCCACAGCTATTCACACCTTTTTCATGATTCCTTAGCCTATATAATCCCCAAAGTCAAGCTCAGTCTGCATTTGACCTACTTATTCCTAGGTGGAAAACTTTAGAAGCTCTTAAATAGCAAGCCAAGTGGGAAAAAGTGTTATTTTGTGTCAATAAATGTAATCCTTGGCTGAGATAACCATTTTTTACGGCGAATATGAAGCAACGGTAGACTCTAAAGGTCGTTTTCTCGTTCCGGGTGGACTGAGAAAGCAAATGCCTGAAGGTGACAGTCGTTTCATGATCAATCGTGGTTTTGAAGGCTGCCTTAACCTTTACCCAATCAAAAACTGGGAAGTGGTAGTAGCTGAGGTTATCAATAAAAGCGATTACGATCCTAAAAATAGGCTTTTCAAACGCCAATTTTTAGCAGGAGCCACCATTGTGGAAATTGATGGTGCAGGTAGAATACTTATCCCACCAAGTTTGAAAGAACATGCTGGCTTAGGTAAAGATGTGGTGCTTGCCTCGATAGGAAACAGGATTGAACTATGGGATGCTAGTAAGTATAAAAAGCTCTTTGAAGCATCTTCTGCGGAAGATTTCAGCAAGCTGGCTGAAGAAGTGATGACGGGTAACAAATCAACAGATTGATAAACTGAAATGATGGCTAACAACAACGAACATCATTCATCAGATTATCACATCCCGGTTTTATTCAACGAGTCTCTCGAGGCTCTGAACATAAAACCAGATGGTGTTTACGTTGATTGCACTTTTGGTGGTGGCGGACACAGTAAAGGCATATTGCAACAGTTGAATGCAAAAGGGAAACTTATTGCTTTCGACCAGGATGCAGATGCTCAACGAAACTTGCCTAATGACAAACGAATTGTTTTTGTACCACAAAACTTTCGTCACCTCCAACGCTTTCTTCGGCTGCATGATGTTTTGCCTGTTGACGGTGTGCTGGCAGATCTGGGAGTAAGCTCTCACCAATTTGATGAAGGTGAACGTGGCTTCTCCATACGATTTGATGGTCCGTTGGATATGAGAATGGATCAGCGACAGCTAAAAACGGCAAGAGACATTTTACTTTCCTACACTGAACAGCAGTTGCACAAATTGTTTGAGCAATACGGAGAAGTAACCAACTCTAAAACATTGGCAAAGCACATCGTTCAGAACAGGAGCAATGCTTCTCTTCAAACGATCGACTCGCTGAAAACTTTACTGCAACCTGTAGTTAAAGGAAACCCCAACAAGTATTTAGCACAAGTGTTCCAGGCTTTGAGAATAGAAGTGAATGACGAGATGGGAGCACTAAAAGAAATGTTGCAACAGTTGCCTGATGTGTTGGCACCACAAGGTCGGGTTGCAATTATCACCTTCCACTCAATTGAAGATAGGTTAGTAAAGAACTTCTTTAAAAACGAAAGTTTTGAAGAGGCTGTTGATGAGAATCCCTTTGTTAACACCGTTAGGCAAAAAACAATTAAGGTGATAACAAAGAAACCCATTGAAGCTTCGGCAGAAGAAGAAAAAAGAAATCCAAGAAGCAGAAGTGCAAAGCTGCGAATAGCAGAAAGAGAATTTTGGGTTGAGTAGAGGCTGGTGCTACTATGAAGCTTTCGTTGCGTCGCACTCTTATACAAATAGTTCTTTATTCGACTGAGTTGAACCACGAAGACACTAAGAAATCATGAAGCACTAAGTCTTTGTGACACTTTGAGCCTTCGTGCCTTAGTGGTTCAAAGAAAAGAGAATTAAGTGCAGAACGTACAATTTAGTGACACAGCCAATGATGAACAAAGAACAAAAACTCGACTAATAAAATAAATGGACAAACAGCAGGACATACAGAAAAATGACTGGAAGAAATTCATCGGCTATCGCTGGATACCGAATAACATTCCCTTCTTCCTGTTCCTTGCTGTGTTGGCTGTGTTATATATCGCTAACGGTCATATGGCCGATAAAACAATTCGGAAGATCAGCGATACAGAAAAGGAGATCAAGCAACTACAGTTTGAATATAAAACGGCAAAAAGTGAAGTGATGGCAAGTAGTCGTGAGCCGGAGATTGTGAAAGCTGCCACACCACTTGGATTAAAGTTAGACACAGTTCCGCCAATGCGGATCAAAGTTGAAAACTAATGGATGTAAAAAAAGACATACTGTGGAGAGTGTACCTGTGCTTTATAGCAATGGTAGTGATCTGTGGTGTCATTTTCGGGAAAGCATTTTATATCCAGCAAATGCAGGGTAATCACTGGAGAAGTTTAGGAGACACACTTCACTTGAGATGGGAAGAAGTGGAAGCTCAAAGAGGAACAATTTTTAGCGAAGATGGACAGATGTTGAGTACGAGTATTCCTCAGTTCGACATCTACGTAGATTTTGCTGCAGATGGTTTGAGAGAAAAGAAAGGAAAGCGGTTTAGAGAAAACGTGGATTCATTAAGTATCGGTCTTTCGGGTTTGTTCAAAGACAGGACTGCTGATGAATATAGAAGATTGTTGGAGAATGGGTTTAAAAATAAAACACGATACTTCTCTTTAAGAAAAAAGATCAGCTATAGAGAATATCAGAAAATGCTGAAGCTGCCTTTAGTAAGAGAGGGAAGAAACAAGAGCGGTTTTATTGCAGATGTGAAGAGCATTAGGTTGAATCCTTACCAAATGCTGGCTTATAGGACGATTGGATTAGAAAGAGAAAATGCTCAAAAGATTGGTTTAGAACAGACGTACGATTCGGTTTTAAAAGGAACAACAGGCAAACGAATGGTGAGGTTTATTGCAGGTGGTGTAGCAATTCCGGTTGATGAAGTTGATGCTACTGCAATTGATCCACAGAATGGAAAAGATATTATCACAACGCTTGATATGCACATGCAGGAAATCACAGAAAATGCACTGATGAAAATGATGGTAGGCAACGAAGCTGTGCATGGCTGTGCAATTGTGATGGAAGTGAAGACAGGTAAGATCAAAGCCTTAGCAAATCTTGGAAGAAGACCTGACGGTAGCTACTTCGAAGATTTCAACTATGCACTCACTCCAACTGAACCTGGTTCCACTTTTAAACTGGCAACATTGATTGCTGCTTTGGAAGATAAAAAAGTCAACCTGAACAACACTGTGAATATTGAAGGTGGCTCATGGCAGTATGCAGGCAGAACTGTTTGGGATAGTGAGCAGCATGGACTTTACCAGGTAACAGTGAAGAAAGCTTTTGAAGAAAGCTCAAACGTTGGAATGGCAAAGCTGGTAGTAAATGGATATGGAAATGCACCAAGCCAGTTCATCAATCATCTAAAGAGATTAAAACTTGATGAAACTACAGGAGTTGATTTGGTTGGAGAAAGAAAGCCAGTGATATATAAGCCTGGATCAAAATATTGGAGTGCAACAACATTGCCGTGGATGTCTTTTGGTTACAATCTCATGATAACACCAATGCATACTGCCATGCTTTATAATGCTGTAGCTAATAAGGGTAAGATGATGAAGCCATACCTGGTAAATGCTGTAGTTGAAAAAGGTAAAGTGGTAAAGCAAATAGTTCCGGTAGTAGTTGAAGAAAGAATATGCAGCGATGAAACATTGAAACAGTTGAATGAATGTTTAAGAGGTGTTTGCACAGAAGGTACGGCTACTTCATTATTCAAGAATGCTTCATACAGTGCTGCTGGTAAAACAGGAACTGCTCTGGTTGCTGATGGTAATAGAGGTTATGCTGATAAAATTTACCAATCATCTTTTGCTGGTTTCTTTCCTGCAGAAAATCCGCAGTACACAATTGTTGTAGTGGTAAAAAATAAAGCTCATGCTGCTAAGTTTTATGGAGCAGCAGTTGCAGGTCCTGTGTTTAAAGAAATATCCGACAGGCTTTATACTTTATATGTAAAGCAAAATGATACTTATTACACTGATGCTTCTCAAAAAGATACAAGTTGGTTTCAATATGCTGGATACACTGATGAGGTGAAGCATGTGTTCAGCAAGCTGAACATAAAGTATAGTGCTCCAGCTAAGGAAACTGAGATAGTGAGTGTAGTAAACGAGAGTGGTAAAGCTGCTTTATACAACATTAACATCCAGCAAAAGCAAATGCCTTCGTTGAGAGGATTGGGACTCAAAGATGCTGTTGCAGTTTGTGAGAACATTGGTCTAAAAGTAGCGGTAACGGGTAAGGGTAAAGTGATTTCGCAATCAGTGGTGCCGGGGAATGCAATAGCAAAAGGTCAACTTGTAAATATAGAATTGAAGTAGTGATAAGATTACAAGATATATTATATAAAGTGCGTCTGTTGGCTGTGGAAGGCAACATGGAAGCAGAGGTAAAAGATTTGCAGATCGACTCACGTAAAGTGACGACGGGTTCTGTATTTATAGCAATAAGAGGTGTTCAGGTTGATGGTCATTATTTCATCAACAAAGCTATCGAGCAAGGGGCTATAGCAGTTGTTTATGATACGTTTCCTGACGACAGAATTGACGGCATTACTTATATCCAGGTCGAGGATACCAGCGAAGCAGTTGCTTACATGTCGCACTACTTCTATGGTGAGCCATCGACAAAATTGCAATTAGTTGGTGTTACAGGTACAAATGGTAAGACAACGATAGCAACATTGCTGTACAAACTTTTTACTCAACTTGGACATAAATGTGGGTTAATAAGTACGGTGCAAAATCACGTCGGTAGTGAGATCATTCCGTCAACACATACAACACCAGATGCTATTAGTCTGAATGCATTGCTGCGGAGAATGGTAGATGAAGATTGTGACTATGCATTTATGGAAGTTAGTTCTCATGCTATTCATCAGCATAGAACTACCGGTTTGCATTTTGTCGGAGGTTTGTTCAGCAATATCACTCATGACCATCTTGATTATCACAAAACGTTTGACGAATACATCAAGGTAAAGAAAAGCTTCTTCGATCATTTGCCTGCATCAGCTTTTGCCATCTCAAATGCCGATGATAAAAGAGGAAATGTGATGCTACAGAATACATCAGCTAAAAAACTTTTTTATAGTTTAAAAACGATTGCAGATTTCAAAGGAAAGATCTTGGATAACTCCCTCACAGGTTTGCAAATGATCGTAAACGAAAAGGAAGTTCACTTCAGATTAATTGGCGAGTTCAATGCCTATAACCTGTTAGCTGTATATGGTGCAGCAGTTTGTTTGGATAAGCAAAGGGAAGAAGTGCTCACAGCATTAAGCATGATCACAGGTGCTGAAGGAAGATTCGACTATATCATTAGCAAAACAGGAATCGTTGGGATAGTGGATTATGCTCACACACCTGATGCATTAGAAAATGTGCTTTCAACCATTAAGAAATTAAAGAAAGGATATGAGCAAGTAATTACTGTAGTTGGTTGTGGTGGCGATAGAGACAAAACAAAACGTCCCATCATGGCTCAGGCAGCTTGTGACTTAAGCGACAAAGCAATATTCACCAGCGACAATCCGAGAACAGAAGATCCTCAGCAGATCCTGAGAGATATGGAAGCAGGATTGAGCAGCTCAGCAAAAAGAAAGTTCATTACCATTAGCGATAGACGAGAAGCCATTAAAACTGCTGTGAACCTGGCAAAAACTGAAGACATCATTCTGATTGCTGGAAAGGGTCATGAGAAATACCAGGATATCAACGGAGTAAAAAATCACTTTGATGATAAAGAGGTTTTAAATGAAATGTTTGAATTATTGAATAAATAAAAGCGATTCTAAATTCCTCCAAAGGGAGGGATTCAGGGAGGCGAAAATAAAATGCTATACCACTTTTTCAAATGGCTACGAGATGAGTTTAATGTAACAGGTACAGGCTTGTTTCAGTTCCTCACTTTCCGTGCGGCAATGGCAATTGTATTATCGTTGTTAATAGCCACCATATTTGGTAAGTATATCATTAAATATCTACAGAAAAAGCAAATTGGGGAGAGTGTTCGAGAACTGGGATTAGCTGGAGAGGCAACAAAGAAGGGGACTCCAACTATGGGTGGTTTGATCATCTTGTTGGCGATTGTAATTCCAACATTATTGTTTGCAGATCTTTCTAAGGTGTATATACGATTAATGTTGCTTTCAACAATTTGGTTAGGTATCATCGGTTTCTTGGATGATTTTTTTAAGATCAAAGCAAGAAAAACTGCACAGGAAAGAGGAGAAAAATATAAGAAGAAAGATAGTGATGGATTAGCAGGTGTTTCAAAGATCATTGGTCAGGTTGGGTTGGGAATTATTGTTGGACTAACGCTTTACTTTAACGACAGTGTTGTAGTTGAACGTGAATATTTTGGAACCCAGCAAACAAGCCAGGAAAATCCAGTTATCGTGAGAACCTTCGATGGGAAAGAAAGAAAATTTGTAAGAGCCAAAACACCGATTACTACCATTCCTTTTGTGAAAGGACATGAATTTAATTACAGCCGATTGATCACATGGATCAGTCCTGATGCTGAAAAGTATACATGGATCGTTTATGTGCTTGTGGTCACGTTTATTATCACAGCAGTTTCTAACGGTGCAAATATTACAGATGGTCTTGATGGACTTGCCGGAGGTGTAAGTGCTATCATCGGTGCAGCCTTAGGCATTTTCGTTTATGCCAGTGGTAACTATTTGCTTGCAGATTACCTCAACATCATGTACATCCCGAATCTTGGTGAGCTAACCATTTTCGTTGCCGCATTCATCGGTGGGTGTATTGGCTTTCTCTGGTATAATGCATACCCGGCTCAGGTATTTATGGGAGATACTGGTTCTCTTGCATTAGGTGGCATTATCGCTTCACTCGCAATTATTGTAAGAAAAGAATTACTGATACCAATCTTCTGTGGTGTATTCCTCGTAGAAAATCTTAGTGTGATGTTGCAGGTGGCATACTTCAAATACACAAAGAAAAAATATGGTGAAGGCAGAAGGATTTTCTTAATGAGTCCACTGCACCATCATTATCAGAAGAAAGGATATCATGAAAGTAAGATAGCAGTAAGGTTCTGGATCGCAACAGTATTGTTAGTAGTTCTTTCAATTGTGACGTTAAAGATTCGGTAACCAGGGTGCAGAACAACTATGAAGCTGTTGTTGCGTCGCACTCTTGTACTTTCTGTTCATTGCTCAGCAACTGAACTACAGTACAAAACTGAACTGAAGTTTGTCAGGCTGAGCTTGTCGAAGCCTTGATGAAAAGAATTCAGAACGTACAAGTGAGCAATTTGTGTGTCGAGCAGCAAATTGGAAACAACAGACGATACCATGAAAAACTAAAGCTGGGTAAAAAGAAAAACGTGGCAAACAGTGAACAGACTAAAAATATAAACGATACAAAGTCCCTCCTTCGGAGGGATTTAGGAAGGCTTGTAATACTTGGAGCAGGAGAAAGCGGTATCGGTGCAGCCATACTTGGAAAGCAACAAGGTTATGAGGTTTTTGTAAGTGACGGTGGACCAATAAAAGATAAATACAAAAAAGAGCTCTTTGATAACGAAATAGAATTTGAAGAAGGCACACTTACAGAAGAAAAAATTCTGAATGCAGATGAAGTGATGAAAAGTCCTGGCATACCTGAGACGAATGAGATGGTGAGAAAGATCAGGGCGAAAGGAATTGAAGTGATCAGCGAAATAGAACTCGCTTTTCGGTTCAAAGGTAATAGCAAGATCATCGGCATTACAGGAAGCAATGGAAAAAGCACCTGCACATCACTCATCTACCACATCTGCAAAACAGCAGGCTTAGATGCAGCATTGGTAGGAAACATTGGCTACTCTTTCGCTAAGCAAGTAGCTGAAAATCCGAAGGAAGTGTATGTGGCTGAGATCAGTTCTTTTCAACTTGATGATATTAAAACGTTCAGACCAGACATCGCTGTTCTGCTGAATATAACTGAAGATCATCTCGACAGGTATGAGTACAAGTTCGAAAATTACATCAACAGTAAGTTTAAGATCATCGAAAACCAAACAAGCGAAGACCACTTCATCTACAATTTAGATGATGAGGTAATTACAAAAGCATTAGCGACCAGGAAACCAAATACTAACCCATTACCATTTTCTATGAAGCAGGAAACAAAGAAAGGCGGATACATCAAAGGAGATCAGATGATGTTGCGAATCCAGGAAGAAAGAGTGAGCATGAGCATTTATGATTTTGCATTAAAAGGCAAACACAACAACTATAACACCATGGCAGCAGGAATCGCAGCAGCCACACTCGGCATTCGCAAAGAAAAGATCCGTGAAGCAGTAAAAGATTTCCAAAGTCTGGAACATAGGATGGAACTGGTGGCTACTGTTCGTGGTGTTGAGTTCATCAACGACAGTAAAGCAACCAATGTAAACAGTACTTGGTATGCTCTGGAAAGTATGAACAAGCCAACGATCCTGGTTTTGGGTGGTACAGATAAAGGCAATGATTACACTTTGATCGAAGACCTGGTGAAAGAAAAGGTAAAAGCAATTGTATGTATGGGTTTGGATAACAAAAAGATCGTTGCTGCATTCAAGGATAAAGTTCGCATGATCATAGAAACAGATAATGCTAAAGATGCCGTAGAGAATTCGTTCAGGCTTGCTGCAAAAGGTGATGTGGTATTGTTAAGTCCGGCTTGTGCAAGTTTCGATCTCTTTAAAAATTATGAAGACAGAGGAACACAATTTAAAGAAGCAGTAAAAGAATTGTAAACTCAAAAACTATAAACTTAAAACTTGCTTTGTCAGATTCAATCAACATACGAGATATTTCCTTCGCTTCGCTGAATAAGCAGCAACTGCTGCGTAATACACGAGGCGATAAATACATCTGGGGTATTGTAATACTGCTGGCACTTACTTCTTTGCTGGTGGTGTACAGTGCTACGGGGTCATTGGCTTATAAGATGTATAAGGGTAACACTGAGATATACTTGTTCAAGCAAATGTCTTTTATTGTCATTGGCTTGATGGTGATATATTTCTTGCACAGGATCAACTATACTTTGTATTCCCGAGTTGCAACTGTTCTCTTTCTTATTTCAATACCGTTATTATTATATACACTCTTTTTTGGAACAACCTTAAATGAAGGAAGCCGTTGGATCAAACTTCCTGTTATCAATCTCACCATGCAAACTTCTGATCTGGCGAAGCTTGCATTGTTCATGTACATCTCAAAAATGTTGAGCAAAAAGCAGGAAGTGATCAAAAGCTTTAAAAAAGGATTTCTGCCGATCATCGGTCCGGTAATTCTTATCTGTGGATTGATCGCTCCGGCAAATCTCTCAACGGCATTGTTAACAGGAGCAACTTCACTCCTGCTCATGTTCATCGGCAGAGTCAGCATGAAACATATTGCTCTTGCAATATTTCTTGCACTTATTCCGGTTGCAATTCTGGTAGGTGTTGCAATGATGACGTATAACAAGGAAGAAGGGAAAAGCACATTAAGTAAAGCTGCAAATATTGGTCGTGTAACAACCTGGGTTAAACGTGTACAAGACTTTATGTATGCAAAAGATGAAGCCGTTCCTTACCAGGTGCAACAAGCAAAAATTGCAATTGCAAACGGAGGAGTTTTTATGGGCAAAGGTCCAGGCAACAGTACACAAAGAAACTTTTTACCCCACCCTTATTCAGATTTTATCTATGCCATCATCATAGAAGAATATGGATTAGTCGGTGGTGCATTTATCATATTTATTTATCTGTTGTTTTTGTTTCGATGCATCAACATTTTTAAAAGATGTCCGTATGCATTTGGTGCTTTCCTTGCACTTGGGCTCAGTTTCACATTGGTGATACAAGCTTTGGCAAACATGGCAGTGAATGTAAACTTAACACCGGTAACAGGTGTAACACTACCGTTGATCAGCATGGGTGGAACTTCTTTTCTTTTCACTTGTGCAGCCATCGGTATTATATTAAGCGTAGCGAGAAATGTAGAGCAGTTAGAGGGAAAGGAACCTGTGCCACAACCAGTAATAAATAATAATGCTGTCGGCTGATTGCATCTATTAAGCTTCGTTGTGTCACTCACTTTTACTGAAGAACAGAAATGAACAAAAAGATCATCATAGCAGGAGGAGGAACAGGAGGTCACATCTTCCCGGCAATCGCAATCGCAAATGCGATCAAACAATTGCAACCTGATGCTGAGATTCTTTTTGTAGGTGCAAAGGGCAAGATGGAAATGGAGAAAGTGCCACAGGCTGGATACAAGATCGTAGGGTTAGACATAGCTGGGTTCAACAGAAGTTCTTTGATAAAAAATATTGGTTTGCCTTTCAAACTTATTAAGAGTTTTTTTCAGGTCAGAGCCATCATTAGTGAGTTTAAGCCAGATGCAGTGATCGGTGTAGGTGGCTACTCTTCTTTTCCGGTATTGCGTGTAGCACAATCAAAGGGAATCCCAACATTCATTCATGAAAGCAATGCTTTTGCAGGTAAGAGTAACATTATGTTGGGTAAGAAGGCAACTAGCGTTTTTGTAGTTGGTGATGGAATGGAGAATTTTTTTCCTTCCGATAAAATTATAGTTACCGGAAATCCTGTTCGAAGATCAATTGCATCATCCAGTATTTTAAAAAGTGATGCCATTAAATCTTTCGGACTTGATGAAAACAAGAAAACAATCCTTGCCGTAGGTGGAAGTCTTGGAGCCAGAAGCATTAACGAAGCAATTGCCACTCATATTGAAGAGTTTGAAAGAAACAATCTTCAATTGATCTGGCAAACAGGTAAAAGCACTGCTGCAGAATATATCGCTAAAGGAAAGGATAGAAAAAATATTTGGGTGAGTGATTTTATTACAGAAATGGAAAAAGCCTATGCTGCAGCAGATATTGTTATCAGCAGGGCAGGAGCAATGGCAGTTGCAGAATTGTGTGTGGCAAAAAAGCCAGTAGTGTTTGTTCCGTTTCCACATGCTGCAGAAGATCATCAAACGGTGAATGCACAGCATTTGATTAACAAGCAAGCTGCATTATTGGTTAAAGACAAGGAAGCAAAGGAAAAACTGATTGCAACTGTAATGGCTTTGGCTATCAACGAACAGTTGCAGACAGAGTTGAAAATTAATATCTCTTCATTGGCTATTACAAATGCTGATGAAGTGATTGCTAAAGAAATTTTGAGAACATTAAACTAAGAGCACTTACAAAGTCCCTCTCTTTTGGAGAGGGATTTAGGGTGAGGTCAAATTGATAAATGTGAATACGCTAGATAAAATAAAGAACATCTATTTCATCGGGATCGGAGGTATCGGTATGAGTGCTCTTGCCCGTTACTTTCATTCAAGAGGTGCAATGGTGAGTGGCTACGATAAAACAAGAACTGATCTCACTATTGAACTGGAACTGGCTGGCATCACTATTCATTACAATGAAGATCTGAACCTGATTTCGAAAGACGCCGATGTTGTTGTTTATACTCCAGCTGTGCCTTTGGGTCATAAAGAGTTAACTTATTACAGAGCTAACAGCTACAACGTAGTAAAGCGAAGTGATGTATTACAATGGATCACAGAAGATTCTATGAATGTGTGTGTGGGTGGTACACATGGCAAAACAACTACCACAACAATGATCGGTCATATTCTAAGGCATAGTGAATACGGTGCGAATGCATTTCTTGGTGGAATTGCCGCCAACTACAATACGAACTTCTGGAGCAGTGATAATAATGTGTCTGTAGTTGAAGCTGATGAATATGACAGAAGCTTTTTGAAATTGAACCCTGATGTAGCTGTGATCACAGCTATGGATCCTGATCACCTGGATATATACGGAACTCCCCAAGAAGTGGAGAATGCATTTGTACAGTTTGCTAATAGAGTGAAACCCGGGGGATGTATTATTTCAAAACATGGGTTAACAAGGTCAGGTGATCTAAAAGCAACTCATCATTATACCTACAGCTTTGATGATTCAAATGCTGATGTACATACTACAGATCTAAAGGTGATTAAAGGTTCTTACCACTTTGATGTAGTGGGTAAAGAATGGAAGATTGGAAATGTTGTGCTGAATATGGGTGGCTTGCACAACATTGAAAATGCAATTGCTGCTATCGCTGTTGCGAAGTATCTGAAAATTGACGATGATAAGATCAAAGCTGCAGTAGAAGATTTTAAAGGTGTGAAAAGAAGGTTTGAGTACATCGTAAAGAATGAAGAGCATATATTGATTGATGATTATGCCCACCATCCGAAAGAACTTGAGGCATTAATTAAAGGTGTAAGAAGTATTTATAGCGATAAGCTCACTGTAGTATTTCAACCGCATCTATATTCAAGGACAAATGATCTGGCAGATGGATTTGCAGAAAGTCTTGATTTAGCAGATGAAGTGATCTTATTACCAATCTATCCAGCTAGAGAATTACCAATGGCAGGTGTAGAGAGTGAAATGATATTAGAGAGGATGAAGCTGGAGAATAAAAAAGTGTTGAGCAAGGAAGATATGCATCAATGGGTGAAAGATAATAAGCCAAAGCTGCTGGTAATGGCTGGTGCTGGTGATATTGATGTATTAGTTGGACCTGTTAAACAAATTTTAAAAAGCTGAAAAGTTAATGGTGTAATTCACGATACACCATTCACGATTGATTATGTGGAAGCGAAGAATCATACAAGCTCTTTGGATACTGGTAGCTACCGGTACACTGGTATTGTTAGTTGCTGCTATTCAAAAGAAGTCTGAGAAGTTTTGTACTGATGTTCAGGTTGAGATAAATGGAGCAACGGAACATGTATTTGTTGATGAGAAAGATGTAAAGGAAATATTGAAAAGAAAAGGAAGTTTCACAGGCGTTTCAATGACTAGAGTTGACCTAAGAAACATTGAAGAAGCGTTAGAAAAAGACCCCTGGATAAAAAATGCTGAGTTGTTCTTTGATAATAAACAGGTATTGCAGGTGAGTATAACTGAAAGAGAACCAGTTGCTAGAATCTTTACTGTAATGGGTAATTCATTTTACCTGGACAGTAGTGGTAGAGTGCTTCCACTTAGTGAAAAGCTTACCGCAAGAGTTCCAGTTTTCACAGGCTTTCCTTTTGGTAAGAAATTGTCATCACCAGATAGTATGCTACTGAAGGATGTGATCTCATTAAGTAATTACATCTATGCTGATACTTTCTGGAATGCTCAAATAGCACAGATCGACATTAGTGGGAATGAGTTTGAAATGATTCCTGTGATTGGTAATCATGTGATAAGGTTTGGAGATGTGAGTGATATGGATAAGAAGTTCAAAAAGCTATTCAGCTTTTATAAAAACGTAGGTACAAGAGTCGGCTTTGATAAATATGAAACGATAAACCTTAAATATGAAGGTCAGATCCTGGCAACAAAAAGAGGTGCTGTAGTTCCTATATCAGATTCAACAAGTGCTATGCAGCAACTACAGAACTCATTAGAAAAGATGCAGGATATGGCGAGAGATACTGTTCAGGTGAGATCAGCTGTTGTGCATACTAATAGAAGTGTGCCGCAACAACCAAAACAACCTAGAGCGTTAATGACAAGGACAATCGAACCACAAAGACACTAAGACACCAATGCTTCGTGAAACTTTTAGACTTAGTGTCTTCGTGGCGAGAAAAGATGAATAAAGTGTAGAAAGATGAAGTGATTGCGACGCAACAGACGATGCTATGAAAAGCTGAAGCTGGTATTTAAACCAAAACTGACGAATGGAAACAAGTTCCCTCGTCCCCAAACAAGTAACAACTAAAACACAGATATCTATGAACACAAGTACAGCAAACACAACTGATGCTGTAGCAATGCGTGAAGCTCCAATTATCGTGGGGCTTGACATTGGAACAACCAAGATTGCTGCTATCGCCGGAAGAAAAAACGAGTACGGTAAACTGGAGATCCTTGGATTTGGAAGAGCGAATTCAAACGGAGTTCAGCATGGACAAGTACTGAACATTGATCAAACGATCAAAGCCATTCAAGAAGCAATGAACAATTGCATTCAGAGTAATCCCGATCTGGAAATCTCTGAAGTGTATGTTGGTATTGCAGGTCATCACATTAAGAGTTTACAAACTCGTGGTGATATGGTAAGGCAAGATCCTGACACTGAAATTCAGCGTTGGGAAGTTGAGCAGTTGATAGAGAATCAACGTAAGACGTTTATTCCTGCAGGAGATCAGATCATTGATGTGATACCTCAGGAATTTCATGTAGATAATTTTCAAAACATCAAAGATCCGGTTGGATATAATGGTGTAAAGGTTGGTGCGAATTTCCATATCATCACGGGTGATCGTAATGCAATTCGTAACATCAATCGTTCTGTTGAAAGAAGTGGGCTAAATACCAAAGACCTTGTATTGCAGCCATTAGCTTCAGCATCTGCTGTAATGAGTGAGATGGATTTGGAAGCTGGTGTTGCGATTCTGGATATCGGTGGTGGGACATCTGACCTTGCTGTGTTTTATGAAGGAATATTGAAACACACGGCAGTAATTCCTTTTGGTGGTGAGAATATCACGAACGACATTAAAATGGGATTGGGTGTATTAAAGCAACAAGCAGAAGCAATGAAGAAGCAATTCGGATCTGCTTTGGCTGATGAAGCTAAATCAAATGCCTTCATCACTATTCCAGGTTTAAGAGGAATGCCGGCAAAAGAGATCAGTGTTAAGAATCTTGCGAATATCATCCAGGCAAGAACAAGTGAGATACTTGATTTTGTTTCTTATCACTTAAAACAAGTTGGACTTGATCAGAGAGCATTGAATGGTGGTGTAATACTTACCGGTGGAGGTTCTCAGTTGAAGCACTTGATCCAGCTAACGGAATATGTTACAGGATTGAATGCAAGAATTGGTTATCCGAACGAACATCTTGCTGCCAATCATATCGAAGACCTGAAGAATCCGATGTATTCAACATGTATCGGTCTTATTCTAAAAGGTTACAGCGATTATGAACACAAGCGTAAAGAGTTTTTGAACAAGTTCAGAAAAGTTGAAGTGCCTGAAAGCCTGAAAACAACAGCTGTTGTTCCTCCTCCTACAGAATTAGCTAAAGAAGAAATTGTGAACATGAAAGGAAGAAGAAATATGAACGGCTTTTGGGATAAGTTCAAGAATAACTTGATCGAATTGTTCAAGGAAGAAGAAGATAAAAAAATCTAATTCAAAATATATCAGGACCAATTACTTACTAACCATTAATTCAAATTTCGAGCTATGATACATTTTGATCTGCCAAAACAAAAATCTTCCATCATCAAAGTTCTTGGTGTTGGTGGAGGTGGTAGCAATGCTGTTAACTTCATGTACTCTCACGACATTGAAGGAGTTGACTTCATTATCTGTAACACAGATGCTAAAGCCTTAGAGCAAAGTAAGATTCCAAATAAAATTCAACTGGGACCACACCTTACACAAGGTTTAGGTGCAGGTGCAAATCCCGAAGTTGGTAAAATGGCGACTGAAGAGTCGTTAGATGAAATAAAACGTATTCTTGAGGTCAACACCAAAATGGCATTCGTTTGTGCCGGAATGGGTGGAGGTACAGGTACAGGTGGTGCTCCGATCATTGCAAAAATTTGCCGTGAACTAGGAATACTCACCGTAGGTATTGTTACCACTCCTTTTGGTTTTGAAGGACCGAGAAGAATGAAGCAGGCTGAAGAAGGCATTAAAGAACTGAAGCCATATGTTGATACATTACTTGTCATCAGTAATGATAAACTGAGAATGCAGTATGGCAATCTTAAGA
>JANPIB010000168.1:0-3311 GCA_031424775.1 Chitinophagales bacterium | reverse complement strand
GTGATCCTGAGTAAGAACAACTTAGTGATGAAACGTTTATGGAACCTTGATACCAACACTTACGAAGCCGGTGCATTAGATGTGAAGACCAAAGAAATGCTGGGTCTTGTGGCAAGTATGGTATTGAGGTGTGACGACTGTATTAAATATCACCTCGGTAAGAGTTTTGAACTTGGTATAACCACCGAACAGATGTATGAAATTTTTGCAGTGGCGAATATTGTTGGCGGAACGATCGTTATCCCTCATACAAGACGTGCTGCAGAATATTGGGAAGAATTGCAGAACCAGTAAAAATTGTATGATCTTATCGTATATTTAAACTACTGATCAACCTCAGTTTTTTTGAAAAGATCAAAGGCTAATTTCCATTTTTAATGAAAGGCGAGATTTAAAAATTCAAAGTATGTCAGTAGCTGAACCCCCAATTATTAACGAAGCGATCAAAACTTTAACTGCAAAAGACTTTGCAACAGACCAGGAAGTTCGCTGGTGTCCAGGATGTGGTGATTACTCCATTCTTGCACAAGTGCAGAAGATCATGCCTTCGATTGGTGTGCCGAGAGAAAATATTGTGATCGTTTCAGGAATTGGTTGCAGCAGCCGATTTCCATATTACATGAACACTTACGGTATGCACTCGATCCATGGTAGAGCAACAGCCATTGCCAGTGGATTAAAAGCTTCTCGTCCGGAATTGAGTGTTTGGGTTGTAACTGGTGATGGCGATAGCTTGAGTATTGGTGGTAACCATACAATTCATTTGCTCCGCAGGAATTTTGACATCAATATTTTATTGTTCAATAACCAGATTTATGGTTTAACCAAAGGACAATACTCTCCAACTTCTGAGGTGAAGAAAGTGACGAAGTCAACACCGTTTGGAAGTATAGATCATCCATTCAATCCTTCAGCTTTGGCTATGGGTGCTGATGGAAGTTTTGTTGCAAGAACAATGGATCGTGATCCGAAACATTTGCAGGCAATGCTTACCAGGGCTCAGCAACACAAAGGAGCATCGTTCCTTGAGATATATCAGAACTGCAACATCTTTAATGATGGTGCCTTTGAGATCTTCACCGAAAAATCTACCAAGCCGGAAGAAGGATTATTTCTTGAGCAAGGAAAGCCATTGATCTTCGGAGCTCAGCAGAACAAAGGTGTTAAGTTAGATGGTTTCAGACCTGTGGTAGTGGAACTTGGAAATGGTGTTAGTGCTGATGACCTTTGGATACACGACGAAAAAGATTTCTACAAAGCTCAGATATTGACCAGGATGTTTGATGATCCGAAGCAGGAGAACCATTTACCAAGACCGTTTGGTGTGTTATATGAAAACGACAGGTTGTGTTATGAAGATGCGATGAAAATGCAACTTGAAGAAGCCATAGCAACCAGAGGAAAAGGTAACCTGGAAAAATTGCTTAGAGGTAATGAGATCTGGGAGATACTTTAATGATCAACTCTCTTAATATGAAAAGGCAACTGGAAATGTTGTCTTTTTTTATTTCCCTTCGTTCCCCGTATTTCCTGAAGAACGAACTACTCTGTACAACATGATGAAATTTACAACAGTCATTAAGAACATTGGAATTTTTCTATACATCATATCAGTTGATATAAGCCGTTCAATTAATACTGCGGAAAATCTTTTGTCAAGTTCAGTTTGAATAGGAATTTGAATAGTAATCGTTGAAACTAATGTTATCAAATTAAATATTAACGCCAGCCAAACCAATCGCTTCGGTACCGCCGTAGGCCGAAACCAAAACAATAGAATTTGGGGAATGAAGGACAAGAAAAAGAAAACAACAAAGAGTGGAATAATAAGGGAGGCATCAACCTGGTGAAATTTTGGAAATTCATTTGCTCCTACCCACCGCCATGTCTTGTAAGACACTAACGAATTAACTATACCTCCACCAAAAACATAGAAGGTTAGCAGTATATAAACTGAAAATACAATGCTGGAGATTTTATTGTTATTAGCCATTGGGATAAGTTTAAAAAGACGTTTACACTTTTATAATGTGATTGATGAGAAGAAGGATTTGCTACGATAGATGCTTGTATGCTGGCTTTTTTTTATTTCTGTCGTACCAAATTTTTCAAATTAATACTTCCACAATTAATTTCTTTCTCGTCAATTAATGCTAATGAGCCTCCTTGTTTGCCATCGTATCGTGTAACTTTATAAAAAAGATTTTGCCCCTTTATACTTAGTCCTGTTCGAGTTGGACCAGATACTCCGTTATCAAAAAGTATTACTACATAAAAACCACTAGATTCATTTGGGTTAATAGTTCTTTTTAAATAAGAGGCCTTATGAATACTATTATCTAAAAAAGATTTTAAATCTTTTATACCATAGTCTTGCAATGGTTCTTTATCAAGTGTCATTGTATCTGAAGGAATCAATATTTTAAAGTATTTACCAGTTAAAGTTGGAACTTCATATGACTGTACAGGAAGGTCAATCTTCAATTCCAGAGCCTTTTCTGTTTCATTGATTATTCGAGTCCAAAACATAATTTTAGAATATTCCTTCCCATTGGGGTCAGTGTATTTTACACCTCTTGGAAAACTGTTTTCTATGATTAGACGCTTACCCATAGAATCAGCATATTCATATTTCCTTATAGAGTTTACAGTTTCTATTTCAAAGTTTTCTGGTGTTGATTTGCTGGGTTGTCCACAGGAAAAAAATCCTGTTATTCCCATAATTAATATTATTATACTTTTTTTCATTTTTATAATTTTTTCGAATGTCGGTGGTCAGCTTGCGAACAACAATAAATATAGGCATCGCCTTACTCCAAAAAGTCCTCTGCCCCAACTCTAAAAGGATCAAACCAGTCAACTTCTCTTAGTCCACCTTCTTATAGCTATGTTCCGTAAACCTGTTCCACCCTTTCTTATTCTTTGATTCAACAGCCCACTTCATTTTGCCATTTTCTCCAGGCCAGTAGATCATTCTTGCAAGTCCGGCTGGCATTTGTGCTTCAAAACAAATCGCTTCAGGGTGTACATCTGTTCCATCAGCTATGTGACCTTCAGAACGTTTACCATCTGATGTAAAAGACCAAAAACCAAGTTGGTCGTCTTTTATTCCGTAGATCGCATGTTCTTCATATTTGCTTTTATCAAAATCCCATACAGCGGTCAGTTCAATGTATTTATTCCTCAGAATTGGTGTGAATATCCTGGTGCATTTGAATTTGCCCCTCGGGGAGTCAGCTTCAGCTATCCATGAGCCGATCAGTGGTTGTAGTGGTCCTAACTTACCTCTTCCTTTTTTCCAGGATGCCATT
>JANPIB010000167.1:0-30751 GCA_031424775.1 Chitinophagales bacterium | reverse complement strand
TTCAGTATTGTATTAAATCCAAAATCAGGATTGCTGAGAGACTTGCGAATCAATCGTTCAAGATTCTTCTATTCACAGTAGTTTTTTAGGAGCAGAGTTCAATAACTCCGATTGACCTTCGTTGCTACGCTCAGTTCATCTGCAGTACTTTCGGCAACATTTTACATCAGCTTGTATTTGTTCATCAAAGCAAGTAAAACACCATTCGTCCAGCCGAAACCATCCTGCGAAGGATATTCACCACCACCAGCTTTACGGTTAATATCAACCACATCATATTTCTCCATCAATCTCCCTGTTGAAGCAAATACTTTCTTGTTCAGCTCCACCCAACGGGTTGCTATCTCTTTAGCTAGATCGTGGTAGCCATAATTTTCCAGTCCAATAATTGTTATCCATTGCAATGGAGCCCAGCCATTCGGAGCATCCCATTGTTGCTTTGTATTGTTTAATGAAGTAACCACACCTCCATCCTTTAGAAAATTCTCCTTAAGAAATTCAACAATACGAGGAACATCTTCTTTATCTGCCAGTTTAAAGAACAAAGGATACATTCCTGCAAGAGTAGGGTTACTCAACACTTTTCCATCTTGCGTAGCATCACAATACCAGCCAAGTTGTTCGTTGAAAAACAATTGCTTGAAATTTTTCTTCGTTATTGCTGTATGGAGTTGTAATTCTTTTTCGTCGTGCGTTTCGATTGATTGTTCATGTGTTTGGCGAAGATGATAGACAAGACAATTCAAGTCAACCGGAATGATCGAAGTCGTTTTCGTGTTGTACAGTTCCTTTCCTCTGAGCATCCAGCGACTGCTGAAATCCCATCCACTGGCTGCAGCAGATCGTAGATTATTTAACACATTTCTTTTGATGGAATCTACGGCTCTATTCAATCGGTTACTATCAGCATATCTAACTACTTTCCTGAACTCAAGTGCTGCTTTTTCAGCTGTTAGATAATCTTCAAGATAGCTTTCCTGTCGTGGAATGCTTAGGTTATCGCTGTAACGACTAACAGCAATCTCACTATTATTTATATCAACATAAAAGTTGCGAACCTCAAGAGAATTAGCATTGGCGGATTCGGTGTTTTTCCAGTAATCAAGTTCTTTCTGCAAGACTTTACTATACTTTTTATAAACACTGACTCCTTTTACAGAAGCAAGCAACTCCACCATCAAACTAAAAAATGGTGGTTGTGAACGGCTGAGGTAATACGTTCTGTTACCATTAGGAATATGTCCATAGGTGTTGATCATATAGGCGAAATTATTCACCATGCTTTCCATCAGGCTGTATTGCTTACTTTCTTTCAAACCTAACATGGTAAAGTAGCTGTCCCAGTAATAAATTTCTCTAAACCTTCCACCAGGAACAATATAGGAATTTGGCAAAGCAAGGAGAGAACTTCCTTTCAATGGTTTGTCGGCAGATCGCTGCAATACTTTCCAAAGATTGTTGATGTGCTGCCGAACATCTTTTGTTTTAGCGGTGTACGTTTTAGGCTGTGCAGGAAGTTTAAAATACTTCAAGACAAACGGTTTCAGTTTAAAGCCAGCTTTTATTTTTTCTGTTTCGTATTTAGCAAGGATATGTTCTGGTGAGATTGTCGGTACACAATCAACGAATGTTTTACTGTCTGAAAAAACACGGTTCAACTGAACATCGATAAATAGTTGTCCATATATCTGATCTGGAGTTTGCGGTTGAGTTTGCTGTGCAAGAACGTTGCTGCTGATGAGTAACATGATTAAAAGCATCCTTATCATAAGGACAAATTAATGAAATTGAAATGAGTCTATTTGTTAATGAGCAGAATGCCAAGAAAAATTTAACCGCCGGAGGCAATTGATTCTTAAAGCAGTTTCAGCATCCAAAGATCACAACCGGTATGTCCTGAATTTCCCATTGGTGCTGACAAATATTCAAAACCGAACTTTTCATAAACTGACAATGCTTTCTTCAATTCAGGCATTGTTTCCAGGTAAACTTTTGAGTAGCCGAGTTCTTTGGCTGACGAAAGGCATCGTTCGATCATCTTTCCACCTAAGCCAAGACCTCGAACATCTGGTTTTAAATACATCTTCACCAACTCGCAAGTTCCGGATGGCAGTCCATCAGTAGGGTAGATGCCACCTCCACCAACAACTTCTCCATTATGTTCTGCAATAAAGTAAATACTGCCGGGAGTGGAGGTGAAAAGTTCATATAATTGATCGGTAGTGTGATCATAATAAACAGTTCCGGGTTTGTTAGCACCGAACTCCGCTAAACTGTCACGGATGATCTTTGCTATCGCAGCATTATCTTTCGATTGAATAGTTCTTATAAGAATATCCTCATTCATTATTTGATGCTTCTTAATTCTTTAAAAGCATTGATCAATCCATTGGTAGATGAATCATGGCTCGTTACAGGCTCATCAGTTGCAAGTTCAGGCAAAATCTTGTTTGCCAATTGCTTACCCAATTCAACACCGAACTGATCAAAACTGAAGACGTTCCATATTACACCTTGAACGAATATCTTATGTTCATACAAAGCGATAAGACTTCCAAGTGTGAAAGGAGTGATTTGTTTTATGAGGAAGGAGTTGGTTGGACGATTACCGGGAAATATTTTAAACGGAACAAATCGTTTGATAAAATCCTCGGCTTTACCTTCTCTAACAAATTCTTCTCTTGCTTCAGCCTCGCTTTTGCCGTTCATTAATGCTTCGGTTTGAGCGAAAAAATTCGAAAGGAGTTTTGTATGATGATCTTCAATTGCATTATGTGAAATGGCTGGGGCAATAAAATCACATGGAATCAAAACAGTTCCCTGGTGAATCAATTGGTAAAACGCATGCTGACCATTTGTGCCAGGCTCACCCCAAATCACAGGACCGGTTGAATAATTTACCGGATTACCATTCCTGTCAAAACTCTTTCCGTTACTTTCCATATTTCCCTGCTGAAAGTATGCAGCAAAGCGATGTAAGTATTGATCGTAAGGAAGGATAGCCTCGGTTTGTGTGCCGAAGAAGTTCGTGTACCAAAGACCTATCAAAGCCATCAACACAGGAATGTTATTTTCAAACTTTTCTGTTTTAAAATGTGTGTCGGTTGATTCAGCTCCTTTGAGTAGTTGTTCAAAGTTGTCGTATCCAATTGTAAGAGCTATCGAAAGTCCAATAGCACTCCATAGAGAGTATCTGCCTCCAACCCAATCCCAGAATTGAAACATATTGGCTTTATCAATTCCAAACTTGGTTACTTCTCTTTCATTAGTACTGAGTGCAACAAAATGTTTGGCTATATGCTCTTCATCTTTAGCCTGATCCAGGAACCAATTTCTTGCTGTATGAGCATTGGTCATGGTTTCTTGAGTAGAGAAAGTTTTTGAAGCAATTAGAAAAAGTGTTTCTTCTGCATTGATCTTCTTTAAAGTTTCGGCGATATGTGTTCCATCAACATTGCTGATGAAAAAAGTTTCAATTCCTTCGTTCCAATAAGGCTTTAGTGCTTCTGTAACCATTAATGGACCAAGATCACTTCCTCCAATCCCAATGTTCACAATGTATTTGATGTTCTTACCGGTATAGCCTTTCCAGTTACCACTATGAACCTCTTCACAGAATTCTTTCATGTGCTGAAGTTCTTTTCGAACCGAAGGCATCACATCATTTTCTTTATCCTGAACAGGGTCACCGGAAAAATTTCTAAGTGCAGTATGTAATACAGCACGATTCTCAGTTTCGTTAATGTGTTCTCCATTAAACAAACTTTGAATGGCAGTTTGTAATTCGCATTCTTCAGCTAACTGTAGTAAAAGCTGCAGCGTTTTTTGATTGATGATGTTTTTTGAGTAATCAAATAGTATATCTCCAAAATGGATGGACATTTTTTCGAATCTGGCAGGCTCTGCAACAAACAAGTCTTTCATGTGCTTGCGGCTCATTTCATCCTCATAATGTTTCTTTAAGAGAAACCAGGCTTGTGTATTGGTAGGGTTTATTTTAGGCAACATAGACCAGTGATTAGGATGATTTAAAGATTACAGGTTCTTGATCAGTTCAATTGTTCTTTCTACCATTTCTGGTGAGATATCCAAATGAGTAACAATTCGTACATGAGTAGGAGAGATGGTGAACATCATCACCTCTTGTTCTCTCATCTTCTCTACAAACTGCTGAGCAGTAAGTCTACCCTTTATTTCAAATATGAGGATGTTCGTTTCTACAGGAAATATTTCACCAGTAAAATCCTTTTTTATTAGAGCTTCAGCAATCTGCCTTGCATGCAAATGATCTTGCTCAAGTCTTTCAATATTATTCTGCAAGGCATAAATACCTGCTGCTGCTAAAATTCCTGCTTGTCGCATTCCTCCACCAAAAACCTTTCTAACTCTTCGGGCTTTCTTTATAAAGTCTTTCGGACCGAGTAAAACGCTACCGACGGGAATACCAAGTCCTTTACTTAAACAGATGGAGATCGTATCGAAAACTTCTCCATATTGTTTAGGTGATTCTTTCTTCGCCACAATGGCATTGAATAATCTTGCACCGTCTAAATGAAAAGCAAGGTTGTTCTCTTTGCAAACCTTCCGGATATTTCTAAATTCTTCGAAGTCGTAACAACTGCCGCCACCACGATTGGCGGTATTTTCGAGGGAAACCAATCTTGAAATAGGTTTGTGAACATCCTCACTATTATTAATGGCATATTTAACTTGTTCAGCTGCTATCCTGCCACGGTCGCCGTTTAACAAACGAACAGAGCAACCTGAGTTAACAGCAATTCCACCCCCCTCATATTGATAAATATGTGAGAGGAAGTCGCAAATAACTTCGTCTCCCGATTGTGTGTGAACTTTAATGGCAATCTGGTTGGTCATGGTGCCGCTTGGACAAAACAATCCGGCTTCCATACCAAACATCTCAGCAGATATTGATTCTAAATGATTTACCGTAGGGTCTTCTCCAAAAACATCATCTCCAACTTTGGCAGCTATCATAGCGGCTAACATTTCCTGGGTTGGCTTTGTAACTGTATCTGAACGATAATCGATCATAGGGTAGCGAAGATAGTTGTAAAAAAACACCTGCTTCTTTCAAAGCAGGTGTTTTATGTTGTTGTGATTTTTTATTTCGGAATAATCACACTAAAATGAAATTCACATTTCTTCCCTGCACATAATGCTGATAACATATAGGTGTAAGTACCTGGTGTAAGGAAAGTATATGAATAGGATGGTCCGTTTAAAACCTGTGTGGTATTATCCGGTTTTATAAGTGTTATACTCAAACCACTACCCTGGCAATCTTTTCCACTGCTATCCTGGCAAAGAAAATTCGGCTGTAGTGTTACCGGGATATTGCCCATGAAAAGTGTAACGGTTTGTCCATCCTGACTAATGGTTTGGCTGCCACCTTCATAAAAAAGTTTAGGTGTGAACTTGCATGTACAATTTTGATCACCACCTCCACCGTTATCGTTTTTGCAATCTTTTCCATTATAAACCGTATAGCATATCGTGGTATCACACATTACACAATTCTCATCCATAAAAGTATACCTGAGGCAGTAAGTGATCGTATCACAGCAGCAAGCTATTGGTGATCTAGGTGGTAACGGAACACTAAAGCTTAGCTGGTGACCATTACTCCAATCAGCACCAAGGCTGTCTTTCCATTGTAGCATGTGTGTAAAAGGTACGTTGGCTGGAGTTGTGCTCCATGGAAGTGATGCATTACCTGGAACAATATTGCCGAAGTATTTTGGATCTCGTACACATACATCACAATCCTTCGGATGCTTCACCTCAAATTTCACAAGTGAAACACTCACCTGTTTTAATTTTTTAGGTCCTGCAGTGAGATTCAGGTTTACATTCAGCACATCATTTCCTACCGTGTGTTGCTCTTGTATCTTCTTCAAGAGGTCTTTACAACAGCCTGTAGGTGGAACTTCTGTTGCTTTTACCTCCACGCAAACAATTCCTGATTCCACCGGATTGAGCGTATAACCTCCTGTTACAGTCTTGGCATTAAATCCTGCTGTGTTGCAAGCCTTTAATCCACCTGCTGTACCAGCCGGAATTTGTAGTTGGAAATTGAATGTAAGTGTTGCTCCGGGAGCCAATGAAAAAGCTGGTGTAAAGAGGAAGCGATAAGCCTTGTTGCCACCTGTCCATGTACCAACCGCAGGAGGTCCACAAGGTGAACCAACACCAGTCCATCCGGTACAGACATTTGGATTATTGCTTGATGTTACCGTACAACTTGCTACGACAGGTGCAACAGTTGGCAGCATGTTGAATTGGCTACCTCTTGGGGTGGAATTTGGATTACCTAAAATTGTAAGGTCAAGAGGGGTATTGGATGGAAAACGATCAATCACCTCAAGATTGTTCACAGCAATGGTTCCGGTATTCTTTATAGTGATCTGGTAATCTGCTGTAGAGCCTGCAACTCCGTTTCCGCTTGTGCCATAAGTGGCATCAAGGCTTCCTTTCACTTTTTTCTCGATTCCTATTGCAGCATAGGCACATACATTAATGGCACTATAGCAGAAGTAGTTGTTGCCGGGTGAATTTGTCCCTGTGTAATAAGCATATATCCACGTGGTTCCTCCAACTGCTCCGGCATTTATTACAGCTTTATAGCAGATCTGATAAGTTGTGTTACCCACAGGTATGGTTGGCAGATTCCACTGTGCATTAGTAGCATTTATATAAGTAGGATTTGGAGAGAAGCCTGTGTAAGTTGCACTTCCAGGAACGTATTGCAGCCAGGCAGGCAATTGAAGATCTACAACACCACCATTCAGCGGAGCATCACCTACATTCTTAAAGTCAAAGCACAGGGTTACTGTATCACCGATATTTTTACAGGTACTGATAACAGTTCCATTTACACATGATAAGATTGGCTGTGGATTGTATTGGGTAACGCCTGATGCTTGTCCGCCACTGCCACAACTAATACAAGGAGTTGGTGGTGCTACACAATTATAAGTGATGTAACTACTGTCAACATAAGGTGGAGTTCCAGCAGGACCAGAGCAGGATGATGCAAGATCGAAATAAGTGTACACCTCTACATAATTTCCTGGTTGAAGATTATTTATCGTGTACCTGATCTTCCTGGTGTTTGCAGGTAAGCTGCTGTTGGTTGCTCCGTTACCTATCAGCGGATTTGTTGGACCTGCGATCAAGCTACAATCGTAATAAACTACTGTATTACTTATGCCGGGCTGATTGGTGTACTGTGCTACCGATAATCCGTGAACGAGTGGCAGAAACTCATCATGCAAAAGATTTAATGGTGTATTGCCAGTGTTAGTGATCCTTGTTCTGAATCTGTTGGGGGTGGTGAGAGTATTCTTCACCACCGAAATGGAAGCTATTGCAGCAGGAGCAGCAGGAATCAGGTAAGAAGCAGGCACCGGACCTGCAATGGTTGAGTTAGGTACATTGCAATTATCTCCTTTCAAAGTTACATTACTGGTTAGCGTAGTGCCATTGCAACTGTTACAAGGCAACTTCACTTTGTAATACATGGTATCCCAGTTATACTGCAAAAAAGCAGGGGTACTGGGGGTAATGGTTGTTCCTGCTACCGTGTAAGTATAATTTCCTCCCCAAGCTGAAGTGATTGTTCCGCCACAGCCTCCAGGTGTAAGAGCAATGTTGAACTTTGGGTTTTTGATCTTAAAGCAAGTTGGATTCCAATAAAACACTTTATACGTTACTTCTGCAGCAAGTGAGTTATACGAATGGAAATAATGCTGCATGGTAAAACCGTTAGCCGTAATGCCATTTACATTACAGTTGGCATTTTGAGTAGTGCTAAGATTATCAGTAAGCGTTCCACTGAAATTAGCGGTTTTGGTAACTCCTGCACAAGTGTCCGGACATTTAAAAACAAAGCACACATTGAAGCTGATAGCCCCTGTATTGGTGCAGGAAGCAAGATTACTCATTGTTACTGTTAATACACCTGTTCCTGGGTTATTACTTAGCGTCATGCAAGCTGGCAGTACTCCCTGGCAACTAGGATCATAGCTTACCATAGCTGTATTATAATTCAGCGTAACGGTAGCACTTGTAGTAGAATTTGTCCAGTTAAAAGACAGATTTACAGGAAAGCTGTTTCCGGAATTTTGAGTGGTCCCAGGACAAGTAACAGCAAAACCGTTAACCTGTGCTGCAGCAGTAGCAAAGCTGAAAGCTGCAATAATTATCAAGCTTGGTCGGTATATTTTGTTAAGCAGTTTCATACAATGGTTTTTGGAGGTGAAGGATTTCGTTAAGGTTTACGTTCTATTCTGTAACACTTTACAATGTCGCAGGCATGGCAACAGAAATCCCACCATGTATATCGTATGCATACCATTATTACATCTGAGCAACAAGCAAGTGAACTTGCAGGAGGCAAGGCTATCGGTAAACTAAAGCTGTTCTTTTTAATTTGTCCTGGTGGTACTACCACTACAGCAGCCGCAGCATTTGTTTGATTAGCTACAGAACTACCTCCGGGGCAATTTGAACATGGAGCAGCCTCTTTTTTTACCCCGCCATTTCCATTGTTATCATGACCCACATTTCCACTACAGTCTTTATTTACTGAACTGATCCATGTCCATTCCCTGCCAAAAGCAGAACCGTTGAGCACCGGATTTGCAAAGCCTGAAAGTGCACTGCCGTTTGGCGGTATAAAATTGCCCCACTGAGGATTCTCTGCACACTTAGCACATTCCTGGTCACCAGTTTGTTTAATGTTGAAGTATACCAGCTCCATCGTTACTTTTTTGACCACATTAGGATCAAGACCGGAAAGAGTTCCTGTTATCAGTCCATTTCCTCCAACAATATTCAACGAATCATTTATGATGGTAACACCCATCTCTTTACAGGCATCACAAACACATTGTTTTAGAGTGATAGAATCATTCGCATTGGCTGTATTAAAGTTGCCGCTGTTATCATCACAAAAACCAAATGCCGTGAACTTAACTCCGGTATAGCTCACTGGTACAAGCAGATCAAAACAAAAAGATGTGGAGGCACCAGGTGTAAGCGATACTGGTAAAGAACTTAATGTAGGAGAGTAGTTAGCTGTAGAAGTTCCGGGTGTTCTGCTGCAAAAAATGTTTGATTGCCCCGACTGGAACATTCCAAAGTTATTCGAAGTGTTATTTGTAGGGCTGTTGAATAGAATATTGCAGGTATTCCCAGGATCAGCAGTGTAGGTAACACAAATGCGATGCTTGTACATTCCATTTTCTGCAGCACCAATACATGAGTCACTGGTTACTTTCAGAGAAGCTATGCATCCAGCCTGTACTATTGAAAAAGCAGAAGGATCACTGGTTCCATTATTGTCACCGATCGGCTGCATATTTTTATCTAAAGACTGAACTATCCAGGCAAAATTTGCCGACACTTTTGCTTGTACAATTACCTGGCTGTTGACTGTTATAGTTTGCAGATTATCCAGATCATTCGAGTAGAATGGCTGGTTTTGCATTGCCTGGCTCAGGGTTTGATTTTTTCCAATCTGCCATATTCGTATTCGGTAAGTGATCTGCTCTTCAGGATCAGGAACTACGGGTGTCCAGCTAAATTTAATTGGTGATTTAGCATCGGCTTCGCTAATATTAGTGCCATTGGCAGGGAAGATCAATTCAGGATGATGATAATTTACGTTCGCTCTTTTGGTTTCTTGCTTTGATTTTGGAACAATAGTAAACGACCTACATTGTTCTTCACTCAAAGGTGTTCGGCAGGCTTCATCCAAAAATTGAACACATAGCTGGTATTTGCCTTCCGGCAGAATACAATGCCCACCTAATAGTGCAAGAGCATCAGTTCCGCTCCATGTTTTAGTTGTTGCTGTAAAATCAGCTGAGGGAACCGTATAAGAGGTATAAGAGCCACATTGTTTAATACCATCTTTTTTAAGTGTTACAGAGATTTTACTTTGCTGTACTTTATCATCAGCCAAACCGTTAAAAGCTTTTGTAACGGCAGTTATAGAAAGTTGGTTTTTGCCTGAAACCCAATTTTCCGTATTTGCATCAGGATTATCTGGCAGGTTAATACTGATACTTGTAACAGGATACTTTTGAGCTGTCAACAGGCAACTGTAGCCCAACAGCATAAGCAGAAGGATTTTTCTCATATGTGCAGTTTTGGTGGTGAACAGAACGTTTAGTAATATAAAATCTTTGTTCTGTAAATCATTGAGTTATAACAAAACAGTTACTCTTAATTAGGAAAATGAAGATTTTTGACGAAAACTTATTACCCTCCATTTAACACTAGCATCACTATCAACAGCTGTTAAAAACCTATTAGAAGAGTAGAGAAGAATGAATCAAAGGCAACATTTCCAGATAGTGCCTTGCAAAATATCTTGTGTAAATAAAAATTTCGTCTCACCCATGCTTTGGGCTGATTTTTGTGGATAAATAAATATTCAGGAGTTTGAAGTTAGAATAGCTGGTTTCCCTTAAGATTATCCACAAAAAGCTACCAATCATCACTACTGAACCTTACCTTTGCAGCCATTTTGATGTTTTGAAGATATCTTTAACAGCTGAATTGCATCCTTTCCCGATCAATTTGCGTCTTTATTACGTTACTCGTTCACACTTTAAATCAGCATAATTCGCATGAGGCAGCTCAAAATTGCAACCCAGATTACCAACAGAGATTCGCAAGCCGTAGAAAAGTATCTGCAGGAGATTTCTAAAATCCCTATGATCACTCCCGAAGAGGAAACAACATTGGCTCAGCGTATCAAAATGGGTGATCAAAGAGCTCTCGACAAACTGGTACAAGCGAATCTACGTTTCGTGGTATCTGTGGCTAAGCAGTACCAGCACCAGGGTTTATCACTTAGCGATCTCATCAACGAGGGGAATCTCGGCTTGATAAAAGCGGCACAACGCTTTGATGAGACAAAAGGATTTAAATTTATTTCTTACGCAGTATGGTGGATCCGTCAGTCTATCTTACAAGCTTTGGCTGAACAAGGAAGATTGGTTCGTTTGCCACAAAACAAGATCGGTACTTACAACAAAGCGAATAAAGCTTACATGGCTTTTGAGCAGGAACATGAAAGAGAACCCTCTACAGAAGAATTGGCAGATATTTTGGAGATGTCTGAAACAGAGATCAACAACATTTTCCAGTCAAACACTCGTCACACTTCATTGGATGCTCCGGTTCACGAAGCAGAAGATGTAGCAATGGGTGACCTTCTTGAAGGTTCAGATGACACGGATGATGATGTTATGAAAGATTCTCTGAGAGAAGAGATCCGCCGTGTGCTGAAGTCACTTTCTCCAAGAGAAGCTGAAATTGTAAATGCTTACTTTGGTCTCGATGGAGAGAACGGAGTTACAATCGAACAAATTGGTCAGAAATATGATCTTACAAAAGAACGTATTCGCCAGATCAAGGAAAGAGCGATCAAGCGTTTACAAAAAGCAAGATACTCTAATGCGTTAAAAGCGTATTTGGGATAATGATTTCCCGAATTCTATTAAAAAAGTCTCACAATGGCGTGAGACTTTTTTATTTTACAGAGACTTGATAACCTATGCAGTTTCAGCCACATTCAGCCAGTATTTGAAGAACGTTTCAATCTTGTCTTTGGTGAGCCTGGTAGAAGAAGGTTTAGTGATATAACTGTTAGCACCAAATTGATAGCACTCTTTAATAAGCTTCTCAGATAAACCTTCTCCAAGTACAACTGTTGGAATGTGTTTGTAGTCAAAACTAGCACGAAGCTCCTTGAGCACATCAATAGCCGAGGCAGGAGTGGAATTGTAGTCAAGAAGTATCAAGGAAGGCTTTTTCTCTGCCTTTAATTCTTCAAATAGCTCGTTACTATACTTTACATATTTCACCTGTACATACAAACCGATATCTTTCAGTGCAGATTCTGTGATCTGTCGATCATCAGGGTCTTCTTCAAGCATTAGCACAAATGGCTGCTTAGTCATAAGTCAAGTGTTTGAGTCAAATTTATAGAAAGAAGAATAAGTGATACACAAGTCTTCAGGATGACTTGGAAAATAAAAAGTCCGGCAATTGCCGGACTGCTATATTATTCAGATTGAACTTCCCATGGGTTTGGAGCTTCTTTGTGCTCTAAGGCTTCCGTTATTTTATCCAGTTCCTCGTTTTCGTCTTCGGTATTAGGTCTGGCATATATATCTGTATTAACGTTCTTAATGTCTTCATCAGTGATCTTATCATTCTCGTCAGACCAATGTTTGCGGACTTTTTCCCTCGTTTTCTCATCTACATACATCTCATGCTGATCTTCCTGGGGTGTTGGACTAGTATTATCCTGTTCCATATCAGTGGTTTTTAAGCATAGTAGTTCAAAAGATTGTGCCAAAAACAGCCGCTGAGGAAAGTTGAGGTTTTTTGAACCGGCTCCAGTACAAAGATCAACTGCCGTTGTCACTCACTTCAAAGGTCTAAAAATCTACTCAGCACAGCTTCCAAATGTTCCCATAGTACAAGTGAGTGACACAACAGACGATGCCACAGAGTACTTAAGTTAGCTTCAATAAATTTTTACTATTTATTCTTATTAGCTGATTATCAGCTGATGTAACTTTATCCACATCTTTGTTTCCACCCCTTATTAACAAGTGTACAATGTGTGATTGGGGGTTGAAACCTTTTAGTCTATGTTCGTACCGTTATAGGAATGGAAGTATTGGTACACCTTGAAAAAACACGTAGTGTTTTATGAGACTTAAATCTTTAGAGATCAAAGGGTTTAAAAGCTTTGCTGATAAAACAGTAGTAAGCTTTGATGAAGGCATCACCGGAATCATCGGACCCAATGGATGTGGTAAAAGCAACATTATTGATTCAATTCGCTGGGTTATTGGTGAGCAGAAGATCTCTGCTCTTCGTTCTGAGAACCTGGAAGCCCTCGTTTTTAACGGTAGCAAAACAAGAAGTGCCAGTGGTTTGGCTGAAGTAAGCTTAACTTTTGAAAATACTCGTAACCTGCTGCCAACTGAATTCAGCACAGTAACGGTAACCCGTCGTTTTTATAAAAATGGAGAGAGTGAATATCGTTTGAATGATGTGACTTGTAGGTTGAAGGATATTCATAACCTGTTTCTGGATACTGGTGTTTCGAATGATAGCTATGCAATCATTGAGTTGGGAATGGTGGATGACATCATTAAAGACAAAGAGAACAGCCGTAGAAGAATGTTGGAGCAGGCTGCTGGGATTACGATCTACAAAACCCGTAAAAAGGAAGCAAAGAATAAACTTGATCTTACTGAACAAGACTTGAATCGTATTGAGGATTTGTTGTTTGAGATTAACAACCAGTTAAAAACACTCGAAAACCAAGCTAAGAAAGCCGAGAAATATTACGAGATCAAAAAAGAATATCGTGAAATTTCTATTGAGTTAGCTAAAGCTGCACTCGAAGGTTTTAACATCACTTATAAAGACCTGAACGAGCAGCAGGAAATAGAAACGGATAAGAAAATTCAGTTAGAAGCGGAGATCGCTACAGAAGAAGCTGCTATTGAGCAAGAAAAAGTTGGATTTATTGAAAAGGAGAGGGCTTTACAGTCTCAACAGCATGAGTTTAATGATCTCGTTCAAACACTTCGTACAAAAGAGAACGAAAAAAATCTTGCTTCACAAAAATTACAATACTTACGAGAAAAAGAAACTTCGTTGAAGGAGTTCTTGGATAAAGCTGAAGGTCAGTTGAAGACCATTGGCGATTCAATTGAGTACACACAGCTTCATGTTGGTGAAGAAGAAGCTAAGTTGGCTGAGTTAGCTGACAGAGTTGAAACTGCAAAGCAATCTGTTGAAGACAAAAGATTGGCTTTTGATGAGAAAAGAGGTTCTGTTGATTCTTTAAGAGGTCAATACCAGCAGATCCAGCGAAGCCAGTTCGATGCTGAGAAGAAAGTAGCGGTTGCAGATACTTCTATTCAGAATCTGCAGAGAGCACAAACTCAGTTGACCGAAGAAAAGCAAAATCGTGAATACCAGCTTCAGCAGTTGGAAAATGAGTTGAAAGAAAAAGAAGAAGCTTTAGAACAAAAACGAGTTGATCTACAGCAATTACAAGATCAACACGAAAGAACGAAAGAGCAGATTTTGGAAACACAATCTGCTTTAGAAGTATTGCGAAATAAACTGGCTGAAGAAAACCGAAAACTCGATTCAAAGAAAAACGAGTACGCTTTATTAAAGAGCCTCATCGACTCAATGGAAGGTTATCCCGAGAGTGTGAAGTTCTTACATAATAACCCTAGTTGGAATCATCATGCCCCCATTCTTTCTGACATTATTTATGTAAAAGAAGAATATCGTGCAGCTGTTGAGAATGTACTTGAACCATACCTGAACTATTACGTCGTAAACGACTTGCAGGAAGGTTTGCAGGCAGTTCATTTACTTGATGCAAACCAAAAAGGTAAAGCCAACTTCTTCATGCTGGACAGAGTAAACAACTTCCAGCCAACTGAAACACATCAGCCTTTTGATACGATCAAAGCAACGGATGTGATAGAGGTGGAGGAGAAATATAAAAACCTAGCTCAATACATGCTTGGTCATGTGTACATTGCTAATAACGAAGAAGCCATTGTAAACAGCAACGGAAGTGTTGTTCTAGAAAAGCATGGTAAGTATGTAAAAGGAAAGTTCACTTTAACCGGTGGAAGTGTCGGCTTGTTTGAAGGAAAGAAGATTGGTCGTGCAAAAAATTTAGAAAAACTGCATGAGCAGATCGTTGCTCAGGAAGTTGTGGTATATGCTTTGAAAGCAGAAATCCAAAGCAAGCATAACGAAGTGATCGGTTATAATGAGCAGTTGAAAGAACATGCGATTCGTCAAACTGAAACGGAGATCAATCAACTAACCAACCAGGTTTTTGCAACTAAAAATAAAATAGAGAACCTGCAGGCTGCACAGCAAAATGCAGAAACCCGTTTAGAAGATATCTCTGTAAGATTGCAAGATGAGAATGATGCCATCTCTAATACAAGAGAAGAACTGATCTCCCTTAATTTGAGATTAAAGGAAACTGCTCAGTCACTTGCAGCTATTGAAAATGAATATCAACTGGCAGAACAGGATTATAATTTTGCAACAGCTGAGTTCAACCAAAGTAACCTTCAGCTCACCGTTCAGCAAAGCAAGATCAATGGATTGAAGCAAGAGTTGGTGTTCAAGCAAAATCAACTAAATGATCTTCATGCTCAAATTGAAAACAATACCAAACAATTGAGTGATGCTTCAGGTGCTATTTCAGAATCTGAGGAAGCACTCAAATCTGCAGTTGATGGATTGGTTGAACTAATGCGTAAAAAGCAAGAAGAAGAGCAAAAATTGAACGAAGCAGACCAGGCTTATTACAATCTTAGAAATGCATTACAGGAAAAAGAAAGTGCATTACGTATGAAAGTGAAGAGCAAGGAAATGATCGATCATTTGCTTACTGAAATAAAAGACAGGTTGAACGAACTCAAACTTCAGCTTGCCGGAATGAAAGAAAGATTGAGTGTTGAGTTTAGAGTTGAGCTGGATGAAATTCTCGATCAAGCAAGAACAACCGAAACAACATTAGAAGAACTCCAGGCAACTTCAGACAGAATGAAGAAGCGTTTGGAGAACATGGGCGAAGTGAATCCAACAGCTATTGAAGCTTTCACTGAAATGAAGAAGCGTTATGAGTTCATCCTTGAACAGAAGAATGATCTGGTATCAGCAAAAGAAAGTTTGTTGCAAACCATACAGGAAGTTGAAGCAACAGCCAACCAGCAGTTCCTTGACACCTTTAATAAAGTGAGAGAGAATTTCCAGAAAGTGTTTAAGGCACTCTTCACAGAAGAAGATACCGCTGACATGGTTTTGGAAAACCCTGAAAACTTAGCTGAGACAGGAATTGATATAGTTGCTAAGCCAAAAGGAAAACGTCCTTCATCAATTACTCAGTTGAGTGGTGGTGAGAAAACATTGACTGCAACAGCTTTGTTGTTTGCCATCTATCTTATCAAACCTGCACCGTTCTGTATTTTGGATGAGGTTGACGCCCCACTTGATGATGCCAACGTTGGTAAGTTCACCAATATGATCAAGAAATTCAGCGAAAACTCTCAGTTCATCATCGTAACCCACAACAAGATGACAATGGGTGCTGTTGACGTGATTTACGGTGTAACCATGCAGGAACCAGGTGTAAGTAAATTGGTTCCGGTAGATTTTCGAAGTTTGAACTAACCACTCATCAATAAAGATCAAAACAAAGGATTGGGTTTTCTCAATCCTTTTTTCATTTCAGATTCAAATTTGCTTTCCTGCCTCTAAAACCGCAATTTTGCCACCTTTATATGCAGCCGATACAAGAATTCTATCCACTTTTAGCATCACCCAAGAACATTGTCATTACCACTCACCAGAAACCTGATGGAGATGCAATGGGTTCTTCCTTAGGCTTATATCACTTTTTAATTCAATTGGGACATAAGGTCACAGTAATATCGCCAACGAACTGGGCAAACTTCTTAAACTGGATGCCGGGCTGTAAAAATGTGGTTGAATTTGACTCAGCAAAAGAAAAATCTATCGGGATTCTTAATAAAGCTGATGTGCTTTTCTGTTTGGATTTCAACATATTACACAGAACCAAGCACATGGAACCAGTTCTTGAAGCATTGAACTGCATCAAGGTGTTGATTGATCACCACGAGCAACCTCAAGTTGCGGTTTTCCAGTATGGCATCAGCGATACATCAAAAAGTTCTACCTGTGAGATGGTGTATGATTTTATCATTGAGTCTGGACATGCAGATAACATTAATACTGATGTAGCTGAATGTTTATATACAGGTTTGATGACCGATACTGGTTCTTTCAGGTTTCCTTCGACATCTGCTGCTGTTCATAGGGCTGTTACTCACCTGAAAGAAAATGGGTTACAACACTCTAAAGTACATGATGCGATTTACGACAGCTCACTGGAAAACAGGCTTCGTTTTATCGGTTATGCATTACTCAACAAAATGGAAGTGTTTTACGAGTACAACACCTGCATGATGAATATCTCGAAAGCCGACCTGCTTAAGTTCAATATCAGGACCGGAGATACTGAAGGTTTGGTAAATTATCTACTCACCATCCAGGGTATTCGTTTTGGAGCAATTGTAATTGATAGGGACGAAGAAAGGAAATGGAGCTTCCGCAGCAAAGGCAATTTTGATGTAAATACCTTTGCCCGTAAACATTTTGAAGGTGGAGGTCATTTCAATGCTGCCGGAGGCAGAAGTTCAGACAGTTTAGAAAACACAGTAAAGCAATTTAAAGAAGTAATAAAAGAGTATAAAGAACAACTACAATAAAAATGAGAAATCTATTCATTCTGTTAGCAGGTGTGATGTTGCTGGGAAGCTGTAACACGAACTACGAGAAAACTAAGTCAGGTTTAAGATATAAGATCATCAAAGGCAAAGGTGGTAAGCCACTTAAGTTTGGTGATTTTGTTCAGTATCACCAGGTAGTTAGTATTCCTGAAAGAGATACAGTGCTTTTTAGTACCTACGGGAAAATGCATGGCTATATCAAAATAGACACAAGTGGTAAAGTTGCTTACACTTTTATGGAAGTGTTTCCAAAAATGTCAGTAGGTGATAGCTTGATCATGGTTTTAAGTGCTGATAGCTTGCTGAAAAAAGGAATGATCCAGAGTTATAATGAGATCATTCGCCGTGGCGATATGGTTACCATTCGAATGAAAGTAACTAACAGCTTTGCCACAGAGGCTGAAGTAAATGCAGTTGCAACAAAAGAAGCACAGGCAGAGCAGGAGAGAAAATCAAAAGAGGCGGTAGCTCAGAATAAAAAGGATCAGGCAGATATGGATGAGTACATCCGTAAAAACAAGATCAATGCAGTAAAAACTCCTTCAGGAGCTTACGTTGAGATCCAACAAAAAGGTACCGGACCGATTGGAGATACAGGAGCCGTTGCCCAGGTTTATTACGTTGGTAAGTTATTGAAAGACGGTACCGTGTTCGACAGTAACCTCGATCCGAAATTCCAACATACACAGTCTTTTGATGTAGAATTAGGAAGAGGTGGTGTAGCTGTAGGGTTTGGTGAAGGTTTGATGTATCTTGGTAAAGGTGGTCGTGGTAAGATCTATGTTCCAGCTTATCTCGGATACGGAGCTCAGGGAAATGGACCAATTCCACCTAATTCATCTTTAATATTTGAAGTGGAGATCAGAGATATTCTTCCGGCAAGTGCTGCTGCACCTCAACCAGGAGTTCCTCAGCCACAAGGTCACTAAGCTGATTTGTAAGCCTTGACCAACTCAATCGCTTCAACAGCTTCTTTCACGTCGTGAACACGAAGAATGTTTGCTCCGTTAAGCAAAGCAATTGTGTGAAGTACAGTTGAGCCATTTAAAGCCTTTTCAGGTGTGGTGTTAAGTGTTTTGTAGATAGTAGATTTTCTCGATAAACCAACTAAAACAGGTTTGTCAAGTATATTCAAAACAGAGAGGTGCTTCAACAATTGAAAATTTTGGTTAATGGTTTTTGCAAAGCCCAATCCCGGATCAACAATTATATCATTGATGCCTGCTTTTTTGCAGGCATCTGTTTTTTGTATAAAGTGGTCAAGTACCTCTTTTGCAACGTCTTCATAGTTGGCGTTTTGTTGCATTGTTTCCGGTGTTCCTTTCATGTGCATACAGATGTAAGGAACCTTAAAGTTGGCTACAGTATTCAGCATATTAGCATCAAGATTGCCTCCACTAATATCATTGATAATTGATGCCCCAGCCGCAACAGCTTCTTTTGCCACCTTTGAATGATAGGTATCAACAGAAATGATCGCTTCCGGAAAATATTTATGAAGATTTTCAATAGATGTGATGATCCTTTTCAATTCCTCATCAGCCCCGATCTGTTCACTTCCTGGTCTGGTGCTTTGTCCACCAATATCAAGGATCGTAGCTCCTTCAGTGAGCATTAGTTCAGCTTTACGCAGTACTTCATCGGAATTTATCCTGCTTCCATGGTAAAATGAATCAGGCGTTATGTTGAGAATTCCCATAACGATCGGCTGATCGATCTCCAATAATCTGCCTTTACAATTCAAAGTAAACATGTAGCTGTTTCAATTATCTTGCATAATTAATAAATCAGGCTGAATTGATGGAGACTAATCAACAATACGACACTGCTGTAGAGAAGTGTAAAGACATCTTTCTGAAGAAAACCAAAGATTATGGAACCTCATGGAGGGTTCTAAGAACGATCTCTGTTGTTGACCAGATATTCATCAAAGCCCTTCGAATCAGAACAATACAGGAAAAGAAAACACAGCTGATCGGTGATAGTATTACAAGTGAATTTCTTGGAATAGTGAATTATGGTGTGATTGGATTGATCCAGTTGGAATTGAATAAGCCTTCTATTGATGACTTGGGTGTTGATGTTGTTTCGGAGTTGTACAATAAACACATTAAGCAGGTGCAAGAATTGATGCAGGAAAAAAACCATGATTACGGAGAAGCCTGGAGAGATATGAGCCAGGAAAGTTTTGCAGATCTGATTCTTGTGAAGCTGCTTAGAATTCGGCAAATATTGGCAAATGATGGAAAAACGTTGATCAGTGAAGGTATAGATGCCAACCTGCACGACATTATCAATTATGCTGTATTTGCTTTAATACTCATCGAGGAAGGAAAACATAACCAGTGATTAAATGATTGATTCACCTATGAGGCTGCTGATAACTTTTGCTAGAATAGTTGTTGGAGTGCTTTTTATTTTCTCAGGGTTGGTTAAAGCCAATGATCCACTTGGACTGAGTTATAAGATGCAGGAATTTTTCGAAGTATGGCATTTGAACTCTCTGAATGATTATGCACTGGCTCTTGCCCTTGTGATGAATATTTTCGAGATCGTAGCTGGTGTAGCAATCTTAATTGGTTGGCGAACAAAACTGTTCACTTGGTTACTTTTCTTGCTGATTATCTTCTTCACCTTTTTAACTGCTTATGCTGCCTTTTCCGGAAAGATCGCAGCTTGTGGTTGTTTTGGAGATTGTATTCCACTTACAGCGATGCAATCGTTTTGGAAAGATGTGATCTTATTTGTGCTGATATTATTTCTATTGGTAAATCATAGAAAAGTAAAGCAGATCACTTCCAGTAATGTATCAAAAGCGGTTCTGATCATTACAACCCTTTTGATCTCTGTTTTGCAATGGTATGTGTTGGAGCATCTGCCAATCGTTGATTGCTTGCCATATAAAAAAGGCAACGATCTGAAAAAACAAATGCAAACACCTGCTGGATATGTTCCTGATGTATACTCATACTTGTTCATCTATGAAAAAGATGGAAAGAAATATGAGTTCACAGAAGATAATCTGCCTGATGATGAATCGTATGTTTTTGTAGATCGTAAACCGAAGTTGGTAAAAAAGGGGAATGATGTCAAAGCGAAGATCTCAGATTTTAACCTTGTTACTCATTCAGGTAATGATACGACTGCTGCTTTGTTGAATACACCAGGTAAATATGTACTGATCTTTTCGAATGAAACAGAACCTACAGAATGGGCATCGCCAAAGTATGACAGAAATCTTTGGAAGGAGCTAAGCAAAACTGTTCCTGTGTTCATCGTTGCCAGTGTGCCAGTTTATGTTGAGGGAATCACCACACTAAAGTGTGATAACACTGTAATTAAAACTGCAGCAAGAGCAAAGCCTACTTACTTTGTAATGCAAGGTGCAAAAATACTTGGCAAGTTTAGTTATGCTAATTCTGAAAAGGTGCCTGGATTACTGAAGTAATTGTTTCAGCACAAGAATGCGACGCAACAGCAGCAGCTAAATAGGAATTCTGAAGTAAGGTTCATAATTTCAAATCTCAAACATTAAAACTCAATTGTTCTCCTTCATCACACGAAAGATCATGTACGGCTTACTTGTTTTAGTAGGTGTTGTGATCGTTGTGTTTTTCCTTTTCCAGGGATTTGGTGATCCGGCAAGATTAGTGATCGGTCAAACTGGTGACAGCGCTACAATAAAAAACATTCGTAAAGAATTAGCACTCGATCAACCGAAATGGAAGCAGTTTGTTTTATACCTGAACGATGTTTCGCCAATTAGCATTCATACGAAAGAAGAGATTGTAGGGAAAGAGCTGAAAGGAATTTTTATTGGTAATGAAACCAAGTTTGGTATCAAGGTGCCTTACCTCAGAAGGTCGTATCAATCCAAGAAAGATGTAAGTGACGTTTTATTTGAGGCTTTACCCGGAACAATTATTCTGGCTCTTGCTGCAATGTTTTTTGCGACGCTGGTTGGTATTTTTCTAGGTGTTGTTGCTGCCGTAAAACAAAACACCTGGATGGATACCAGCTCCATCTTTGCAAGTGTGCTTGGCATTTCAGCTCCTTCATTCTTTATGGGAATTGTGATTGCGTACCTTTTCGGATTTGTCCTAAGTGACATTACCGGGTTATCGATGACAGGCAGCCTTTTTTCTATGGATCCATTTAATGGTAGAGAACTTCAGTTGAGAAATCTCATTCTTCCTGCACTTACGTTGGGTATTCGTCCTCTGGCAATTATTACACAGCTCACCCGAAGTGCAATGCTGGATGTTTTGGAACAAGATTACATCAGAACGGCTTATGCAAAAGGGCTTAAGAAAAGAACTGTGGTGCTTCGGCATGGTTTGCGAAATGCACTCAACCCTGTGATAACTGCAATCACCGGATGGTTTGCAGAGCTTTTGGCAGGAGCTTTCTTTGTTGAATATATTTTTGGTTGGAAGGGAATTGGAAAAGTTACAGTAGATGCTTTGGAGAAACTGGATTTTCCTGTAGTAATGGGTAGTGTTCTTATAACAGCTACATTCTTTATCGTTGTGAATTTGTTAGCCGATATTCTTTATGGAATGATTGATCCAAGAGTAAGGGTGAAGTAAAACTAATCGTGAATGGTGAATAGTGAGTGGTGAATTGTAACGTTGAAATTGTTTCGTTTTCACGATTGACGACTCACGTCTCATTTTATCACCACTTCACTAATCACCTTTTCACCCATTATCTCATTTATCCTTTCGATGATCTTTATTTTCTGAAACTGAAGCTCATTTTTCAACGGACCAACAGAAGAATGAATAAACAATTTGCCATTGATGATCTCGATCTTGTCAGTGTACTTAGCAATGGTTTTCCCCATCACCTTTTCCCACACTTCTTCAATCTGAACAGCACGAACACCGTTCTTCAGTTTGCTTTTATCAAGAAAGAATTTTAACGCATCACCAATATGCAGCTGAGCCATGAGCAAATATAATCAGGAGAGTTCTATGATCTGAAACTTAACACCAATATCCTGCAACTGTTTTGTAAGTCGTTCTTTATGAGTATCTGTGATAAACACCTGGGCTTCGTTTTCAGCACAAACCCAATGCAATAAATTGTGCATACGTTTTTCATCCAGCTTTTCAAATACATCATCCAAAAGCAGGATAGGGGCAAAGCCCTTTTTTTCTTTTAGTACATCCCACTCAGCTAACTTCAAAGCAAACAGCAAACTCTTTCGCTGTCCCTGTGATGCTTGTGCCTTGAACGGCAGATCGTTCATCAGTATATCAAGATCATCTTTATGAATACCGGTATTTGTTCTTTGCAACAACAGGTCTTTCTGAAGGGTTGAACGTAAAAGCCGGATCAAGCTTGAATCGCTTAATTGTGATTCATATTTTAAGTTCAGCTGGTCTGTTTGTTCAGCTATTCGCTGATAATGCGATATAACCAACGGCAGAAATTTCTTCAGGAAAACATTTCGCTTCTGGTAAATATCATCCCCACTTTTACTAAGTTGCTCATTCAGTATATCCAATAAAGCTTCATCCAAAGAATTCGTTTCTGCTGACTGTTTTAAAAAGCTATTCCGTTGTTGAAGTATCTTATTGTAAGTAATGAGTTGTTGCATGTAATCTCTATCCATCTGGCAAAGGATAGCATCAATAAAACTTCTTCTGCCTTCACTTCCTCCTGAGATCAGTTCGACATCATCAGGAGCTATCATCACACAGGGAAATTTCCCAATATGCTCTGAAAATTTTTTGTATGGATCATTATTTAGTAGAAATTCTTTCTTATTGTTCTCCCTTAAAATGCAAACCAGTTGTTGATCGAGATTATTCAGAATAAAATCTCCCTGGATCCTCAATCCTAAAGAACCATGGCCAACACTTTGGTGATCGGGTCTGGAGAAATAGCTCTTGGTAAGGCTCAAATAGTGAATAGCATCTAGCAGGTTGGTTTTGCCGGTTCCATTATCCCCACAAATGCCTACGATCCGCTCGGAAAACTTAAATCCCGAGTGCAGGTAATTCCTGAACTGAACCAATTTCAGACTAACTAATCGAAGCATCGTTACAAAGAAACCACTTTGGTACTATTCCTGTTATGCTTTTGTCGACTCGCCAAAAATTAATTCAGCTTGGAGTGAAAACCACAAAAAAGAAATATTTATTTGGGATAGGAGCATTCCTGCTGATCTTTTTTGCATTACCTAACCTTCTCAACTTTAGGGAAAGAAGATTTTTTTCAGATGAAGAACGATTGACAGCAGCTAAGGAATTAACATTAAAGCATAGCGACTCCGTAGATATAATTCCAGGTGAATATTATCAAAGAGGTGAAGTTCACCAGTTCTTCTTTGGAAAGAAGAACAGAGACATCTGGGCTACATCCATAGCCATAAAGGTCTTGCACCTTGATTCAGCAAAAGGTGGTCTATCCCCGTACGAAATTGGCGGAAGCCAGCAAACTATTTCTGTTCGATTGACAGATTCCGCCGGAAGACATTGGGTACTTCGTTCTGTAAACAAGGATCAACAAAATGCTTTGCCAGAGCTTCTCAGGTATTCTGCTTTGCGTTTTATGTTCAGAGACCAGGTAGCTTCCATGAATTCCTATGCACCAGTTGTAGTTGCAAGCCTGGCTGAAGCTGTACAGTTGCCACATAATAATCCTCAATTATTTTGGATGCCTTACGATCAGAAGTACGGGGAATATAATGATAAGATTGCCGGAAGAGCAGTTTATTTGGAAGAAAATATTGATAGCACATGGATTAATCAGCCTTTTTTAGGAAATGCAGTTGATATAGTAAATACGGAGGAGATGTTTAAAAGGCATCAGATTCCTGTAGATACATTGCTCTACCTTAAAACCCGGCTTTTTGATATGTTGATCTGTGATTGGGATAGGCATGAAGATCAGTGGAGATGGGCTTTAATAGATTCTGCCGGAAAGAAGCGATTTATGCCAATCGCTAAAGACAGAGACATGGCAATGTATGTTTTTGATGAAGGAATACTAAGCCACATTACTTTAGCCATTAATAACAAGTTTCAATCTTTCAGGAAAGACATTACCAGCGTTGATGGTTTGACACATCAAGCTAAAAAGATCGATCAAAAGATTTTGATAGGTGTTGCAAAAGAGAAATTCATTGCTTCGGCGAAAGAATTACAAAGTCAATTAACAGCCTCTGCAATCGGCGAAGCTTTTAATCAGTATCCTCCAGAGATCAGAAAACAATTTGCAGCTGAACATCAGCAAATATTAACATCCAGGCTCGCAAAGCTAACAACTGTCGCAGAAGAGTTTTGGAAACTGGTTAATGACTAGGTGATATCAATTCATCAATAGAATATTCATGGCTGAACTCCAGCAGATCCTTCAACTTCTTTGGTAAAACAGGAAGTTTTGATTTCTCTAAAAAGAAAGTTGGAAGTACCAATAAATCAGAAAAAATCCTGTTCTTTTGAACGGCACCTAAAAGATAACCGGCACCTTCAGTTCCTCCGGTTCCTGGGCTTGCACCGATCATCTTCTTTACCATTGAATAATGCTTGTAACGCCAAAGTGAAAGCAGGTCATCTATTTCAACCAATGAATTCAACAATTCAAATGGCAGGTGCAACATTGGATAATGACCATAAAGTTGAATGAACAATGCCGCAGTAAGTTCGTTTGCCGAGAATTGCTCCGAGCCTTGCTTCAGGAAAAAATTCCTGAAACTATCAGCCGGTGTTGGCTTCTCAGTTCTTGTATCAAATTCGTTTGGTTTTCTTTCCTGGAAACCTGTTGCCTTTAATTGTTGCTGAGATTGTTCGTATAAGTTGTAGTAATCTGAAATAAAGAGATTGTCTGAAACTTTATTGTCAGAAAACTTTGATTCATACTCCTTCCAAAGTTCAGGATGGAAGAAAGGCATCCTTGATAGCCAATTCTTAACACCTTTCAAAACACTGAGATTATCTTCAGCTTCATTGATGTCGCCAAAATCATCCTGGTTAAAACCTCCGGCATGTGTACACACATTCTTGTAATGCTCCGGCATGTGACGACTTTCCATTTTTAAACCGAGCATGGCTTCCACAATTCTGAACTGCTTACTCTGGAAACCTGAAGCAGGGTAGAGGTAATTACGAAAATCAAGAAAGTTGAGCGGTTTCATTGTTTCCAGCACCTCGAACTGCTCATTCATCAAACGAACGATTTTGATTACTCGGTATAATCGCTGAACAATCACACTCATCTCGTCAGTGTTATCGTCGATCTTTTCTTTATGTAATGAATCAATGATGGAGCACAATTCGTGTCTTACCTGTTTGAACCATAGTTCAAAAGCCTGGTGAACGATTATAAACAACATTTCTTCGTGAGCTGCGGCTTTTCCATTCACGGCACTTTTTGGATGTTGGGCATCCAGTATTTTGTCCAATTGCAGATATTCTGAGTAATACAGCAGTTTATTCGTTTCCATTTGTTCTGTTTAGGCAATCAATTGGTTACAGGTAATCTTTCAAGTCGTAAAGCCGATTCTTCAGAAGGGATATGAGAATTGATGAACTTTCGTTCGGGAAAATAAAGGTAAAGTAAAACACCAGAAGACCAAATCGAAGTAATTGTACAAAAATGCCGTTTACGGTGAGGTCAGGACAGGCACTAAAGCTAGAATGATGCTATGAAAACGGAACTGTGAACTGAGCGTAGCAAGAGAAGCTAAATCAAGGAACTTCAGCTATCTACATAACAGTTTTTCTTCATCTTAAATACAGGAAAATTGGCTGATTGGGTTATAAAGTCATTATACTATATTTGCCGCTCAAAAATTTACGAGTGGCAACACGGTTTTCGAAAGAAACATACCTCTACTGGTACGAGCTGATGCAACTGATTCGCCAGTTTGAGTTGAAGTCTGAAGAAATGTACAAGATGGCTGGCAAAATTCGTGGCTTTTTCCATGCTTATGTTGGGCAGGAAGCCATTGCAGCCGGATGTATGACTGCCACCAGACCAGACGATCCTTTCATTACCGCTTATCGTGATCATGGATTTGCCCTTGCTAAAGGCACAAGTGCCAATGCTTGTATGGCTGAACTTTACGGAAAGGCGACAGGCTGTGCAAAAGGTAAAGGTGGTAGCATGCACTTTTTTGATGTGAAGAACAAATTCTTCGGTGGTCATGGAATTGTAGGTGCTCAGATTGGTACCGGTGCAGGTCTAGCTTTCGCTGAGAAATATCGTGGTACTGATAATGTGGTACTTGCTTTTTTTGGTGATGGTGCTGCACGTCAGGGTATGTTACATGAGACTTTCAATATGGCTATGACCTGGAAGTTGCCTGTTATTTTCATTTGCGAGAATAACAACTATGCAATGGGAACTTCGATTGAAAGAACATCGAATGTTCTGGATATTTACAAATTGGCTGATGCTTACGAAATGCCTGCTGACAAAGTTGATGGCATGACGCCTGAAGCTGTTCACGAAGCTATCGCAAGGGCTGTGAAAAGAGCCAGAGAAGGTGACGGACCAACTTTACTTGAATTAAAGACTTATCGTTATAAAGGACACTCTGTTTCTGATCCTCAAAAATATAGAACCAAAGAAGAGGTTGAATCTTACAAGGCGAAAGATCCGATTGCTATGGTTCTAAAAACGATCCAGGATAACAAATTCGCTACTGATGAAGAAATCAAGGCTATTGACGACCGTATTAACGCTGTTGTAGAAGAGAGCGTAAAATTTGCGGAAGAAAGTCCTTGGCCGGATGAAAGCGAAGTTCTCAAAGACGTTTATATTGATCAGAATTATCCTTTTATAGTAGACTAACAAAAAAACCATAACTAATCTCCATTGAAATGAGCGACAAGAGAACTGAGCATGTTGAAAGAAATACTGCCATCAACAAGCTGGATGCTTTCTGGAAAAAGAATCAAAAGATCATCACCTACGTAGCCCTGGCTATAATTGTTATTGTTGGTGGATGGTGGGCTTATAAGCAATACGTTGTTAAACCAAAAGAAGAAAAAGCACAGGAAGCCATCTTCAAGGCTCAGGAATCTTTTGCAACTGATTCTTTCAGAGTTGTTCTGAATGGTGATAGTGCAAGTAAAGGAGTGTTGTATGTTATCAAGAATTATGGCGGTACAAAGTCTGCTGATCTTGCACATTACTACGCTGGAATCTCATACCTGAAGTTGGGTGAATTTGATAATGCAATCAAATACCTGAAAGAATTCGATACTGATTCAAAGTTGGTACAAGCCAGAGCCTGGTCTTGCCTTGCTGATGCTTACTCAATGAAAAACGATCGAAGCAAAGCGATTGATCTTTACAAAAAAGCTGGTCGTCACTTCGCTGAAGATGAGATCAATTCTCCTGAATATCTTTTCCGTGCAGCTCAGTTGCTGGAATTGGAAAACAAAGCTGATGATGCTTTAGATATTTATACTGAGTTGAAAAAGAATTTTCCAAAGTCAGAAAAAGGTGGACAGGCTGATAAATTCATTTATCGTTTAAAAGTTCAGAAGAACGAATTCTCAGTAAAGTAATGGCTACACCAGGTAATAAAAGTTTGAACGAAGGCATCCCAACAATTCAGGATGCCTTCGTTGTTATTGTACGTACAGAATGGAACTATGAGATCGTTTCAAAACTGGAGAAAGGCTGTAAAAAGATATTGAAACAGCAAGGAGTGAAGTTTAGAGTCTTAGACGTTCCCGGTGCTGTTGAGATTCCTTTTGCTATCAAAGCTTATGCGGAAAGTGCAGAAAAGAAAGCTGATGCTTTTGTTGCACTTGGAACAGTTATCAGGGGCGATACACCACATTTTGATTATGTATGTAAAGCTGTGACTGATGGTGTGTTGTCGCTAAACCTTGTTTTAGATGTTCCAACAATCTTCGGAGTATTAACTGTTGAGAACGAGCAGCAGGCAATTGAAAGAATCGGAGGACAACACGGACATAAAGGTGAAGAAGCAGCTATCACTGCTATTAAAATGATTGCTCTTAACAGAAGTTTTAAAAAGTAGATACCAGCTTCTGTATTTCATGGTATCGTCCCTTGTGTCACTCACTTTTACTAAATAACTTCTATAAGCAATTTCTCAAAGCTCAAAATTTTCAAGAAAGTAAGATCAGGGGATACCAGTGTAAATCCATTTCAATCTGTGTTATCCGTGTTCCATTCCTTCCTCCATGTGCCTATCTTAGCTTAAATATGAACGTTTCCATTTTCATACCCTGTTTCATAGATCAGCTTTACCCAGATGTTGGCTTTAGCATGGTAAAAGTTTTGGAGAAAGCAGGCTGTACTGTCAGGTATAATCCAAATCAAACTTGTTGTGGTCAACCTGCTTTTAATGCAGGATTTTGGGGAGAATCCAGAGAAGTCTGCGGCAAATTCATCAACGATTTTATTGATGCCGAATACATCGTATCTCCAAGTGCAAGTTGTGTTGGCTTTGTGAGAAATTATTATCCAAAGCTGTTGGAAAACTCTTCACTTCACAATGAAATGAAGCAGGTGAAGGATAGAACTTTCGAGTTTGTTGAGTTCATGACTAAGGTGTTAGATGTTGATGATGTTGGAGCAGAGTTCAATGCCACTGCTACGTATCACGACAGTTGTGCTGCCTTAAGAGAAGTAGGTATAGAATCAGAACCAAGAAGACTGCTCAGCAAGGTTAAAGGACTAGAACTAACTGAGATGAATGATGTAGAAACCTGTTGCGGTTTCGGTGGAACGTTTGCAGTAAAGTTTGAATCGATCAGTATTGCAATGGCTGATCAAAAGGCAACACATGCCACAGATACGAAAGCTGAATATATCATCAGTACAGATATGAGTTGCCTAATGCATTTGGATGGCTATATGAAAAATGCAGGCTACCCCATCAAAACAATTCATATCGCCGATGTGTTAGCCAGTGGATGGTAATAAACTTCAAATCTCAAACTTCAAATTTCAAATATTGTATGGCTTACTGGTTAGTAAAATCCGAACCCTTCAAATACAGTTGGGAACAGTTTGAAAAAGATGGTCAAACTTTCTGGGATGGTGTAAGAAATTATGCGGCAAGAAACAATCTCCGTTCAATGCAGAAAGGTGACCTGGTTTTGTGGTATCATAGTAATGAAGGCTTAGAAATTGTTGGCATTGCAAAAGTGAGTAAAGAAGCTTACCAGGATCCTACTACTGATGAAGAAGCCTGGGTTGCAGTTGATCTGAAACCATATAAAAAATTGAAGAAGCCAGTTTCCCTTCCGCAAATAAAAACAGAGAAGCGTTTAAAAGATATGGCTCTTGTTAGACTTGGGAGGTTGTCTGTTCAGCCTGTAACAGATGCTGAATGGCAAGTTGTTATGGAGTTAGCTGAAACTAAAGGCTAATTGTACTTACAACTTTTCCAAAGTTAGAAATTTTGGAGAAGTTAGTTCCATTCTTTAACAATACTCGACGGGTTACATTCTTTCATCTCGCAGTATTCATTAATGCAGCTGCATTTTTTTAATTTTTAAAAACAACAACAATGAAATCAAAAATCATTTTAGCAGCATCTATTGCAATCCTGTCCATTGCCTTTATCTCTTGTGACTGGTTTAAATTAAAGCCCAGTAAAAAAGAATTTAACATCCTGGGACACTGGATTGTTGATTCAATAAGAGATGACTCCAAAGACAGTTCCAATAACTTTGCAATACTTATGGTCGCATTAGCTTCAAAGGATTCAACACTCGCCATTCAGTTTAATGCCGACAGTAGTTTTGCGTACTTGAGAGACAAAGATTCAACTAAAGGAACGTATTCCTTTTCTTCAGATTTGAATTCAATCTTTTTAAAAGAAGATTCACTTACAAATAAGTTTACCTTTTTAACGAAGTCTGATTCTGCAATCACTCTCTTTCATACGGATAGTCTTGTATATTATTTAAGACGTAAGTAATAATGCGATTGCTGCCATATTTTCCTCCAGTACAAGAGTCCCGTACGTACGGGAACAGAATTTCAATCGTAGTACTGAAGCTGGTCTCACACATTTCTTCTTCTTATTTTTACTGCATGGGCAAAAAGAAACTTGTTGTTCTAACTGGTGCAGGAATCAGTGCAGAAAGTGGTTTAAGAACTTTTCGTGACAGTGACGGACTTTGGGAAGGCTATGAGGTTACAGAAGTTGCTACACCACGAGCCTGGCGAAAAGATACTAAACTTGTGCTGGATTTTTATAACATGAGAAGGAGAGATGTTGCAGAGGCCAAACCTAATGCAGCTCATATTGGTTTAGCTGAATTGGAAAATGATTTTGATGTGCAGATCATCACGCAGAACATTGACGATCTTCATGAACGTGCAGG
>JANPIB010000166.1:0-11192 GCA_031424775.1 Chitinophagales bacterium | reverse complement strand
GGATGAAATTCGAGAATAGCCAGGGCTTTCTCAACCTGCATTCCACGGATCACATCAGCCAGCAAACGCATTTTGCGTGGACCTGTGGGATAATTGTTCAATTTAGCTACTGCTTCCATTGTTATATAGTTTCTTGTTTCTGGTTTCTCGTTATTCCGTTTATCGTTGAGCCAACGAGAAACAAGAAACGAGAAACAAAGTTTTACTGTTTAGATCCTGAGTGTCCTTTGAAGTTTCTTGTAGGAGCAAACTCACCAAGTTTGTGACCTACCATGAATTCTGTTACATAAACAGGGATGAACTTATTGCCGTTATGTACAGCGAAAGTGTGTCCTACGAAGTCTGGTGAAATTGTAGAACGACGGCTCCATGTTTTGATCACAGATTTTTTATTCTTGCCTTCATTGATAGCTAAAACTTTAGCTTCAACGTTTGCATCTATGTAAGGACCTTTTTTAATCGAACGAGCCATGTTGTTATTTTTCTTGTTTATTCTCTCACTTTTCAGCGAGACATTTTAACTATTGAATTATTTAGCTAATTTCTTTCCGTCTCTTCTCTGGATGATAAGCTTATCGCTGCCTTTTCCTCTTGTTCTTGTCTTCTCACCTTTAGCGTACTTACCGGTTCTGCTTCGTGGATGACCACCTGAAGCTCTACCTTCACCACCACCCATTGGGTGATCTACAGGGTTCATGGCAACACCTCTTGTTCTTGGACGAATACCTTTCCACCTGTTAACACCGGCTTTACCAGCTGTTTCAAGGTTATGGTCACTGTTTGAAACAACACCTACAGTAGCATAACAGTTGATCAATACTTTTCTCAACTCGCCAGAAGGCATTTTCAATACAGCATATTTTTCTTCCTTATTCGCAAGCTGAGCTGAAGAACCAGCACTTCTTGCCATCTTACCACCATGACCCGGTTGTAATTCGATGTTGTGAATCATAGTACCAAGTGGCATGTTCTTCATTTGAAGTGCATTTCCAATCTCAGGAGCTACAGCATCACCAGACATTACTTTTTGACCAACCTGGATACCTTGTGGAGCAAGAATGTATCTTTTTTCACCATCAGCATACTCTAACAAAGAGATGAATGCTGTACGGTTTGGATCGTATTCAACTGAAACCACAGTGGCTTCAACGTTTACTTTATGTCTTTTAAAGTCAACAACACGATAGTGATGTTTATGACCACCACCTTTATATCTCATTGCACGACGACCCTGTGAGTTACGACCTGCTTTTTGTTTTTGAGGTTCAAGCAAACTCTTTTCAGGAGTATCTGTGGTTAATTCTGCGTAAGCATTTCCAATTCTCCAGCGTGTGCCGGCTGTCATTGGTTTGTACTTCTTTAATGCCATTTTCTATTCTTGTTTTGTGCGAACTTTCAGCTTCGCTTGCTATAAATTAGATGTTAGAATAAAGATCGATCGTCTCACCTTCAGCTACTGTAACGTAAGCTTTCTTGTAAGCAGACTTAACACCCTGGATGAAACCAGCCTTTGTATAGCGGGTTTTGTTTTTTCCAGGAACAACAACAGTGTTTACATCAACTACAGATACTCCGTAGAAGTCTTCAACTGCTTTCTTGATCTCTAACTTGTTAGCCCTACGGTTAACACGGAAAGCATATTTTCTCAGTTTTTCTTGCTGAAGGTTTGCTTTTTCGGTTAAAATCGGCTTTACTAATACTTCTGTAAGTTTCATTTTATGTTGATTGAAACATTATTCAATTAAGCGGTTGCAGGTGTTTCTTCGTCAGTGAAGATCTTCGCTGCACCTTCAGTTAATACCAATACATCGGCATTCATGATTTCGTAAGTATTCATGTCAGCTAACAATGTACCGTCGGCATTAGGAATGTTACGAAGGCTCAGGTAAAGATTATCGTTGTATTCAGGAAGAATAAACAACGCTTTCTTAGAATCTAAACTCAACCCTTTTAAAGCATTTGCAACTGATTTTGTTTTAGGAGCATCGAAAGTAATGTCTTCTACTACTACAATCGCATTCTCCTTTGCTTTATAAGCCAGTGCAGACATCTTAGCAAGGTCTTTCACTTTCTTATTCAGCTTAAAGTCGTAACTGTGTGGTTTAGGTCCGAAGATAGTACCACCACCTTTGTATAAAGGGTTACGGATATTGCCTTTTCTAGAACCACCGGTACCTTTTTGCTTGTGTAATTTGCGGCTTGCACCTTGTACCTCAGCACGGGTTTTCACTTTGTGATTACCCTGACGGCCGGCAGCCAAATATTGTTTAACAGCCAGGTAGATCACATGATCATTCGGCTCGATACCGAAAATATCATCAGGCAATTCTACTTTTCTGCCGGTTGATTGTCCGTTTATATTTAAAACATCTACTTGCATCTTCTTTCAGATTAATAAGGTGATTACTTCTGGATTAATACGATTGAGCCGTTATGACCTGGCACTGATCCGCTAACTAGGATGTAGTTTTTCTCAGCAAAGATCTTAACTACTTTGAGCCCTTTCATTTTAACTCGGTCATTACCCATTTGACCGGCCATTCTCATTCCTTTAAATACTCTTGCAGGATAAGAAGAACCACCGATAGAACCTGGTGCTCTTTGACGATCATGCTGACCGTGTGAACCTTCACCCACACCGCTAAAGCCATGACGTTTAACAACACCCTGAAAACCTTTACCCTTAGTAGTACCAATTACTTCAACCTTGTCACCTTCTTCGAAGATGTCAAGCGTAATCGTTTCACCAAGTGCTTTTTCTATTGAGTAATCACGAAATTCTTTTACGAACTTTTTGCCTGAAGTGTTAGCCTTAGAGAAGTGATTTAATTCGGCTTTTGTAGTGTGCTTGTCTTTCTTATCGCCGAAAGCTAACTGTAGAGCAGTGTAACCATCTGTTTCGGTTGTTTTAACCTGGGTTACAATACAAGGACCAGCTTCGATGATGGTGCAAGCAGTTTGCTTTCCATCAGCAGCGAAGATGCTGGTCATTCCAATTTTTTTACCAATAATACCTTTCATCGTTTTTGCGGTTTATGCCCCGCAAGGTTGTGAGGACAATTCCGATGATGTTCGGAATTTCAATCCTTGTTGACTGCCGACCTTTTCCTTTGTTTTCACATACTAGTGAAGGGGAAGTACCGGAAGTAAACAAACCTCGAAGGGCCTGTTTATATGTTAGCCTTCTAAGTTGCTCCGAAGAGTACTTTGAAGATTATTTATTTATCAGAGCTCTTTTTTCAATACGGATTTTGCCGTAGGGATTGAGAGATGATGATTTTAAGAACTTTTGTGCCCCTGTCCCCTAAAGGGGAATTGGCTTCGTCCCTTACGGGATTAGGTCTACGCTTTGATCTCAACCTCCACACCTGAAGGAAGATCCAACTTTGATAACGCATCTACAGTTCTTGATGAAGAGGTGTAGATGTCCAGTAAACGCTTGTGTGTAGCTAACTGGAACTGCTCACGGCTTTTCTTGTTTACGTGTGGTGAACGTAGAACAGTAAATATTCTTTTGTGTGTTGGCAAAGGAATAGGACCTGTAACTACTGCACCTGTGCTGCGAACAGTTTTGACAATTTTCTCAGCAGATTTATCTACCAAGTTGTGGTCGTAAGATTGTAATTTGATTCTGATTCTTTGAGACATATCCAAAACCCAATTTTCAGTTGGGGTTGCAAAGGTAGGGGGATGAAAGTAAACAGGCAAGGAAAAGAGAAATAAATTTTGCCTAAAGTCAATAAAACCAGGTTAAACTCTCCTTAAGAACCCTTATGAGGGTTCATTATACGGCCAAAATCATGATCCTGAGTTAGTCTGCTGATTCATTTGCTGCCGTACAAGTGAGTGACCCATCGACTAACTCAGGGCAGGCTCCAGGATCGATGACAAGAGGTTCTATAGTTGGTTAACAATTATTTTAAACTATTGTTTATCAAACTGTTGTTTATTCGTTGGAGGAAAGCTTTCAATTGAATTTCCTCGGATTTGGTTGCTGATGAATTGCTTTTCAGCAGGTTGTTTTTCAGCATCGGGTCAGATTTATACTTGTAATGAAAAACCATCTGCTCGTTTTTGTCGTCATAGCCAAAAAAATCTGAAGAATCGAGGTATTGATACACTCCATTGAGCCGATTGAGCGAAAATGCTGATTCTGAACGATAAAAACTGCTACCAAAACTGGTAAATGGATGGGAGTAATTGAGTTTATCCAGCAATGAAGGAACGATATCCAGCTGTTTTACAACTTTATCAACTGAATCGGGAACAGGATTTTTCGGATCGTAGATGAAAAGCGGGATTCTGATCTCACTGACGATGTTATCTGGACTGATGACGTATCTATACCCATGATCGGCAACAAAAACGAAATATGTGTTTTGAAACCAGGGTTGATTCCTGATTTTACTGAACAGCTGGCTAAAACAGTAGTCAACATAGGTTATGGCATCCTGGAAATCTTTCTGTCCAGCTACTTTTATTTTCTTCGCAGTTTCAGCTGGTATTGCATAAGGAGAATGGCTGGAGAGGTTGAACAGAACTGAAAAGAAAGGCTGCTTTTTTTGTGATATCACATCGCTGAAATAATTGAAGAAGTACTCGTCGTAAATACCCCAATTGCCATCGTATTGGTCAGGATGTTTACCGTAAGTATCCCTGGAATAATATTCATCGATGCCTACCATTTTACAAAGCCTGGCAAAGCCAAAATGATCGTATTCTGCACCCATAAAAAAACTGGTATTGTAACCTTGATCTTTAAGAATGTGTCCCAATCCTTTAAAGGGAAGGTTAGCATAGTTTGAAAGATATAAAGGCTCGTCGATCACATCGGGTAATGATCCAAGAATTGCTGTTAATCCTTTATTAGACTCAAGTGCATTGCAGTAAGCATTGTTGAAAACAGTGCTGTGTTGCATGAGAGAATCAAAGAAAGGCATGTAAGCTTGTTGCGGACCACCTCTGAAGAAATCTTTAGAAAAACTCTCCAGTACAAAGATCACCACGTTGCGTTTTGTGAATGCCGAATCGTGCTGGTATTGATGACGGATGCTGAACAGGCTATCCAACTGCTGCTCTGAGAAATAGTTTTTCTTTTCTAACACAGTTTGCTTTCGCAGAACTGAGTAGATAAAGTTGAAGGTGGAATTGTTAACGAGTGGCTGTAATCTTGAGTCGAAATACAGTAACGGCGTTGAAGGAAAGATCGGACGATGTGCAAAGCCTCTTGCAAACCCAAAAAACAAAGCCAGGAGCAGAACAACAGAAGTGAAGTATAAAGGCAACTTCTTTGGCTTTTCTATGTTGCTTTTCAGCATTCTTCGAATGATGGCTACAAATAAAACTGAAGCAGCCAGAAAGATAAGCAGCACAGACCAGTATTGTTTGAAAAAAGATCCAAACGCTGAAGATGAATCTCTGAACACATCAAACAGATCAACGGTACTTCTACGGTGATTGTATTTGAAGTAGATGATGTCAATAAAATTCAATGCAAGAAATGGCAGGTTGATGATGCTGAAGATTATTACCAGTAGCCTGCTTTTTCTTTTGTAGTTGATAAACGGATCAACAAAGAAGTAGAACATTAAGAATGGTATGTTGCTGTATAACAGCGAAGCAAAATCTATTCGCCAGCCCCAGTAGCAGAGTTTTGCTAAGCCAGCTATCGTCCATTTTTCGGAAGGAAAATAATTAAAAAGAAATGCCAGCCTGAGTAATGCATACACCACCAGTAACAGCAAGAACAATTTCCCTAAAACAATCAGCCTGCGTCTCATTTGTAATACTTGCTCTTTATGTTCACCAATATCACTTTTACTTTATCATTCTTAATTAGCTGCCTGAGATGTTTTCTATTGAAATAGTTGTTGAAACTGATAGACCAGGTGATGATGTCCTTACCAGGAAACTGCTTCTGTAAAAAAGGTACATGGATATCTTCCTGCGAAACAAAACTGATCTTCGGGGACATCGTTGCTTTCACTCTCTTCCACTCTGATTGTTTATAGTTTGATATCCATTCCGGATGAATGTTCAAAGCTACCCAGTAATCATGTTCTGCAAGGTAATTGGCGACTGTTGTATCGTAGAGTTCAATGATTGCATTCATTTTGAGCTTATGAAGGTGATCAAGGCTGTCTAGTGCCTTAAGAATGTTGGCTGTATCTGCAATTGGGGTTTCTCTTGTATCTAGCCAGAACATCGATCTTTCGAGATCCACTCCATGAAGAAATTTTTCAAGGGTGATTGGCTTGCCTTCTAAAGGTGGATGATATACCAGGAACTTTCTTTTCCAGCTATCCCAAACAATGTCTGTTTCGTAACCGGCGAATTTGTCTTTGAGAATATTGAATCGTTCTTTTGAATCTACCCTGTGTACCCAGAGTTTATTGAGACAGCTGTCGTTGATGAAATCAGCTTTGCCTTCTTGACAAGCCAATCCTTCCAGCCTTGCATATTGGAATTTAAAGAGAAGTTGATACCTAAAGAACCATGCAAGAATTGCAAGAACAATTAAAAGCACTATCAGCAGTTTCTTTCGCATGGAGAGTTCAATGTTACAAATTTTTGCTCAAGCTGCATGGCTTCAAACTCACATTGACGCTACATCTGCTGAATAGAATTGTTGCAGTACAAGTGAGTGACACAACGGAAGCTTAATAGTAGTACTTCAGCTAAGTCAATATTATTGTAAGACCTAGACGGAAAGAAATAAAAAAATCCCGCTTCTTTCGAAACGAGATTCTGTATTTTATATCGTCAGACCGAGGACGGTCAGACGGTGCTGTTAATCTTCAACTTTCACTTTGCCCTTAGACTTTGATACTTCTTCTGCAATACCATTTGGTGCTGGTGCATAGTGTGAGAACTCCATTGTAGAAGTTGCACGACCTGATGACATTGAACGAAGCTGAGTTACATATCCGAACATTTCAGAAAGTGGAACTTTTGCTTTGATCACCTGGGCATTACCTCTTGTGTCCATACCTTCAAGCATACCACGACGACGGTTAAGGTCACCTGTAACATCTCCCATGTATTGGTCTGGTGTTACTACCTCAACCCTCATGATCGGCTCAAGAAGAACTGGTTTTGCTTTACGACCAGCTTCACGGAAACCGGCTTTAGCACACAATTCAAAAGACATTGCATCAGAGTCAACCTGGTGGAATGAACCATCATAGATTCTCACCTTCATATTGTCAACAGGATAACCTGCTAATACTCCTGTGGTCATTGATGTTTCAAATCCTTTCAGGATAGCCGGATGGAATTCTTTAGGAATAGAACCCCCGAAGATGTCGTTCTTGAATTGGAAGTGTTTACCAGGATTTTCTGTTAACCACTCTTTATCTGCAGGACCAAACTCGAACATGATATCTGCGAACTTACCACGACCACCAGACTGCTTCTTCAGCACTTCACGGTGATCAATAGTGTTTCCGAAAGCTTCTTTATATGCAACCTGAGGATTACCCTGGTTTACTTCTACTTTGAACTCACGTCTCATACGATCAACGATGATCTCAAGGTGAAGTTCTCCCATACCTGAAAGAATGGTTTGACCAGTGTCTTCATCAGTCTTAACCCTTAAAGTAGGATCTTCTTCTACCAGCTTAGATATAGCCATACCCATTTTGTCGACGTCAGCCTGGGTTTTAGGTTCAACCGCTACAGAGATTACAGGTTCAGGGATGAACATGTTCTCCAATACGATCGGATGATTTTCATCGCAAAGCGTATCTCCGGTTTTAATCTCTTTAAAACCAACAGCAGCTCCGATATCACCAGCTTCGATGAAGTCGATCGGGTTTTGCTTGTTAGCGAACATTTTAAGGATACGAGAAATCCTTTCATTCTTACCACTTCTCATGTTACGTACATAAGAACCGGCATCTAAATGACCGGAATAGCACCTGAAGAATGCCAAACGACCAACATAAGGATCGGTCATGATCTTAAATGCCAATGCTGCGAAAGGCTCTTTAGGATCAGCTTTACGGGTAATTTGCAACCCTGTATCAGGATCTGTACCAACAGTATCTTCAATATCTACCGGAGAAGGCAGGTAACGACAAACCGCATCAAGTGCAGTTTGTACCCCTTTGTTCTTGAAAGAAGAACCACACATCATAGGAACGATAGAAAGATCGATCGTAGCCTTACGGATAGCTTCGTGAACTTCATCTTCTGAGATGGTGTCAGGATTATCAAAGAACTTTTCCATCAATTTGTCGTCATATTCAGCAACGGCTTCAATTAGCTGGGCTCTCCAATATTGAGCTTCTTCCACCATATCAGCGGGAACCGGGATTTCGTCGAAAGTCATTCCTTCAGTTTCCATGTGCCATTGAATTCCTTTCATTTTGATAAGGTCAACCACACCAAGGAAATCATCCTCAGCACCAATTGGTAATTGAAGAGGAACGGCTTTAGCACCCAGCATTTCTCTTACCTGGTTTACAACCATTAAGAAATCTGCACCGGCACGGTCCATTTTGTTTACGAAACCAATACGAGGAACTTTGTAACGGTTAGCCTGACGCCAAACTGTTTCTGACTGAGGCTCAACACCATCAACAGCAGAAAACAATGCGATCAAACCATCCAGAACACGCATAGAACGCTCAACCTCAACGGTAAAGTCTACGTGACCTGGAGTATCAATAATGTTGAAATAGTAGTTTTTGGTGTTAGCATCAGCGGTTCCTTTGTTGGTTGGGAACTTCCACTGACAGCTTACAGCTGCTGAGGTAATAGTGATACCTCTCTCTTTTTCCTGCTCCATCCAATCGGTAGTAGCAGCACCTTCGTGTACTTCACCAATCTTGTGAATCATACCGGTGTAGCGTAAGATACGCTCTGTAGTTGTGGTTTTACCAGCATCGATGTGAGCGGCAATACCAAAGTTTCTTTGAAGTTTTAAGTCAGCCATAAAGCTTTTAATTTTTCGAGCGGCAAAGGTAAGGGTTTAGGAATTTGGTTTGGGATTGAAGTTGAATTAAATAATTGTGTGGAAAAGTTAATTCGGTTGGTGGTTGAGTGTTTGTAATTGATAGTAGAGGTACTGGTAATCAGCTGTGAACATGGATTATACCTGGAACATACCTGGGTTATACCTGAGACAGACCTGAGACATCTAAGGAGTTGAGTCGAGATTTATGCGAAAAAAGTACGATGAGACAATCTGTTGGGTTTACATGGGATCGTTCCTTGTCTCACTCACTTGTACGGTGGGAATTTTGGGAAGCTTTGCTATTTTTATATCTATATGGCAACCCCCATCTCTCTCTTAATTAGAAGATTAAAGACAACAAAGGAAATATCCTCCATCCCTGAATTTGTGAGACTGTTTTCAGATATAGATAAGCATTGTGATGATGATCGTATGAGAGCATATTTGTTAGGCATCTTCTTTAAACATCAATTCGATTCAGATAATTTATCTGTAGATGATAAAAGGTATCTCATTAATACGATCAAAAAAGAAGGTTGGGAGGATTATTATTATCTAAAGGATAAACCATATCCACCTGATCACTTATTTACGTTTCTTTTTGTGATCATAACAGGAGGATTTGCCCTTGTTGGAACTGGCATTTACCAACTACTAAACGGATCCACAACATTTGTGGTAAATGCAAGGTATCTGCAACCAATGTTTAGAGAAGGTGGTGGAACAATGATATTAGGGTTAATATTTTTATTGGGAGGAATGATTCAATTAAGATATCAGTTAAAGAGAAAAAGATTCTTCTCTCAATACTTTTAGATGTTTCGAATTGAATAATAGTAACGGACAAATGTGACACCTGAAACCTATAACTTCACATTCCTATGCCAGCAAGAACCGATTACATTTCCTGGGATGCTATTACTCAGTGACAGAAGAAGCAACCTTCGATAGGTGTCAGACACTTCCAAAGTGTCAGACACCTTTAAACGCTACATGAGTCTCTTCTCTTTTTCCACCGGTATTACCTGATAAGATTCTTTATAAAAGCTATTATTATCCAGATCAAGCAATTGAAAAGCAAGTTCCCTATTACATAAACTTCCCATTTCGGGTACCGATATAATCTCTAAATGATGAGAATTCCCAATCTTCCATCTTTTTCACCAGATCTGCCGTCATTGGGTTTTGATGGATATAATGGAAGGCTGTTCGACTATAATTCTCAGTTTTATTCGAAACCATTTTAGCCTTTGTTTTTTGTTGAAACAAGTTACCTGTTAATTCATTTGCTCTGTTGAAACCTTTTGTATAACTGCTAAGAAGTAATCGAATCCCCTCACTTAGGTATTGGATTGGTATAACTGCCTTAGCAAGTGTATCACATGAAATTTCAGTTGTACTAACAAGAATGTGAAAATGATTTGGCATTAAACACCAAGCTAAAATCTCACATCGAGAAGCAATATTCGTTTTAACCTTTTCCAGAAAGTTTAGGTAGTTTTCTCTGCTCTTGAATATTTCCTGCTTCTGGTTACCTCGGTTGTAGATGTGGTATATTTCGTTTGAAACAAAGTGCATAATGAAAGTTAACCCTTTCTTTAAGATTTCTAAAAGGCTGATAAGGTGTCTGACACTTTGGAAGTGTCTGACACCTGTAAACGTATAACTTCTCTCAGTATTTAAGCAGGGACGAATTAGTTTTTCTTGGATGAACTTTATGGTGTTGAGTTAACTCTTTCTTTGATTCTTTGAAACGAAGGTCTAACGCTTTTTTGATTTTTTGAAGACGCTGATAAGGTGTCTGACACTTTGGAATTATCTGATACCATAAACCTTATAACTTCACATTTCTATGGCAGCAAGAACAGATTACATTTCCTGGGATGAATACTTTATGGGTGTGGCACTACTCAGTGGCAGAAGAAGCAAAGACCCCAGCACACAGGTTGGTGCTTGTATCGTAAACAGGCAGAACAAGATTGTTGGTGCAGGTTATAACGGTTTGCCTATAGGCTGTAGTGATCAAGATTTTCCGTGGGAGAAAAAAGGAGAATTCCTGAACACCAAATATCCTTACGTATGCCATGCTGAGTTAAATGCCATTCTCAACAACATTGGTATGGACTTAACAGGCTGTAGAATTTATACAGCTTTGTTTCCATGCAATGAATGCAGTAAAGCTATTATTCAATCAGGCATAAAAGAAGTGATCTACCTCAGCGATAAATATTCC
>JANPIB010000165.1:0-4510 GCA_031424775.1 Chitinophagales bacterium | reverse complement strand
CACCTTCCATTTCCATAACTTTCTCAAACAACTTTTCGTATTCGGCATTTGCAGCAGCTAGATCCTCCTGTACTTCTTTATATTCAGCTTCTAAGGCAACAAACTTTTGGTGATCAGAATAATTCTCTGGCTTGCCTAATTCCAATTCCACCTCAGCTTTATTCTTATTCTTCTTGTTTACCTATTCCTCAGCTTTTTGGAATTGCCTTTGTATTTTCTGTAGTTCTTTTTTCTGATCCCTGTCTAGATTAATAGCAGGTTCAACAACAGGTTCTTTTTTTCCTTTCCTGTCAACTGTCAACGCAGTATTATCCTCCGTTACTGCATCATCTTTTTTTTTACCGGATTCAGATTTCCTGGAAGCCTCACGGCTTTGCTTTTCCATTCGCTCTTTCCACTCAACATATTCCTGGTAAGAACCTTTGAATTCTTTGATCTTATGATCTACGATCTCCCAGATCTTATTCGCTGTTTTTGAAATAAAGAAACGGTCGTGGCTCACAAGTAGGTAACTACCTTCATAGTTGTTTAGTGCTTCTGCCAGTAACTCAACAGAATGCATATCAAGGTGATTGGTAGGTTCATCCAACAACAAAAAGTTGGCTTTGCTTACGATCACTTTTGCCAGGGCAACTCTTGCTTTTTCTCCACCACTCAATACTTTGATACGTTTCTCCACATCATCACCACTAAACAGGAAACAGCCCAACAACGAGCGAAGCTCAAGATCATTCTTTCCGCTTCGGGCATTTTTCATTTCTTCCAGGATGTCGTTATCTAAACGCAAAGCTTCTAACTGGTGCTGTGCATAGAAACTTTCTTCTACGTTATGTCCCCAGTTTCTTTCTCCGGCGTAAGGTTCTGTTCCTGCAACAATTCTGAGCACTGTAGATTTTCCTTTTCCGTTGGCACCGATCAAAGCAATTTTATCGCCTCGATTTATTTCTGCATCAGCAAAATCAAGAATCACATTTTCACCAAAAGCCTTACACACATTTTTTAACTCACAAACGATCTTTCCAGGTTGTTTATCGATGGTAAAGTTGATCTTCAGGTTTGGTCTAATCAATTCTGGTTCTTCTATACGATCTATCTTGTCCAGTTTCTTTATTAAACTCTGAGCCATTGCAGCCTTACTGGCTTTGGCTCTAAATCGTTCTACAAGTCTTTCATTCTGCCGAATATAGTCCTGCTGATTTTCGTAAGCTTTCTGCTGAAGATCTACTCGAATTTCTTTCTCCTGCTCATAAAAATCATAATTACCGGTGTAGATGTGTAGCTTTTGCTGGTAAAGCTCAACGATCTTATTCACCATTCTGTTCAGGAAGTATTTGTCGTGGCTCACGATCACAACCGATCCCTGGTAATGCAGAAGATATTTCTCTAACCATTCGATTGATGGAAGATCTAAGTGGTTCGTAGGTTCATCTAACAACAGTACATCGGGTTGTTGTAAGATCATTTTAGCCAACAAAACCCTCATTCGCCAACCTCCGCTGAATTCTTTATATGGTATGCTCATGTCTTCACTACCAAAACCAAGACCATGAAGCACTTCCTCTGTTCGGTGATGAATGGTATATCCTCCTAGTACTTCAAGATCATGGAGTTTGTCAGAATAGTCGTGCAGGAGTTTTTCATCAGATGAGTTTTCGAGCACTTTTCCAAGTTCTTCGATCTCTTTTTCCAACCGTTTGATCTGTTCGAAAGCTCCCATTGCAACTTCAAGGATGGATTCGTTGGTATCGAAGCTTAACAAATCCTGGTGTAGATAGCCAATGGTTGTTTCTCTACCTTTTTCTACAGTTCCGGCAGAAGGAGTGTATTGACCAACAAGCACTTTTAGCAAAGTGGATTTACCGGTTCCGTTATAACCGATTAAACCAATTCTTTCGCCTGGATGAATATGCCAGGTAGCGTCTTCCACAATAACTCTTGCTCCAAACTCGAAAGTCAAATTTTGTAAACCTATTAACATTGCTAAACTCCTTTTCTGGGCTGCAAAACTATGGTTTAGCTTGAGTTTTTTGATTTAGTTTTGCCCTTCAAATCTTTTCTAATGAAAAAACTGTTGGTATCTCTTCCTTTTTTGCTTTTAATGGCTTGTGGTGGAAAGGATAAGGAAGCAAATGTAGACGAGAATAAGCCTCAGCCCGTAGCACCTGCACCATTGGCAAAAAGTGCCAATTCAGAAGCTTTTAATACTTCATTTTCGCAATTGCTGAATAGTTATTACAGTTTGAAAGATGGCTTGGTGAAATCTACTAAAGCGATTGACGCAAGTGTTGATCCTTCGGCTAATGCCTTGATTAAAAGTGCTGATAGCTTGAAATTGACTGAGTTAAAAGCGGATGAGTCGTTGGTTTCTATGGCTAAAGAGTATGTACAATCTATTGCTGTTGATTCAAAAGGTTTGGTAGGTGAGAAGGATTTGGAAAAAAAGCGTAAGTCTTTCCAAACGATCAGTGATAATTTGTATAGCCTGATGAGAACGGTTAGGTTCGATAGACAAGTTGCTTACTACCAATATTGCCCTATGGCTTTTAACAACGAGGGAGCTTATTGGTTGAGCAAAGAAGCAGAGATCAGGAATCCGTACTTCGGGGATAAAATGCTGGATTGCGGTGAAACCAAAGAAACCCTGGACTTTGCACCAAAACAGAATTAAGTTGATTGAATAAATTGAAAAACGCAGATCTTTTTGGTCTGCGTTTTTGTTAAGTAAATATCGGAACGCTGAAGTGAGTGATCCTTCGACAAGCTCAGGGTCCGGAAAGTTCGGGACTACACTCAGTTCCAATGAAAATGGAACTTTGAACTGAGCGTAGCAACGGACGATGATAGTAGTACCTCAGCTGGCTAAATAAAAAAAATAATGCGATTTCTTTTTTGGGTGATATTCTCTATAATCTTCCTGAATGTTTCTGCACAGGAAAAATTCACTGCAAATGGCTATGTACGTGATTCTTTGACCGGCGAAACTTTGATTGGAGCTAATATTACAATCAAAGGACTTGGAAAAGGTGTTGCATCTAATCAGTATGGTTTTTATTCTGTGAGTTTGAAGAAAGGCAGCTATGTTTTTGTGTGTGCATTCGTGGGTTACCAAACAAAAGAAATTACGGTTGGGTTGGATGCGAATAAAGAGTTGAACGTTTCCCTTCTACCCAAAAGCACAATGGCTGATGTTACTGTTACTGCCAGAAGGAGAGACAACAATGTGAAGACTGCACAGATGGGTAAAATTGATTTGAGTGTGGCACAGGCTAAGGCTTTACCGTCTTTTATGGGTGAAGTTGATGTGCTGAAAACTTTGCAATTGTTACCGGGTGTTAGAAATGCAGGAGAAGGTAATGCCGGTTTTTATGTAAGAGGTGGTGGACCAGATCAAAACCTGATTTTGCTGGATGATGCTGTGGTATATAATACGGGTCACCTGTTTGGATTTTTTTCCATCTTCAATGCTGATGCAATAAAAAACGTTTCGTTGATCAAAGGTGGAATGCCAGCACAGTATGGTGGTAGATTATCTTCTGTGGTAGATATTTCGATGAAGGAAGGAAATATCAATAAAACAGAGATTGATGCTGGTATTGGGTTGATCGCTTCAAGGTTTTCTATCCAGGGACCGATAAAAAAGGATAAGGCTTCATTCATGGTTTCTGCCAGGAGAACTTATATAGATGCTTTAGTGAAACCGTTCATTCCGAAGTCTAATGATTTCTATGGCTCAGGATATTACTTCTATGATCTGAATGCAAAAGTGAATTACAAGATATCTGAAAAAGATCGCTTGTATTTGAGTGGATATTTTGGAAGAGATAAGTTCGACTTCGTAAATAAAGAACGTTCGTTTGATACACATATTCCCTGGGGTAATTCAACAGCTACTTTACGATGGAATCATGTATTCAACAGGAAATTGTTTGCAAATACTACCTTGGTTTACAATGATTATAAATTCCAATTTTCTGCCTCACAGAACGACTTTAGCATCAAATTAAGTTCAGGTATCAGGGATGTGAATGCAAAAGTTGACTTCGACTTTTATCCTATACCTGAACACAAGCTGAAGTTTGGTGTTCAGTATACGCATCATACATTTTTTCCAAATGTATTCAGTGGAAAGCAAGACACAACCATTTTTGAGCCCAACAATTCTGTCAGGAAATTTGCAAATGAATATGCAGCCTATATTCAGGATGATTGGGAGATTGGAAAAGGAGTGAAGCTGAATTATGGTTTGAGGTATTCGGTTTTTCAGCAGGTGGGAAGTTATACATCTTACGTTAGAGATATTAATGGAAATAAATTGGATAGCACCGTATATGGATCTGGTGCTACAGTCAAAAATTATGGTGGACTTGAACCAAGAGCAACGATACGTGTAGAACTGAATGAAACATCTTCAATCAAAGCTGCAGTTACCCGTAATCTTCAATACATTCATCTTGTTACAAATGCAGGTACAACATTACCTACTGATCTTTGGGTGCCAAGTACGTTAAGA
>JANPIB010000164.1:0-4221 GCA_031424775.1 Chitinophagales bacterium | reverse complement strand
AACGCTCCGCTGATCTTTTGTTGAAATTCTCGATATCGCTGCTGAAATGTAAAGTCGAGCATCGGATCATCTTCTATCTTTTCTATTGCTGACTTCCAGGAGCCGACATTTGTTTTTAGTCCAAGGCTTTTTTCTACAATTTCACCTTTAAAGCTGATGCGTACGTAAAGCATTGCATCGGGTTGACTAGCCGATTTTCGTTTCGGGTACACCATGTATTCGGGTGCTGTTTGCTGTTGATAATTGTATTGCATACTCATGATTTTCAAAGTTCGTATGCATGCAAAGACTCCTTAGTCGCAAAATGGAGCATTCGCAGGCAATGCTGAACGCTAAATCGTGAGTGGAGTATTTCCTTGAGGTAGGGCTCAAAAAATACTCACTCGGACTGAGTGAGTATTTTAGTGAGTCGGTGGGAATCGGTGAGCATTGAAAATCTGAAACGTAGACTCCTGCTCAATTCTGCCCAAAAATGCTCTAAAACCTGCGGAGAGCGAGGGATTCGAACCCCCGGACCTGTAACAGTCAACAGTTTTCAAGACTGCCGCAATCGACCACTCTGCCAGCTCTCCGGTTGCAAAATAATAGTCTCAAACCTGAACCACCAAAAAATAACGGTTCTTTATTTAGATAGCCTCACTTGGTAATTGGAATAAATATTTGTTTGAAATATCTAGCACTTAAATAAAAAATGCTAAATCAAATGGGAATCAAGTGTTACATCAATTGCAGATGAGCAGTTTGCCCCACTTGCCAGGAAATAGCTGAACTAATTGTTTTAAACAGGTGGCTATTAGCTTCAACAGTAATAATGTTATAAGCACCCATGAAGTCAACCTGTTTTATCGTGCATGCTACACCATTGCCGTTAGTGTTAAGTTTCAGGTGTTCTGGTCTGATGATCTTGATAGATATCCCGGAAGGTGGGATATCTAAAGCTTTCATTGCCCAAGGAGGAAGTACATTATAGAAACCTGTTAAAGAAGCTACATACTCATTCTTAGGAGCTTGATAAACTTCTGTGGGGCTTCCACTCTGCTGTAATTTACCATTCTTCAGCACCATCACCTCGTCAGCCCAAGGTAAAAAGTCAGTAGGTTCATGGCTAACCAGGATAATCGCAGTTTCCAATTGCTTGTTTACCTCATGTAATACCTGTTTGATGATGGTTTTATGGTGCATGTCAGCATGAGAAAAAGGCTCATCTAACAATAATATCTTAGGTTGAGTAACCAATGCAGTGGCTAATGCAATACGCTGACGCTCACCACCAGAGAGTTGATTAGATCTGCGTCTCAATAAATGATCAACCTGGCATATGCGATAAACTTTAGCAGCATCTTGCTCGCTGATCTTACTTGACATCTCTAGTAATTCATGAACATGATAATTATTGCGTAGCTCAAAATGTTGAGAGAGATAAGCAATAGCTTTATGACCAGGTAATAACTGCTCATCAGGTCCTAAAACACGATGCCCTTCAAAAAGAATTTTGCCGGTATGGGCTTGTAGTAAACCTCCGATCAATTTGAGTAAAGTGGTTTTACCTGATCCATTAGCACCGACAATAGCTAATTTACTTCCTACATTCAAATTAAAGTTAATGGGATGCAATACCAACTCACTATTCTCTTCACGGCTTACATTCATCACCTCCAATAAACTCATGCGGCGAAAATAGTTGAATATAAAGAGTGTAATAAAAGAGAATAATGTCCATTAAAAAAGTCTGTAGAACAATAAATTCCATATTTTTCATGCTTCATCAGTTTTACCCCAATATCCATGAAATTCAAGGCTAATCTGCAAATTATTATAGGCTTCACAGTTGCCCTTATACTTGTACTTGCAGTAGGTGTTTCATCTTACTTGTCGTTTAAAAGACAATCAGAACAGGCTGAATGGGTAGCACATACTTATAGAGTTCAGTCGGCTGCTAACCAGGTACTTGAATTTTTGGTTGACATGGAAAGTAGCAGAAGAGGTTACAGGGCTACCAAAAACGAATCTTTTCTTCAACCCTACAATGCTGCTTTAGCTAAATTGCCTAACACTCAAAACCAGTTGCGGTTATTGGTAGTAGATACCATTAACAAAAGGAACCTGGCAATAATCGAATCCAGGATAAATGATGCGTTAGCTTTTTGGAAATCATTAGATGATGGTATAGTGAAAACCAATGACGCACTTAGAAACACCACCATTGAAAAAGAAAAAGTAGATGCCGTACGTGTTGCAATGGACACTTTTAATTTACGCCAGGATCAATTGCTTGTTTTGCGTACGGGCAAAAGTAGTAACAGTACAGATCTTGCTGAATGGGTTTTGGTTATTGGAACACTGATAACCTTAATCATCGTGATCATATTACTTCAATTCATATTGGCAGAGTTTAAAACCAGGAAAAAAGCGGAAGCGTCAGTAAAGGAAAACTTAGATAAAGTAATACAGTTGAATGTAGAAACGGATTCTAGGAACTGGATTCTTAAAGGCAATTCAGACATCAATGACAAATTGCAACGGACTGAAAATGTAAAGCGACTTTCAAACTCGGTTCTTGAAGCTGTTTTAAAATACACAGGCCATTTGGCTGCCGCTATCTATGTGTTCAATCCAAAAAAAGATGAGTTACAATTGCAAGGCATTTCCGGAATAAGCAAGACTTCGGCAGAGAGATTTAAACGGGGTGAAACTCTCGTGGGAAAAGCGGCCAATCAAAAAGAGATATCTGTAATAGAGAATATTCCTTCAGGCTATGTTAATATCGCTACTGCAGGAGTGAATGCAAATTCTGCAAATGCTGTATTCATTCCTTTATGGATGCAGAATGATCTTAAAGGAGTGATCGAAATATTATCATGGAAAAGCTTTACAGAAAACGAATTAGAGCTGTTTCGAATGATGAGTAACAACATTGCTATCAGTATTAATTCGGCACAGGCAGAAGCAGAAACTAAAATCTTGCTGGAAGAAGTGCAGCATCAGAAAGAGAGTCTTGAGGCCCAACAGGAGGAACTTCGTCAAACAAACGAAGAACTTACAAAACAATCCGAAGAACTCCAGGCAAACGAAGAAGAACTAAAGGTGCAAGAAGAAGAATTAAGACAGATCAATGCTGAGTTGGAAGAAAAGAATGAAGCAGTAGAAACAACTTTAAAGGCATTAGATATCAAGGCAAAGGAATTGGAACTTACCAGCAAGTTTAAATCCGAGTTCCTGGCTAATATGTCTCATGAGTTGCGAACACCTCTAAATAGTATTCTTATCCTTGCAAGGCTTTTAAAGGATAATTCTTTGAATAATCTTAGTGATAAGCAAATTGAATATGCAGCGATAATCCATAAATCAGGAAATGATCTTCTGGAACTCATTAATGATATTCTTGACCTTTCTAAAATTGAAGCTGGTAAAGTTCAGCTGGACATCAGGGAAGTAGAGATCAAAAATATCGAAGAAGATATTCGTCTTACGTTTGAGGCTTTGGCACAACAGAAACAGGTACAGTTTACAACTAACATTGATCCAGCATTGCCTTCCATTTTTTCTACGGATAAACAAAGACTCGAACAGGTGATCAAAAATCTGTTGTCTAATGCTTTTAAGTTCACACCTGAAAAAGGAACGGTTGAGTTGAACTTTCAATTGAAAGACAAAAGTAGTAACCTGGTAGCTATCTCGGTAAAAGATTCTGGTATCGGTATTCCTTCTGAGAAACAACAACTCATCTTCCAGGCATTTCAGCAGGCTGATGGCTCTACAAGTCGAAAATATGGCGGTACCGGATTAGGCTTATCTATCAGTAAAGAATTGATGTACCTGCTTGGAGGCAAAATAGAATTGAAGAGTGAAGCAGGTAAAGGAAGTGAGTTCACTTTATTGTTACCATTAAAAAGCATAGCAACATCAATAGCTCAGAATGTTCCAGAAGAAATAGAGCCGGTGTTATTAACTGAGATCAAACCAGTACCGCAACAAACACTTGTTGCCGATGACAGGCACAGCATTCAACCTGGAGATAGATCAATGCTGATTATTGAAGACGATAAGAACTTTGCTTCTATTCTAAGAGATTTTTCTCGTTCTAAAGGTTATAAGGCTGTAGTTGCTCTTGCAGGAGATGAAGGCTTGAGTTATGCTTACCATCACCATCCTTCAGCCATTATATTAGATATGGGACTTCCAGTTATGGATGGTGCTACTGTGCTTCAGCATCTTAAATTG
>JANPIB010000163.1:0-14706 GCA_031424775.1 Chitinophagales bacterium | reverse complement strand
TCACCTTCCAGCTGACCACTAACCGTCAAGTTGGTGCTCTTACCAAAGAAATCTTCTTTGAAGTTGATGCTGCCGTCTTCATTTTTAGAAGCTGAACCATCAATTGGCAGTGTTGTAACCCTGAACATTTCACCTGCACCTTCAGCATCCGACGCAGTAACAATTGGTGTATGCAGGTAAACAAAGCCTTTTTCGTTAAAGAACTTATGTACGGCAAAAGCAAGTGAATGGCGAACCCTGAACACAGCACCAAAAGTGCTGGTACGAAACCGTAAATGAGCTATTTCTCTTAGAAATTCCAGGCTGTGTTTCTTGGGTTGCAAAGGATACTTTTCAGCATCAGAATCACCCAGTATTTCAATTGATTTTGCTTTTAATTCTAACTTCTGCCCTTTACCCAAAGAAGCAACCACTTCCCCCACCACTTTCAATGATGCTCCTGTGGTGATACGTTTTAATGTTTCATCATCCAGCAAGCCAAGTTCAGCTACTACCTGCAGGTTATTATTGGTGCTGCCATCATTCAATGCAACAAACTGGTTATTGCGGAAGGTTCTTACCCAACCCATCACAGTAACTTCCTGTCCCGTTTGCTCTGTCTGCAGCAGCGTTTTGATCTTTACTCTTTGGTTAAACATTGTTTGTTGTTTTTTATTAACCCGGCAGCAACGCTAAGATGATACTTTCTTTGCGTCGCACACTTCAGGTTTCTGTTCCTTGATCGGCGAAGCCACTAATATTCAATAGTTTGGCTTCCTGTTTGCTATTTGTCTGGTCAAGGGGAGCAAATATAAGCCTGAAGCTTGTTTTGCTGCTCCCGAATAGTCGGGATTTCGCAATAAGCTCAACATGAAAACGGAACTTTGAAGTGAGTGACACAAAGGAAGATGCAATGGAAACCAGGTGCTGGCTACCAGAAAATTTTCTTGTTTTTAGAAAATCTACCTTAACATTGCAGTGGAAACAGACCGGAGAAATCCTCAGTTTCACTTCAGGCTTGCCGGTTCCAAATTCAACCAACCGATTTTCATTTAATCTCCCGAACAGGAAGTTCATTTAAACTCAATTCTCTTTAGAATCTACATTTATGTACGACATTTTGCAATTAAACGACATGCTGCTGCCTGAGTTACATGATGTGGCTGAGCAGCTAAGTCTTCCTAACTACAAGAAGCTGAACAAGCAAGACCTTATTTATAAGATCCTCGATAGCCAGGCTGTTACCGAAAGCGGAAAGCCGGAAACAAAGAAAAAAACGCCTGCTAAAGGCAAAAAGACCGTTAAAGCTTCTACTTCTAACGGAAGTGAGGAAGCTGAGGTAATGGATAATAATGAGGAAGAGCAAGAGCCGGCAAAACCTGCTAAAGCGAAAGCTGAAAAAGTAGAAAAAGCTGAGCCTAAGAAGATTGGCGGTACTAAAAAACCAAAGCTTACCAAAGCTTCCGACGTTCCTGCGAAATCTGAGGATGAGGAAGCTGGATCTGCTGAAACAGAAGAAAATAAAGAATCAGCTAAGCCTGCTACCTCAGCACCTGAAGGAATGCCTAACGTAAACGTTGAAGCATTCTTCCAGAAGATACAACCACAAGAACCGAGACAACAACAACAACAGCAGAGAAAGGAACCATCATTCAATATTGAGTTTGACGGAGTGATCTTGGGTGAAGGTGTTTTGGAAATGATGCCTGATGGTTATGGTTTCCTACGTTCATCTGATTACAACTACCTCTCTTCTCCTGATGATGTTTATGTTTCTCCATCACAGATAAAATTATTTGGACTTAAGACAGGTGATACAGTTCATGGATCTGTTCGTCCACCAAAAGAAGGAGAAAAGTATTTTGCCCTGTTGAAGGTTGATAACATCAATGGTAAAAGACCAGACGAAGTAAGAGATCGTGTGCCTTTTGATTACTTAACACCATTGTTCCCTTTCCAGAAGTTGAACTTGTTCACTACTCCTACTGATTATTCAACAAGGATCATGGATCTGTTTACACCAATTGGTAAAGGACAGAGAGGATTGATCGTAGCCCAACCAAAAGTTGGTAAAACAATGTTGCTGAAAGCTGTGGCAAACGCAATAGCATCCAATCATCCTGAATGTTACATGATGATTGTGCTGGTTGATGAAAGACCGGAAGAGGTAACAGATATGGAAAGAAGCGTAAAAGCTGAAGTTATCGCTTCTACTTTCGACGAGCCTGCTGAAAAGCACGTGAAGGTTTCTTCAATTGCACTACAAAAAGCAAAACGATTGGTAGAGTGTGGCCATGATGTGGTGATATTGCTCGATTCCATTACTCGTTTGGCTAGAGCACACAATACTGTTGCACCATCTTCAGGTAAAGTTCTTTCCGGTGGTGTGGAAGCAAATGCAATGCAAAAGCCAAAGCAATTCTTTGGTGCAGCAAGAAAAATTGAACATGGTGGATCACTTACCATTCTTGCAACTGCTTTGATAGAAACCGGTTCTAAGATGGACGAGGTGATCTTTGAAGAATTCAAGGGTACCGGTAACATGGAATTATTGCTTGATAGAAGACTTGCTAACAGGCGTATTTATCCAGCCATTGACCTTGTTGGATCTTCTACAAGGCGTGATGACCTTTTGCTATCACCAGATGTATTGCAGCGTATGAATATTCTTCGTCTATACATCAACGATATGAATACTGAAGAAGCAATGAGCGAACTCCTAAAGAGAATGAGAGGAACGAAAGACAATGAGGAGTTTCTTTCTAGCATGAATCGTTAAAATTTTAACACAAAAACTTAGAAGCTGTTTCTGAAAGGAGACAGCTTTTTTCTTTCTTTACAACTCTTAGAAACTGAAACTCAGCAAATGAAGCGTACCCTCCTGATTTTTTTAGCTGTTGCATCTGTGGTGATCATTTCCTGCTCAAAGGATGAAGGACTTACCGATACACCTACAACTATCAATCTAGCTAAGAGCTGGTTTGTAAGAGTTCAAGGTCCTGCAACTACAAGTAACTATTCTTTGTTTTCAACAAGAACATTGACAATTGTTTCAGTTGTGGATACGCTGGGAAATCAACAGGGAAGGGTTTTGACTGATACAATTACTTTAGACGATCATAATCAATTTTCGCCTACACTAAGAGCAAACGTTCGTCTAGATGCTTCCAGCAGAACCTTTGGTGCAGGTCAATATAAGAACTGGAACAATACAGCGGACTCAGTAATACTTAAAGAAGGAAAGATTTTTAAGGATGCTGCAAGATCAAAGAGCGGTAACGTGGTTGATAGCATCTATATCAAGTATGCGTTTAAATCAGCTCCGGGTATTGATTATCTTTTGAAAGGTCATGAAAGAACCGGTTTAGTGGGTGATGAATACTAACCTGCTGTTTAATATTATTAAAAGCGAGACTTAGTTCTCGCTTTTTTTTGTTGAATCTCTTCCTCAAATAAAAATTTTAAAGCGTCTTAAGCATATCCCAGCAGCTGTACAAATGCTCTGGGTGCAGTTTTTGTTAAGTATGGCTGAAACAAAAAAATTGAACATGAAATCAAGAATCCTATCATTCCTAGGAATAGGAGCTATTACACTTGCCGTAGCCTGTAACAGCTCAAGCGATGACACAACCAACAAAGATTCAGCAGCAGCATCAAGTGAAACTTCTGTGGATAACGGAACAGCCGCTACAGCAACAACAGAAGCTGGTGTTCTAACTTACTCTGATGGAAGAAAGTATGTAGTTCGTACAAGAGGTGGCTCTTCTGCTTCAGCCGGAACTTCTGGATCAAGCTCTACAACAACAAGTAGTGAGTATGACACTGTTTGGCTCTACACAGGATCAGATAGCAGATACTATACACTTCGTGGAAGAGATACACTTTATTACAACACTGACAACTGGAACAACTGGTGGAATGATGCTGAAACAGACAATGAGTTCAAATCAAAAAACGGAAACACCAAAGTAAAGGTTGATGATGATGGAAGCTGGAAGGTAAAAGATGCAAATTCAAAGACAAAGATGGACGAAGATGGTAAGGTTAAAACCAAGCCTAAAGGACAATAGTTAATCCATCTGGATTACAAAAAAGAAGCTCCTCAAATGAGGGGCTTCTTTTTTATTCAACCAATACAAAAGCAGCCCATTGATAAGGCTGATATTTCTTGTTCATCGCAAGTTGAGTTTCTCTGAAAGCTTTTCTTAAAGGCATTCCATTAAGGCAGTTCGTATAAAAGGTCTGCATAAATTCTTTTGTTTCCAGGTCTGGCACCTGCCACAAACTCATGATCAGGTAAGGAACACCGGCAAGTTTAAAAGCTCGTTGTAATCCATATACACCTTCACCTGATTTGATATCACCCAATCCTGTTTCGCAAGCACTGAGTACTACAAGTTTCGTTGTTGACAGGTCAAGGTTTGCAATTTCGTAAGCTGTAACAATGCCGTCTTCTTTTTCTGAAGAAATAAGCGAATCATTCCAGCCATTGTTTGCATCAGCTAAAGCCAAACCACTTCTTAGTAAAGGATTAGAGGCAGCAGCGAACTTGTTATTCTCTTTTTTGTTTGATGTTTCAGGATCAGGAAAGAAGAAACCATGTGTCGCGAAATGAAGAACTTCAGGTGATTTTCCACTTAGTTGTTTAAATGAAGATTCATTCGCTGCAGCTGCAACAATAGTTTTAACGCTTGACTTTTTTGCTGCTGTAGAAGCAATATCATTTACTTCAGTTAGTGTTCCAGGCAAGTAAGTGAATGTTGATGACCTACTTGTTGATGTAGAAGCGGCTCCGTTGTAGTTAACCCCACCCCAAAGTTGAATTTCTTTAAAAGAAGGTGGTATCGCAGGTTTCACCAGGTTACGAGTACTACTAAGTTGCACGAACTCATAATCTTCAACCAGTCTTTTTCCTCGAGGAGTAATTATAGCTGCAAGGTTGAGGTTGTTGATCACTCCATCTGCAGAAAAGTAAATTGCCGTAGCATCTTTTAAATATGGAAGCAGTGGTTTCCAAATAAGGTGATACAAAGAATCCGAAGCTGCCGATTGCAACTTTGATTTTATACTACTTCTATATAGTTTCTTTACAAAAGATTCAGATGAACCTGTTCCTTTCATTAACTTATTAAAGTCTTCTTCGTAAAAAAGCGACACGAAAATAGGATCACTTATACCCGGCCTAATTACTACTGCAGCATAAGAGGTGCTATCAAAGGTTTTCATTCCAGGTTGATAGTATGAAATAAACTCTATTGCTACTTGACCCTTGGTTAATTTGGTTTGAATATGTTGCCAGTTCGTATTGAATTGATCTTTCCAATTCCGGAATCCGGAAAGATTTTGCAATAGTTCTCGTTCCAAAACTGCAGAGCGATTGATGTACTCAGCTAGCTTTTCTGATCTGCTAACTTCAGGCTTAAGTAACTGTTGCCCGATAATCTTTTTTAATTCAATGTATTCTTCCGCTTTCCTTTTTAAAGCCACATCCGATGTGTTTTTGATGGAAGCAATTAAGCCTTTCGAACCTTCAAGCAATAATCCTTTATAAAACAAGGAACTGTTTAATAGCCAGCCGTTCGATAAAGGAGCTGATTTCCTTAACGAGAGAGCAGTGTATTGATTTAACCTGATATCCTCAGCAAAGCCTTCTTTATCCTGTTCCGATAAACCTTCAGTATTTTGTAAAATAAAATTCCTTACAATTTTATAGCTGGAATTAAATAATGAGTCGGAAACCTGGTAATCACCTTTCTCTTTGTGCATCAATGCCAGGTTTTGATTAACAGTAGAAAGCTGGAGGGCATTTTCACCATATACTTTTTTTGTGATGTCCCCAGATCGTTTGTAAAATTTTTCGGCCTCCTCGAAATTTTTAAGATCAGAATATAATGCTGCTATATTGTTTAATGCACTTGCAATAAACAAATGATTTTGTCCATATAACTTTTCCTTTAATGATAATCCGGCCTTTAGATAATATAAAGCACTATCGCTTTTACCTGTATTGCTAAGACAGTTACCAAGGTTAGTTAAAACAGTGGCATATAAACGAAATTCAACTCCATTTATCCTTTCTAGTATATACTTCGAAAATCTGTACGCTTCTAATGCCTGTAAGTAATCGAATCCGTCTTCAAGTATGCTTCCTACATTATTAACCCCTGCGGCTATCTCATAATGATAATTACCAAAAACCTTTCTTTTTATCTTCAGTGATTCTGACAGGTACTCAAATGCTTTTGAAAGATTACCCAGTCTCTGATAACATTGTGCAGCGTTATTTAACAGTGTGCCGTAATCGTTACTATTTAATAACTTGATTAGTATATAAACCTCTTTTGCAGCTTCATAGTATCTGATAGCATCTCCAAATCGATTCTGATTATCATAAGCTGAGGCTACAAGACCAAGCCCCTTAGCGTAGTCAGCATGTTTTTTTCCATAAACTTTTTCTCGTAGTCTCAGTCCTTCCTGGTGTAAATTAAATGCTGAATCATAATAGCCCTGGTTGGTATAATTATTCCCACGATTGGTTACCAGTAATATATAAAACTCATTTTCCATTCCCAGAAATAGAGATGTTAGCCCTGTTAGTATTCGATACAGATGACCTGCTTTAACAAAGTCTCCCATTGATGAATACCATCCTGCCTGCACTTCTGAATAGCTCAGGTAATATTGACTTGAGGGTCCTTTTACAGCTTTGTAATACGGAAGGGCGATATCATATAATCCAATTGCTTTTTCATAATCTCCCAGATTTGCATAGCAGAAGCCAAGCCTTATTAATAGTTCATTATATATAGCATGCTTATATCCATCTTTTACATTTTCAAAATATTGGCGAACACGTTCCCCTTTATTAATAACAGAGTCTTCTCTTTCTGGAACCGCTTCATATAAGCTAATTGTATAGGCTCCCAATATTGTGTAATATGTATCAGCACTCATTTCTTTTTCACATATCACCAATGCAGAGTCTATACTTGGCAGTGCCAGTTGATACTTTGCTGACTTATAATACTCAATTGCCCTTAGCGAAATCTGGTGACAGGGAGAATTTGGATCATACTCCTGTACCGAACTGTTCAAGTACAATCCCATCAAACAAAAACTCAGAAAGGCTGCAAATCTTCTCATGCTTGCATTTTACTAAATACAATCTAAGATATTTCCCAATATCAGTAAGGGTTTCAAGTAAATTTGCTTCGAATGCCAATTAAGAAAATATCGATAACAGAATTTCTCGATTTGTCTAAAGAACATCCGGTACTGGATGTTAGAAGTCCGGGTGAATTTGATCATGCACATATTCCTGGTGCTCATTCATTGCCTTTATTTACCCATGAAGAAAGAAAAGTTGTTGGCACTGCTTATAAACAAGAAAGCAGAGAAAAGGCAATTAAGATCGGGCTGAAATATTTTGGTAAGAAGATGGTGCAGATGGTCGAAGCTGCAGAAAAGCTTAACTCCAAAATAGTTCTTGTTCATTGCTGGCGTGGTGGAATGAGAAGTGCCGGAGTTGCATGGTTGCTTGATCTTTATGGATTCAAAGTCTATATACTTGCTGGTGGATATAAAGCCTACCGTAATTGGGTGCTTGAACAGTTTAAGAAAGAATACGACATCAATATCTTAGGTGGCTATACAGGTAGTGCAAAAACATATGTGCTTCAGGAGTTAAAAAAGCTGGGGCATTCAGTTGTTGATCTTGAAGCTTTGGCAAATCATAAAGGATCGGCTTTTGGAAACATTGGGTTACCTCCTCAGCCTTCACAGGAAATGTTTGAGAACTTGTTGGCAACACAACTATCATCCGTCAACTCCCAACTATCAACTCCAATATGGATGGAAGATGAAAGTCAACGAATCGGCTCTGTAAATATTCCTACCGTATTGTTTCATCAAATGAGAGCCAAGCCTGTTTTCTTTTTGGATGTTCCATTTGAGGAGAGATTAGAACACCTGGTAAATGAATATGGCAAGTTGGACAAAGCGAAAATGGTAAACGCCATAATCCGTATTCAAAAAAGATTGGGTGGGTTAGAAACAAAGAATGCTGTGAACTATCTGATTGAAGGAAACATAAAAGAGTGCTTTAGAATATTATTAAAGTACTACGATAAGTGGTATGAGAAAAGCATGCAAACACGGGAGAATTGGGAAAAGCTGATTCAGAAAGTTCCTGCCCAAAACTGCAATGCCATATTCAATGTAAACCTGTTGCAACAATTAACCACACAAGTAGAAAGAACGAATGGATAATTCAGAACCAATTCGCCTCACCCAATTCTCTCATGGTGGAGGTTGTGGCTGTAAGATTGCACCAAAAGTATTGGAAGAGATTCTTGCATCCACATCAGAGCAATTCGTAACAGATAAATTGATTGTTGGCAACAGTTCCAAAGACGATGCAGCTGTTTATGATCTGGGCAATGGAACAGCATTAATCTCAACAACAGATTTTTTTACGCCTATTGTTGATGATGCTTTTTCTTTTGGACAGATAGCTTCTGCTAATGCCATAAGCGATGTATATGCAATGGGCGGAAAGCCAATTCTGGCCATTGCAATACTTGGTTGGCCAATTGATAAAATTCCCACATCCGTTGCCCAACAGGTTTTAGAAGGCGCAAGAAAAATTTGCAGTGAGGCTGGTATTCCTTTAGCTGGTGGTCATAGTATCGATTCAACAGAGCCAATATTTGGTTTAGCGGTAAACGGTATTGTTGCACTGAATCATCTCAAACAAAATAACACTGCTAAAGAAGGTGACCTTTTGTTCATTACTAAGCCACTGGGTGTAGGCATTCTCACTACAGCACAAAAACGTGGAGTATTAAAGCCTGAGCATGCAGATATTGTACTTGAACAACTCACAGCATTAAATAAAATTGGAGAGGCCTTGGGAAAGATCGAAGGTGTTCATGCCATGACTGATGTGACTGGTTTTGGATTGTTGGGTCACTTGATCGAAATGTCGGAAGGAAGTGGTTTGAGTGCAGAGATCAATTATTCTGCAGTTCCGATTATAGATGCTGCAAAAGAATACCTTGCTCAGAAGATTGTACCCGATGCTACTTACCGTAACTGGAACAGCTACAGCAGTAAAGTTTCTTTTGCACTGGGAGTGAATGTGATGGAAGCCTTCAACATCTTGCCAGATCCGCAAACGAATGGAGGATTGTTGATTGCTGTTGCTGAATCTGAAGCAGGAAATCTAATCGAAATCTTGCGTCAATCTGAAATAGTATACACAACACCGATAGGAAGACTTGTTACTCAGCAAGACAAGATCATCTCTGTAAAACAATAAAAATGGACCCTGCTCTTTTGAATGACACAGTTGGATTCACCGGTGTTTTTATACTTCTTGTTGCTTTCCTGTTGAACCTTATGAAAAAGATCAGCCAGGATAGCCTGCTTTATATCATTCTAAACTGTGTTGGTGCAGGAATGGCTTGTCTTGCTTCTGTACTGATCAGCTATATTCCGTTCATAATACTTGAAGGTACATGGACAATCGTTTCGCTTATTGCTCTCTTTAATTTCTTACAAAAGAAAAAGCGATTACCCAAGTAACCGCTCTCATTCTAATTCCATATTCAGATTACATTCCGCCTTCATCTGCAGAAGGTCCATAGATAGCTGGCACAGGAATATCCAAAAGTCTCAGATAAACACCTAATTGTGCTCTGTGATGAAACTGGTGGCTGAACACCCAGGTTCTTAAAGCATCTTTTTTAGGAACGGTAAAATAAACTGTATCTCCATTCTTCATTGTCCAATCACTCTCAAGGTCTTCATCTTTTTTAGATTCTAAGATTTGAGTTGCCTGGGCAACTTGCTCATCAAAGTACTTCAATCGATCTTCTGTTGTTTCGAAAACACGAGGTTTGTAATCTCCCGCTGCAAAGTCTAAAACATCGGTTGATACGGTAATATAAGTCCAGCCAGCGATCTCAGCAACGTGTGTTGCCAGCCTGCCCAGCTTTATCGACTTTTCGTGAGGAGTCCATTCATTTTTGCCATCTGGTACTCTTTCCAGGATCTTCCTGGTATTAGCAGTTTCCTGCTTGAATTCAGCAATCAGTTCTTTTACAGAAGCCATAGTTTTGATTTTTTGCAAAGATAGAATTTCGCAACTTCCAGAGCATCAATTAGAACTGATATTGAAAGCTTAACTTTAACTACATACTAAAAATCTGTTAACCTGCGTTAAACCTTTCATATTAGCCCCTGTCTATCAACGTACAAAAACCGAAATCATGAAACGAGTTCACCTTTTTGCTGTTGTACTTTCTGTAGCAATAACATTCACCGCTTGCCAGAAAGACAAATCCTCACGTGATGAGAAAGAAACCGAATTAACCCAGCAGTCAGACGATCAGGCTAAGTTCAGCTCTGATGTAGACCTTGTTGCTGATGACCTTAATGGAGTGCTGGAAAGCTCAAATGCCTTGCTTGGAAGAGGTACTAACACTACAGCGAATATCTGTAACGCTACTGTGGTAGTAGATTCTATCAGCAATCCAAGAACTGTAACCATTACCTATAACGGACCTGATTGTTCAGGTCTGCGGACAAGAACAGGTACAGTGGTAGCCTCTATGCCTGCCTCCATGAAATGGAAAGATGCAGGTGCTACACTAACAGTAACTGTCACTAACCTGAAGATAACAAGAGTGTCTGATGGTAGGTTTATCACCGTTAATGGAACCACCACACATACGAATGTAAGTGGTGGAAGGTTGAGAGATCTGCCTACAATTGGCACAATCGTTCACACTATCAATAGCAATAACATGACGGTAAAGTTCGATACAAGTGCACTGCAAAGAAGTTGGAGTATCGCTAAGAAAAGAACGTTCACCTACAACAATGGACTAGTGATCACAACTATAGGAAACCATACCATTGCAGGAAACAACAAAGTAGCCGAATGGGGTACTAACAGATTTGGCGATGCTTTCGTTACATCTATTGAGCTGCCTTTGGTAGTTACACAAGCATGCAACTTCCGACTTACGGCAGGACAAGTTAAACATGACCTTTTGGGTAGAAACCTTACTGTTACCTTTGGACTGAATGCAAGCGGTGCTGCAGTAAGTTGCCCTGGAAATAATCCATACTATATGAAGTTAGTTTGGTCTGGTCCAAGTGGACAAAGCTATACAGTGATTAGACCTTACTAATAAAACTCCCATTAGAAAAAAAGCAGCTCCCGGCTGCCTTTTTTATTTTTATATTCGCTTATATCGTTCTATTTGAATTTACATAAGTATGAGGCCATCATCTTTTATTTTGAACTTTGTATTATTTCTTTTTCTACTAGTCAACATTCCCACTACAGCTAATTCCCAAACTGACGATTTTCTTATTAAAGAAATAGGGTTCAACACTAGCAAAAAATTTGTAGAAGTTTTTGTAGTGGAGAGAATAAAAGCTTACTACATACATAATACCGATAATAGCTGGAAGACAATTAAGAAAAAGAGAGGTATCAATTTAAAGAAGGAGTCAAAAAGAGAAGCCTTCTTAAAAGAGCTGGAAAATGATATCAGAACTCAATTTCAACAAGTAGATGAACTGGGTAAAGTAAACTTATATAATAAATACAGCATATTCATCACAGAAGTAATTGGAAGACATGCAAAGGTTCACGGATTCGCACCTTATACTGGCAACTGTGGTCAAGGAACTTTTGATATTGGCTTTGTAAATGAAAATATCCGTTGGATCTCTTTTAATATACGTACAACTACTTCATATAGCAGGTTCAGTGGTTATGAATACGATAACAATTATGTGCAAAAAATGAAAGCAGACTTCAATAAAGTTCATCCGGGTATTCAACATTCGAGTTACAAAGGCTCAACTAATGTTTGTTCTGAGAAGGGTGAGCCTCAATATAACGAGGTTTTTTCTATAGACAAGCCAAATGAATACAAGCTATCCTTTACCCATGAGTTTGGTCCTTATGTAAGACAAAACAATAGCTACAACTGTAGCTATCTCGGGAATCATCTAACGAGCCTGAATGTATTTCTTTGGAATAATAAAATTAAATAGGCAAAGAGCCGAAATACAATAAAGTTCTTGCCTTAACTATTCCACTATCCTCAGCTTTGCATAGTTCAACATGATCTTCTTCTCTCCATTGTTCTCAAACACCACTGTTGCAATCGGATTATGTGCAGCACCTTCCATTTTGTTTACAGTTCCAAAGCCAAATTTCTGGTGCTCTACTTTCATTCCTACCTGTAAGTTGCTGGTGTCGCTAGGAACAAAGTCTGCACTTGGTGTGTGTTCAACCACTTTATTAGGTGCATTGCCGATGTAACTTGGTTTCTCCGGCTGTTTGTTTAAACCCTGCTTGCTTGGTGGAGGTCCATATCTTTTTTCTGCCTGTGCTGCATTATTATCAGTACCAAAGCCTCTGTTCATTCTTTGAAATGCAGAGCCCATATTACTGAAGCCACTTTGGTTTCTGGCACCGCCACCTGCATAAGTTCTGTCAATATGTGCTTCCGGCATTTCTTCTAAGAAGCGGCTAGGCTCGTTCTGCACCAGATTGCCGAAACGATATCTTGAATTAGCATACGTAAGCCACAAATGTTTCTTGGCTCTGGTTATCGCTACATAAAACAATCTTCTTTCTTCTTCCAACTCTTCTCTTGTATTAATACTCATTCCGCTGGGAAATAAAGTTTCCTCTAATCCACCAACAAACACATTGGCGAATTCAAGACCTTTTGCAGCATGTATCGTCATCAACTTAACGGTATCACTATTTTCTTTATCGTCGTCGGCATCAGTAAGCAAAGTGATCTGTTGCAGGTAAGCACCTAATCCTTTATCACCCACCTCACCGGTTTCTTCGTAAGTAGGACTTTCTATCCACTCTTTGATAGAGTTCAGCAACTCCTGAATGTTCTCGTACCTGGCTAAACCTTCAGTGCTTTTATCATTGAACAATTCCCGGGTGATGTTGGTACTCTTTCCAACTATGGTAGCAAGATCAAATGCATTCTTCTTCTGCAGCTCACTCTGGAACATTTTAATCATTGTTACAAACGTATCGATGGCTTCCAGTGTTCCACTTTTAAAACCATACATCGCAGCATTGGAAATAATATCCCACATGCTCAGGTTATTATCATTGGCAAGCAGCACGGTTTTATCAACTGTTGTTTTACCAATCCCCCTGATAGGATAATTGATGATCCGCTTTAATGCCTCTTCATCTTTAGGATTTACCACTACTCTTAAGTAAGCAATAAAATCCTTGATCTCTTTTCTTTGATAGAACGAGATTCCACCGTAAATACGATAAGCAATCCCCATTCTTCTAAGGCTTTCTTCATAAGCACGGCTTTGGGCATTGGTTCTGTAAAGAATAGCAAAATCACGGTTACTGAAGTGCTTTCGCAACTTCATTTCCTGTATCTGGTCAGATACAAAACGACCTTCATCATTATCGGTCATGGTACGAACAAGTTTTATCTTTTCGCCACCATCATTATCTGTCCAAAGGGCTTTAGGTATTTGTCCTTTATTGTTCTTTATTATTTCATTCGCTACTTCAAGAATAGATTGCGTACTGCGATAATTCTGCTCCAGCTTTATCACCTTCACATCATCATAATCTTTCTCGAACTGGAGAATGTTCTCGATCGTAGCACCACGAAAGCTATAAATACTTTGTGCATCATCACCCACCACACAAATATTCTCATGCATGGCAGCTAGCAGTTTGGTGATCTGGTACTGAACCTGGTTGGTATCCTGATACTCATCTACCAAAATGAATTTGAACTTACGCTGGTACTTACTCAGCATTTCAGGAAAGTCACGCAGCAACTCATGCATCTTCAGCAACAGATCATCAAAATCCATTGCACCGTTCTTGAAACAACGAGCAGCATAGGCACGATATATCTGTGCTATTGCCGGACGATTTGATCTCGTATCTTCCTGCTGAATATAATAGTCGTTTGCATATTCCTCCGGACCAACCAAAGCATTCTTAGCAGATGATATCCTGTTGTGCACCACGCTTGGTTTGTAGTGCTTATCATCAAGTTTCTGTTCGTTGATCACTGTTTTCAGCACACTACGGCTATCATCAGTATCGTAGATCGTAAAGTTGTTGGGATAACCTATTCTTTGAGCCTCAGCCCTCAATATTCTTGCAAATACGCTGTGAAATGTTCCAATATAAAGATTTCTTGCATCTGTATTACCCAGGGTTCTTTCAATCCTTTCCTTCATTTCAGCAGCAGCCTTGTTCGTGAAGGTTAGGGCAAGAATATTAAAAGCATCTACACCTTGTGCCATCAGGTGAGCAATTCGAGTAGTAAGCACTTTTGTTTTACCGCTACCTGCACCGGCTACGATCATTAATGGTCCCTTAATATGTAAAACTGCCTCCAATTGAGGCTCATTCAATCCCTGCAAATAATCATTCATAAGGGGTGCAATTTACATTTCACCGTCGTGATTGCGAACGAATGTGAAGCAATCTTATCCAGAGTAAAATTTTCTGTTGTTTTGCAAGCTGTTGTGCTACTATGCAACTTCTCTTGCGTATTCTAAGATTCGAGCAAATAAATATTAGGCTGCTAATTTTAGGTTTTCCTGGTAGGCGGATTGTTTTCTTACTACAGCGAACATTCTGTCTACCAATTTGCTTCTAATAATGTTTAGTGTGCTCATCTTGCT
>JANPIB010000162.1:0-11290 GCA_031424775.1 Chitinophagales bacterium | reverse complement strand
CCGTTGGTGTTACTTCCTTCAGCATCTTGTCTTTTATTCCGCCAGATACCAAAAGGAGAAATTCCAAACTTCACTCGTGGATTGATGTTCTTGATCGTTTCATTCAATAACCTGATGATGCTGTCCACATTTGATCTTCTCCATTCAGCCCTCGTCATTCCATTTCCGTATTGAGCAAAACTTTTACCATCAGGAAACTCTCCTGATTCTTTGTAAGGATAGAAATAGTCATCCATGTGTATCGCATCAACATCATACCTTGAAACAATATCTTTCACCACTCTGGCAGTATGCTGACGAACTTCCGGAATTCCCGGATCAAGCCATTTATATTTTCCATAAGTAACAGCCCAGTCTTTCCTGATCTTGGTAACATGTGAAGGAGAGACTGAAGATTTTCCTACGTTGAATACAGCCCGATATGGATTTATCCAGGCATGAAATTCCATCCCACGTTTATGGGTTTCGTCTATCATAAACTGCAATGGATCGTAATAAGGTGTTGGCGGTAATCCCTGTTTTCCATTTAAGTATTCACTCCATGGTTCTAATGTTGAAGGATAAAATGCATCAGCAACCGGACGTACCTGTACAATAACAGCATTCATTCCGTTGCGATAATGCATATCAAGAATATTAATGAACTCTTGTTTCTGCTGTTCAACTGGCAACCCTCTTTTACTTGGCCAGTCAATATTTTCTACAGTAGCAATCCATACAGCACGAAACTCATGCTTAGGTGGCACTAGTTGGGGAAACGTTTTAGCTATTGAAAAGGAAAAGATACTTAATAGTAAAAGCTTGGCTAAGTGTTTCATCAATCGTTGTTTTGCTATTCTTCTGATCCACGCATTTTATCTAAAAGATCGTTAAGCAATTTTGCTTCGTCTGGAGTAAGGCTGAAAAGTATCCCATCTAAAGAAGCATTCTTTTCATCAAGCCTTTTCAATAACTCCAACCCACTATTTGAGATGGTCACGTCTACTAAACGTTTATCGTTCTGACAGGTTTTCTTTTCTACCAGTTCTTTTTTTAACAGCCTGTCAACGATACGGCTGGTGTCACTCATTTTATCCAGCATTCTCTCTCGTATCTGTAAGGTGCTTAACGGTTCACCACTACCTCTCAATATTCTTAAGATGTTATACTGTTGTGGAGTGAGATCTTCCTTCAACAGAAATTTTTTAATATTTTCCATCAGCCAGTTACTGCTGAACAATATGTTCACCGTAGCCTTGTGGTGCTCGTTGCGAAACTGACGTTGCTGTTTTATATCTTGATTGATACTCATTTGAAAACTGGTCAAAGATAATAGAGCTAACAGAACCTATTGCTCTAATCTTCCCAAACCTTCAGTCCTTCACTGCAGTTGGCACAAATGTCAATATTCTTTCGGCTGGTCATCAATTCCTTTCTGAACTGTTTATAATTATCATTATTCCAAACCTCTTTAAAGCTTTGCATTTTTAAATTACCGAGTTGGTGCATTGCATCTTTATCAAAACAACAAGGAACAACCAACCCATCCCAGGTGATCACATTCTGGTGCCACAGCTTCCAGCAGTGATTTCCTAAGCCGCTTTTGCTTTGCATCTTTCCCTCATTCCCAATCTTATATCTACTGTATTTATTTATCGTAGGAATTAATTGATGTGGATCATTTTCAAAATCATACACCTGTGCTGTTTTAAAACGAACCTGGTCAACTCCTATTTCCTTACCTAATTGTTTAACAGCTTCGATCTGGTGTTCATTTGGTTTCACCACCAGGAACTGGAAAAACACAAAAGGTGTTTTACTCTTCAGCTCTTTCTTCCACTTCACAATATTTTTGGCTCCTTCTAAAACTTTATCCAGCTTACCGCCAACACGATATTGCTGGTAAACGTCTTGTGATGTTCCATCAATAGAAATAATCAATCTATCCAATCCACTCTCCACTGTTTTCTTTGCATTCTCATCAGTCAAATAATGGGCATTGGTAGAAGTAGCTGTATAAATACCTTTATCATGAGCATACTTAACCATCTCCAAAAAATCTTTGTTCAGGTAGGGCTCTCCCTGGAAGTAGAATACCAGGTATAATAACTCCGTATATATCTCATCAATCGTTTGCTGAAAAAAACTTTTCTGCAGCATGCCTGTCGGTCGAGTAAATTCTCTCAAGCCACTCGGACATTCAGGGCAACGCAAATTGCATGACGTTGTTGGCTCAAATGAAATTGATATCGGGTAACCCCATTGCTTTGGTTTGCCTGTTAAACGACTAAGCCTGTAACTCGTCAAAACCTTCGCTGCATTCACAGCACGGCGAAACGTGAGTTTACTTAGAAAATTGATACTATCATTCCAATTGAAATAAGCCATGAACGGTAAAAATACAACAGCAACAGCAACGGGGAAGATTTCGATTTTTCTTCACAGAAATTTCAACCAAATTTGTTCTATGCCTATCGCACAGCACAAAAGAACATACATCAAAGAAGGGTTGCTGTTTATTGCGATAGCCTTTATCGTCACTTATCTAACATTCAATTGGTACTATAGCAGCGTTGCCGGAGAGCCTGTATCTGACACGTTTACAGAGTTCGGCATCCAAATTCCTGGCAATTACCAGATCCATGGTATTGATGTAAGCAAATACCAACAAAATGTTCGGTGGGAAGCTGTTAAACAGATGAAAGTGAACGATGTACAGCTTGGCTTTGCATTTATTAAAGCTACACAGGGTACAGACAGAACTGATGCTACCTATTCAATGAACTGGAAGCAAGCCAAAGAAGCTTCCATTGCAAGAGGTGCTTATCATTTTTACAACCCTTTGCAAAACGGGAAAGCTCAGGCTAAGCACTTTATAAAGAATGTAGAGCTGGAATCTGGTGATCTTCCTCCGGTTCTTGATGTAGAAGTTACCAAAGGAGTGAGTACCAAAAAGCTGAAAAAAGAACTAAAAGCCTGGCTGAAAGAAGTTGAAGATCACTATAAAGTAAAACCGATTATCTACACCAACGCTGGGTTCTACAATAACACCCTAGGTAGCGACTTTGATGATTATCCTTTGTGGGTGGCTCACTACCAGGAATTGGTTCAACCAAGAGTAACCCGTAACTGGCTTTTCTGGCAACACAGCGACAAGGGAAGAGTTAATGGCATTGCTGCAGCTGTTGATTTTAATGTGTTTAACGGAGATTCCACAGCTTTTAAAGCCCTACTTTTAAAGTAGAATTGAGACTACTTTCATCCTTTAGTTGGAAAAAGGTGTTATCTATAAAAGCCTGCAATGGAACCGGACGCAAGAGAATTTTTAGCCAAACTAGTCAGATCTATTTCAATCGTAGTGCTTTGGATGATGATCAATATGACCTTCGGTATCTTCTTCGACTTTGCCTTTATTCATTCATCCATTTCGCTTGGAAATATTCTTTACTACATTTTTTTCCTCGCCAGTTTATCAGGACTCATCTGGTACTTGTTAAAAATGTGGAAACCACAACCTGAGGCGTAACTTTCTGCTGCTGTAGCCGTTCAGAGAAAAAGCAATAAGCATTTTCTTTATATTCACGCCCTAACTGTACTTATGAATTTGAAAAGTGTATCCAAATGGGTGATTATTTTCGGTACCCTACTCATCTGGACCATAAAGTTTCTTGTCCGTCCTTTTGTACATATCCCTTCGATCTGGAAACCGGTTTTCGGACTTGCTCCTAATCTTATCGGTTCCTTTTTACTTCCATTTGGAGCTTGTTGGATGTTTCAATGGATGTTCGGCATGAGTACAATCAAAGAACTTAAGATCGCTTGTTGGTTTGGATTGATACTGGTAGTGATCAACGAATACCTGCAACTGATTCCTTTCTTCGGCAGAACGTTCGATTACCTCGATATCCTTTCTTCTTTCATCGGTGTTGGGATCGGATATCTGGCTTTCGCCCGTTTAATGCTGAAGCTGGAGTACAAAACGTATCCTTAGCTGGATGTCACCCTGAGCCTGTCGAAGTATTTATTGAACGGGCTTTTGAATTCCTATTTAACTTTTCTTGCGTCGCACTCTTGTACTATAACAGTCGCTTTAGCTTTGCCTGCCAAATAGTTATCTTGGCATAATGGATTACATACCTCACCTCCAAAAAGATAAACGACTTGCAAAAATTCTGGGAACAGAAGTTCACGAATTAAAACTTCATAAGAACATTCCACTTCGGCTGATGGCAAGCATCATGAGCCAGCAACTGAGTACCAAAGTAGCACAGGTGATCTACAAAAGATTTCTTGAACTCTATAAAGGCAAAGAACCAAAGCCTCAACAGGTGTTGGATACGCCATCTGAACAATTAAGAGCCATCGGACTCTCCAATGCAAAAGTGAGTTATGTAAAAAACGTTGCTGAGTTCTGCATCGAACATAAGATCACCGATAAGAAGCTGCTTGCAATGGAAAATGATGAGATCATTGAACTACTCACACAAATAAAAGGTGTTGGGAGATGGACAGTTGAAATGCTCTTGATGTTTACCTTGGGAAGAGAAGATGTATTTGCACCTGACGACCTGGGAATCCAACAGGCTATGATCAAAGCTTACAAGCTGGATAATTCAGATAAAAAGGCTTTACGTGAGAAGATGTTGAAGCTCTCAGAAAAATGGAGTCCCTACAGAACGTATGCATGTTTGCACCTCTGGAGTTGGAAAGACAATAAAATTAGATAGTAAATGATGAGACAGACTTTAAAACATAAGTCTGTCTCATTATTATTATTTTTCTTCCTTTATAAAATTTTTTCGATAATCTTTGAAGTAACTCAATGTACTAGAATCTAATATGTCGGAACTTTTTACTTCTTTTAAGTCAATGTTTATCTGAAACTTATCTTGCATCAACTTACCATTTGAGTGGAAAATTGGGTCACCATACATTTCGATCTTGTACATTTTCATCTCACGGTACTTATCAAGTTCTGAAGAAAAAGAATAAGGCAAATCGTTGAACTCACTACTATAATAAAATTTACATATAGCCGATGCTGGAAGTGAATCCACCTTAGGCTTTACGTTATAGATATCAATCTTGGATTCATTAATTTGTTCCGATTTAACCAATGTTAATTCATTATTTCTCATTGTAGAACTTATCATTTTACCGAAGTATGCAGACTTTATTGAGTCGACCCTGCACCGATATTTCGAAGATTGGTAACCAAAGCCGTTATACAATATACCATTCAAACTATCCTTCTGATAAACAAAATATTCATAGAAAACTTTAGATTTTACGTTGCCCTTTTCATCTTTTGAGTTTTGGTACCCTACAGTTTTATACATAGTTAACTCATCATATTGGATAATCCATTCATACATTGAATCATTCCCAATATTCTTTCCTTCAAAAGAAAAGATAGGAAAACGTGAAGTCAATATGAAAGCTTTTGCGTTCTCAGAAGGATTCTGTTGAGATTTCATTTTAGCAAGACAACTTGTGAAAAACAAAATGATTATAAAAATGGTTTTCATAAGTTTATTCATTTGCATCAAAAGAACTTGGTTGAGTATGGCTTTCAGTTCTCATCTCAACTCCAAAGAAACAAGGAACTGTGGCAGAAATAGTATAACTTATTGAAACATTAGCCGTGATATTTTCATTGGAGAAATTTACTGACCAATTATTCATACTACAAGAAACACTAGTACAAGTTGGAATGTTACCAGATCTATTATGAGAAACATATTTGAATCTTGTGATGCCATTCAAAGGATCATCTTGTGTTACCCACTTCCACGTATTTAAATATTTCTTAGCTGTTCCTTTAAAATATGCAGTATAGTAGAAAGTATGTAATGGAGTCATGTTCCCTTTATAAAACTCCCACTCCGGTGTCTTCTCTTTTGTTGGAACACCATTAGCATCAATATAAGAGGACAAAGTGTTGTCAGTAATCCAAGAAGTAAGTTGTCCATTAACAGCACTATTAGCTACAGACTGGGCGGCATCTTGATCTAAAGGCTTGGAACAAATATCATCTAAACTGCCATTATTCCCACCCGTTCCACCTTTATCCGTTTCATCAGTATTGCAAAAAGTTCCTAATAGTTCCCAGTCTTGTTCAATATGATCAATGTATACATCAGTATGAACCTTCCATAATGTTACGCAGTTTTGGGTTTCTTGTTCAGGCTGCCAACTTCTTGAGCTATAACTTATCAAAGAATTTCTTTCTATAGAAAGTTCATACATAAGTTTATCTGCCAAGTTTAAAAAAGCAAATCGACCATCTTGAATATAACTTCGATTAAGCAAATTAGCGAAAGTACCCTCTCGCAAAGAAGTGAAGTTTGTAGAAGATCTGGGAAGAAATTGAACGATGTTTAAATAGCTTATGTTTTCTAACTTATCAAATTTTACCACTAAGTTGTTGATAGCATTCTGGTAATTATCAGTTTGTATTGTAGATATTGGAACAACAACAACATCTTCTTCCGCATTGAGTTGTTCTATTCTTAATGAACCGTAATCTAAATTTTGCCTTAGCGAAGCAATAACTTCAGCTTTCTTAGGACTTTCGTTACTTTTTAAAGTTAGCCAAGCCTCAATCTTCTGAATTATATTGTCATTAGATCCTGCTCGTTTAACAAGGTGTTGTTTGTCTTTAGAAGGAGATATCTCTGGTTCTTGTTTAACATCTTTCCTACAGCTAAATGAGATAAAACACAATGCTGTAGCCACAATGAATGAAGACAGTTTCATGTTTAAGTGTTTTAGAAGGTTAGAAAAACTAAAATTATTAAAAATTGTATTTTCAAAAAAATTCTTGCAATTAAAAAACCACCTCTCGGTGGCTTTCTGTTATCATTTACTTTACCAGTTTCAATTCATTGATCAAATTCTTCGCTCCACCATATTTATCTATCACCCACAATACATAACGTACATCAACATTGATGGTTCTGTTCAGGTCTTTATCAAAAGCGATCTTGTGGCTTAACGCTTCGTAGTTTCCGTCGAAAGCCAAACCAATCAGTTCTCCATTGCCATTCAACACTGGCGAACCTGAATTACCACCGGTAATATCATTTGTAGTAATGAAACCTACAACGATATCATTCTTCTTTTTATCTACATACTGACCAAAATCTTTGGCTTTGTACAAGTCAACAAAACGCTGTGGCAGATCAAACTCATAATCACCCGGAACATATTTTTCCATAATACCTTTTAGCGTGGTAACATAGTCGTAGTTCACGGCATCTCTCGGCTTGTAGCTCTTTACATTACCATAAGAAACCCTCATAGTAAAGTTGGCATCAGGATACATCATTGCTGCTTTCTTAGGATCCATTGACATCACACCTTTCAGATATCCTCTTGCAAGGTCTGCATTCTTTGTAGTGAAAGCCTGGTACTTCGGCAAAATGTTCTTTTGATAATTCGTAGTGAAAGCCTCAGCTAGTTTGATCGCTGGATCTTTTCTGATATGATCTTCATCTTTATCGCTTATGAACTTCTTCCACTTCTCATCGTTCAGGATGATGGAATTATTAAAAACATCAGCTGCATATCTTTTGTAAGCATCCGTTCCTGAACCGTAGTTGGTGGTGAACTCATCATAAAAACCCGAAGGATGTTGTGAAGGATCAATATCCTGCCTGAACATCATCAACACATCAACCAGAATTTTTTCATCGCTTGTCCTGTTTTCAGCAGCGAGAAAATTGTTCTTGCTTTATCAGCTGCCAGCAAAGCCGAGTCGATCTTTGCTTTATCTGTTCCTTTGGTGTTCATCAGCTTATTCAAACTCAACAAAGACGTGGCAAATTTAATGAACGGAGAACCCTGGATACCTTCAGTGTAGTAAACACGACTCATAGAAAACGGTTTCCATGTGGTGTAGTTAGTGCTGTAATCATTAAAGATGTTCTCATATTCAGGTTTACCTTTAGCCCATGTTAAGAAAGCCTGTTCCTGTTTAGTCTTCTGTCCGTACACATCGAACTTCTTCAATTGCTTGGTCTCACCGTCATAAAATTTCCAGTAGTTAGCAACGCTTGCATAGTCTGAAGCCAGTTGCAGTTTCACAGAAGGATCTTTCATCATTTCTTCATGCATGTACTTCAAACGCATATCACGAAGCTTAACCAATGATGGATTGTTGATCTCAGTAGCCAGGTTCACTCCCATAGAAGTTTCATACCTGTTCGTACCTCCAGGATAGCCATAGATCATTGCATAATCACCATCGTTCACACCTTTGATACTAACTGGCAGGAAATATTTTGGTTTCAGCGGAACATTCTCTGTATTGTACTTAGCCGGCTTTCCATCTTTACCCATAAACACACGAAAAACAGAAAAGTCACCTGTGTGTCTTGGCCATTCCCAGTTATCAGTATCGCCACCGAACTTTCCGATGCTTTCTGGTGGAGCACCGACCAACCTGATGTCTTTGTACACATCATACACATACAGGAAGTATTGATTCCCTGAGAACATAGAAGCAACAACGGCACTTTTAAACTCATCCCCACCGGTAGCTTCTTTTACGATATCTCCACTCACCTGTGTGAATTTGGTGCTTCGTTCAGTACCATTCAAACTACCCAAAGCAGACATCACCTTAGTTGTAACATCTTCGATCCTGTTCAAGAAACGAACAGTTAGTGTTGTAGGAATTTCCTGTTGGTGATCCTTAGCCCAAAACCCATCTCTCAGGTAATTGTTTTCAACAGATGAAGCCCTGGTAATAGCATCATAACCACAATGGTGATTGGTGAAGATCAAACCTTGTGAACTAACGATCTCACCGGTACACCCATTGCCAAAAATGATGATGGCATCTTTAATAGAGGCTTTGTTGGCTGAATACAACTGCTCAGGTTTGAGCTTGAGTCCTTTTTTCACCATATCAGTGTACACCTGCTTACCCAAAAGCAGCGGTAACCACATTCCTTCGTCAGCCTGGCTTCGAAGTACAGTCAATAAAAAAGCAATTGATAAAACAATTCTTCTCATGGATTATAAAATTTAAATGAATGTGCTAAAAGGTCGGTTAGCATCAAAAATCAGGCAACAAAAATAATGAATAGTGAGGCGTGAGGCGTGAATGATACTACTAAAAGATAAAAAGCTGCCACTCACGATTAACGACTCACAATTCACTTCATTATCTTGCACCAAACCAAAACTTCCATGGCTTTTAACTGGCAAACGTTCAGAACCCGAGCTCTTTCTGCTGTTGTTTTTGTGATCCTGATGTTAATTGGGTTGCTCTGGAATCACTGGAGTTTTCTTGCTTTGTTTTCTTTTATCCATTTTGGATGTTGGATCGAATATAAAAGGTTGGTTGAAAAGATTGATCCTAATTATGCCGACATTTCTATTTTTCACCGCTATGGAGTAATGCTTGCCGGTTGGGGTTTTATGCTTTGGATGACCAATGAAGCCTACACTATTTCTGATGTAAGGATCTCTGATGTAGGATTTTGGATGATGGTTATCGGAGCTGTGGCTGTGAATGTTGACACGGTTATTTACAGACGAGGCAAACTGATTGCTCATTCATTGCTGGGGCTGCTGTATATTTCTTTGAGTTTGGGGTTGATGGTAAGTTTGATAGATGTAACAACTCAAGTACCCAATGAAAATGTTCCGTATGCTAAAGAGCTTTATGCTCATGAACATTTCGCTTTCTATACAATACCTATTGTTATAATAGCTTCAATGTGGATCAATGACACTATGGCTTATATTGTTGGTTCTTTGATTGGAAGAACTCCCTTCTCTAAAATTTCTCCAAAGAAGACTTGGGAAGGAACAATAGGTGGCATTGTTCTATGCATTTTCATAGTTGGATTTCTGTCTTCAACTATAAAAATCGATGATATAAATACTGAGGTTTTCTCTTTCCACTGGTACATCATTGCTGCCATCGCTGCCATCTTTGGAACCCTAGGTGATCTTTTCGAATCCAAACTAAAACGTCTTGCCGGAGTAAAAGATTCCGGGCAAATGATGCCAGGCCACGGTGGATTTTTAGATCGTTTTGATTCTCTGCTGCTGGCTGTTCCGTTTGTGTGGCTGTATGTTGTGTTGGTAGTTGGCAGTTGATGGTTGATGGAAAGCAACCTCAACCAACTATAAACTACCAACCATCAACTAACCTTATATTTGCCGTCTAAAATCTCAACATGAAAGTTCATAAGGAAGGTTACGCATCAATTGGTATTGCAGCATTGCTGTTTGGTATTATCAATGTGCTTTCCTTCATGTTTCTAACAGATACTTACCCGAGAATTGCTTTGGCGTTATTTATCGTTACGATGTTTTTGTTCCTGTTTATTGTTTCATTCTTCAGAATTCCTTACCGAAATCATACCATTGGCGAAAAGCAGATTATTTGTCCGGCAGATGGTAAAGTGGTAGTGATAGAGGAGGTAGTTGATGAGGAATATTTCAAAGACAAACGTATCCAAGTGAGTATTTTTATGAGCCCGGCTAACGTTCACGTGAACCGTAACCCTATGAGTGGTGAGGTGGTGTACAGTCAATACCACAAGGGGAAATATCTCGTAGCCTGGCATCCAAAATCATCTACAGAAAATGAAAGGCATAGTGTGGTGCTACAGAATGCTCATGGCATCATTCTCATGAAGCAAATTGCTGGTGCTTTGGCAAAAAGGATCGTTAACTACCTTTCTGCTGGTCAGCAGGTTAAGCAATGTGAAGAGTTTGGATTTATTAAATTCGGTAGCCGTGTAGATGTGTTGCTTCCGGTTGGAACACAAGTGAAAGTAAACCTGAACCAGGTGGTGAAAGGTGGAGTTACCGTGCTTGCTGAGTGGAGTTAGTGAATGGTGAGGCGTGAATCGTCAAGCTGGATCTTCCTTCAGCTTTAACATTGCTGCTGAAAGTTCTTTGTCTCGAAAACTTATATTTGGACTAGCAAAAACATTTACAATGAAGAAATTTTTCACTTTGATGGTTGCTGCATTGCTGGTTAGCGGTGCATCTTATGCTTGTGGCGATGGTAAGAAATGCGACAAGGAAAAGAGCTGCTGCAAGAAAGAAGGCAAATGCAGTAAAGACAAAGACTCTAAAACAACCAAAGACACTAAGAAAACCAAAAGCGGTAAGCCAACTACCACTAAAGCTTAATTACTTGGTGTTTAAAAGAATTGAATCCCGCTTATGGCGGGATTTTTTTATTTACGTCCTCTCATTTTGCCTATGAGCCAGATCACCAGAACCACGATCAGCACTATTACGATCACACCTGTCCACATACCGGCTTTAAAAATTCCGC
>JANPIB010000161.1:0-18641 GCA_031424775.1 Chitinophagales bacterium | reverse complement strand
AACCTTCAGATCTTGACGTTTTGCCATGCCCCTAAAGACAATAAAACTGACTTTCACGCTTCTTTTTTATTCAACATCTTTTATCCTCATTTGGGGATATCATAAAAAAAAAGAGGCTGCCCCTTTTGAGACAGCCTCTTTATCTAGTTATGTGCCCTTTACTAGCCTAAGTTCGAACCTTTTAACAGCTCTCAACTTTTAGTTTCAAACGTGATCATATAGTTTTAAAACTATTTAGCTTATTGTCACCGAATTCTTAGTTCTTCATCTGCTAAATCAACATTTGGATTCTTACAATTTTTTCCGAACCTCCAATAAAGTAGGGGTAAAAAGAAAAGATTAAGAATCGTTGATGTTGTTAACCCTCCCAGGATGATGACCGCCATCGGATACTCAATCTCTTGCCCAGGCTTGTTTCCACTAATAACAATAGGTAACAAAGCGAGTGCAGCAGCTAGAGCTGTCATCAGAATAGGTGTCATTCTTTCTAAAGCACCTCTTATGATCATGTGCATGCTAAATGGTTCACCTTCCTCGGTTTCCAAATGCCGATAGTGGCTGATAAGCATAATAGCGTTACGAGCAGCAATTCCTAAGACAGTTACAAATCCAACTAGAGATCCCAAAGACAATACGCCACCTGAAATCCATGCAGCGAGGATACAACCTGATAATGCAAAAGGTAAACTTAGCAGTATGAGTAGCGCTATACGGTGTGATTTAAAATCAGCAAATAAAATCATATAGATTCCTAGTAGAGATAATAACATTAAACTATTTAATGTTCTTTGCGATTTCTGCCTTTCCGCATATTCTCCTAAAACTTCTGCATGGTAGTCTGGTTTATATGGAACCTTTTTCAATGAAGCCTCTATATCCTTAGCCACAGCACCCAAAGACCTTCCCTTGGTATTACACGTAACATCAATCTTTCTAGAAGATTGTTCTCGTGTAATTTCGTTTGGAGTGGGTCCGACATAAACATCTGCAACATCTTTTAATGGAACTTGACCTCCAGAAGGAATATCGATTAGTATATTTTTTATGCTTTCAATACTGCTCCGTTGTTCATCAGTACCCCATACAACAACATCAAAAATTTTCTGATTCTCATAAATTTCTCCAACCTTTTGTCCATTCACTAAAATATTAACTGCACTTCTAACATCAGTTGGTGAAACTCCAAATCGACCTGCATTTTCTGACTTGTATTTTACGACAACTTGTGGTACTAAGGTTTGTGGTTGAACTTTCAGATCTATAACGCCATCTACTTTTTCAAGAATTTTACCTATTTCCTTTGCTTTATTTTGCAATTCGGCAAGATCTGATCCGTAGATACGAACCACTATACTTGCACTTGTACCGGTTAATACCTCTTTTACTCTTTCTCGCAGATACGTTAGCAAATCCCTATATAAACCTGGATACCCATCAACTATAGCTTGTATACTGTCAACAGTTGCCTCATAGTCAACATCGGTTCTTAAACTTATCCAATTCTCTGTAAAATTTGGTCCAACAACTTCATCTGCGACTTCAGCTCGTCCAATATGAGCTCCAAAATTTCTTACACCATCTACTTGTCGCATCTCATTACTTGCACGCTGGGTAATCCTAGTCATTGCTTCTAATGATGTACCAGGCTTTTCCACCCAATGCATTAAGAAGTCATACTCTTTGAAATGAGGTAAAAATTCTTCACCAAGAAAAAAAGTAGAACCTAAGCAAATAAGAACCGTAGCAATTAGTATTGTAAAGGCTTTTTTAGGTTTTGCTATGATCTTGTGCAATCGTTTTTCATATCTGGGCTTTAGATACTTAACAGGCTTGGGCTCTTTTTGTGGCTCTGCAGCATTAGCCACTGAATATCTTTTACGAAGTAAAATCAACGATAATGCAGGTGTAAGGGTTAGTGCAACAAACAATGAAGCCATAATAGCCAACATGTATGAGAGAGCCAGTGGTTGAAAAAATGAGCCTGATAATCCAGGGAGGAAAAATACCGGCATTAAAACCAAAGCAACGATCAAACTTCCATATACAACTGCACTTCGTACCTCCATGGATGCACTAAAAACAACTCTGATAGCTGGTAATGGGTGATCCAGTAAGGCATTCTGTTTTAAACGCCGTACAATGTTCTCAACATCAATAATCGCATCATCAACAACTTCTCCTAGAGCAATTACAAGACCAGCAAGAACCATCGTATCAATTGTGCCACCACGATAATGTAATATTATCATTGCAATTAATAAGGACAATGGAATAGCAAGTACAGAAATCAAAGCAGTCCGCCAATCTTTCAGGAAAAAAAAGAGTACAAGAATAACTAAGATGCAACCGATGATAAGTGCCTTATTAAGGTTATGCAAAGACATTTCAATAAAAGTAGCCGGACGGAAAATCGTAGAATCAAAGGTCATCCCTTTCATCGTAGGAGCCATTTCTGCCAATACTTTTTCAATGCTACGTGTTACTTCAAGTGAGTTTGCTTGCGGTTGTTTTTCAACAATAAGCAAAAGACCCGGACCATCATTGATAATGGCATCACCGATAGGTGCTCGAAAACCTTCAGTAACGTCGGCAATATCGCCTAACCTAACTGTAACACCATTGCGTGTAGCGATTTGAATACTTGCAAGATTCTCTGCCTGATAAATGAAAGGCAAATTCGAAATAGCCATCCGCTGATTTGGCAGATCAAGAAAACCACCACCAAATTGCTGCGTAGCATCTTTAACTACGGTTACAATTTGGGATAACTTAATATTATTAGCATTAAGTCTGTCGGGATGCACTTTTACTTGTAGTTGTCGGTCTCTTTGCCCCCAAATTGCAACATTAGCCACACCTTGAATCGCCATTAATCTAGGACGCAATACCCATCGAACCTGCGTTGTCATTTCCATCTGGGTGAGAGAATCTGAACTAACACCGATTTTAAGTACCCGACTTGTTGAAGAAAGTGGAGTAAGCATTACAGGAGGTCTAGCGACACCGGGTAGCTGCGTAGCAACTCTGGATAATCTTTCCTGTACAAGTTGGCGTGCTTCTATAACACTTGTTCCTTTACTAAAATCAATAACAATTGAGGCTAATCCTAAAACAGATTTTGAGCGTAGCCTGGTACTACCAGGGATACCATTCATTGAATTTTCAATGGGCACCGCAATCAAAGACTCAACTTCAGCAGTAGAAAGTCCGGGAGCTTCTACCTGTACCTCCACATACGGTGGAGCAAATTCCGGGAAGACATCATAGGATGCATTCTTAATAATATTAGTGCCTACCGCTAGTAATAGGCACATTAATACAAGAACAATCAATCTTAGCCGTAAAGAGGTTGCAACAATCCATTTCATTATTTACCTCCTCCGAATTCAGTTCCAAATAATTCCGCAGCTCCGTCTGTTACTACCTTGGTGCCTGAAGCTAAACCTTGATTTAAGACTGCGATTTTTTCTCTTACGCTTTTTAGTTCAACTCGCCTACGTATAAAGGTTACCGAATCTACTGCTTCATATACCCATGTATTTCCATAAATATCATATAAAACGGATGCAAGTGGTATAGCAAGACCAGATGTTTTTCCTTTATAAGGGATAGTAACACTAATTTTCTGACCTGGTCTAAATGTGCCAGCATTATCGAACTCGTAGTAAAAATCAACAGATGATGCAATAGGATCTGAAGTTGGTGGACCTGTAACCGGTTGGGCTTTAAAACTCGGAGCTCCTGAAGCACCGAATTCAGATAATCCCCGGATGATTGCAGGAGAAGATACATCAATGGAAGTTTCATCACCTGCATATATAGGAACACGTACCCATAGTTTATCCAGCGAAACAATATCAATCACAGATGCCGCTTGTGCCAATACCTGTGAAGAACTACTATATACTTTTGAAATAACTCCACTAAAAGGAGACTGAACATTCAATGTTGACATACGACTTGTGAGCCGTGATGCACTATTCCCTTTTAATAAATCACGGCGATTTCTGGCAACTTTGAGCTGTGCTTCTACTGCGGCAAGCTCTGATTCAGCCTCTTGTTTAGCTTTGAGACTTCCTGCTTTTTCTTCGTATAGCCGTGATGTTCTTTCCAATTTTTGTCGGGCAACCCTTGATTGGGTTTCTTTCTGTTCAATATCTGCTTGCACACTAATTAAATCTTTTTCGGAAGGAAGAATTAGTATTTTAAAAAGTTGCTGCCCTTTAAATATTTTTTCACCGGCACGTAATGGGATGCTCGTAATTAAAGTACCAGCAACCGGAGTGGTAATCGTTGCTATTTTACCAGGCACAGCTATTATTTCACCGCTAAATATTCTGCTATTGCCTACATATTGATCGGCAACGGTGAAAGTTTTTATTCCGAGTCGCTCCACGGCTTTTGGTGTAAGCGTAATTGTATTAAGATCGCTTTCTTTAACAGGCTTACTTTGTGTAGCTGGCTTTTCGTTCTTCTTAATATCGTTTTTGCAACTACTTACAGAACCAGTTAAGATAAATAACACTATAATATTTAGAGGTACTTTCATATTCACTAATTAATCTTTTTACCAATGCTGTAATTAAGTTCTGCCAAACTTCTTCTAATCTGAGCAGCAATTTCCGCTTTACGCAGTCTTGAATTTATAAGTTGACGCATTGCTTCTAATACAGGCAATAAAGAAATGTCTCCACGGCTAAAAGAGATATTTGATAATCTTACCGCTTCTTCTAACAATGGAATTACTGAAGTATTCCAAACCGCATACGATTGAAGGGCTTGTTCATATTTGCGGTAAGCTACCATCACTTCCGACATAATGCGTTGACGTATTGCAATGTATTGATACGATGACTGCTCAAGCTCTGCTTTTGCTCTAGCAATTCTTCCTTGGTTACGATTGGCGACAGGTATTTCAATTTGAAAGCCAGGATTTACCGCATTGGGTAGCATACGTACACCACCAGTACCTGGTATATGTTGAAAATTCAATGTAGCTATGAAGGATACTATTCGTGATTTTTCCCATCCCATCTTCTTTCCAAATGACTCTATTGATAGTAAAGCCGTCTTAATTTCTGGATTATTTTCAAGTGCCAGTGTTAAGACGTTATCAGGATCTATTTTGTTAGTTAAAAATTCAACTGTGTCACTTAAGGCATATACAACATTTGTATCCACTGCAAAGCCAAGAAGAGTATTCAACTTTGCATGAGTAAGAATTGTGTCAAGGCTAGCCTTATAATAATCATCAATAGCTGCGGCACTATCAGCACGGTTAGTCAAAGCTTCCAGTTCGCTTATTTCACCATGCCTCACTCTTGAGTTTTGAATTGCATTCATTTGAGCTCTTATCCGTGCATTCTCAGCGTAGATAACAGCTTTTTCCTTTGCCAACGCCAGATCAGCATAAGTGATTTGAACATCTCTAATGATAGCATACCCTTTTTGAAGAAGACTTTCTCTGACACGATTTACTTCTGCCTGAGCAAATGCAATCCGCTTGGGTCTTTGCCACAAATAATCAAATGCAAAATTTATGTAACCTGAAACCTCAATTCGACCCGCTGGTAACAAATAGCGTAATACAGGATTTGACAACGTCCCAGCTTCTATATAGTCGGCTTCTGCAATAGCAATAGTTGCTAAATCTGCTTGAAATTGAGGATTATTATATAAAGCAAGTGAGATTGCTTGGCTTTCTGGAATCTCTTTATACTTCAAAATAGTGCTGTCATAAGCCTGAGATATTGTATATCCGTATTTTTCCTGCACTTTCTGCTGTACATAAATTCTATTGTTGTTGAGCTTAGGAGAACAACCAAATACAAAGCTTAGAGCACTTAGCAGGAAAAAATTATATCTCATTATTGTAAACTTCAGATTAAAAACTACCGGACAAAATGTTTGCTCCCTTTCGTTGCTGTAGCACACATTTTCCGTAATCGGTATGATAGTAATGTTCTTTTAAAACAACTAAGTTGGATTGTTGCCATTCTTCATCACTATAGAAATTCCCTAAATGTACTTCCCACTCTTTTCTTAACAATTGAGCATATTCTTCATAATTCTTCAAGGAAAAATGATACATATCAGCATCGCTTATGACTTTTTCAATGATAGTGTGTGGTCGTTGCGGATACGTCGTTGCATGAATACATGCAAGGACTGCTCCAAGTTTGTTCTTAGGATATGCCTGGTTCTCAAGAAATTTTTTCGCAATTAAGGCACTTTCATCTTCATGTCCTAAGTATCGGATAAGATAACCCGTATCATGGAACCATGCAGCAATCTGTGCTATTTCAACTTCCTCAGTCGAAAGTTTTTCATGCTGGGATATTTCCAGGACAGCAGCCACAACCTCTAGAGTATGTCTAAGGTTATGAAATAAAAGAGAACATGGCAAAGACTCTAAAAAAGTAGACACAAAATGACCTGTCCGTTCTGTTATCGTTAAATTGTTATTCACCATGATCTTTTTTTCATTTTTTCTCAATCAATATTTTAGTCCTGACAAACCGGCATGATCGCCTTAGAATATATTTGAATTTAAAATATAAGTTTAAAAACATGTAGGGGTTGCCTGAAGGAATATTCAATTTCCCATTGATGAAATCGAGCAATCTCTTTTACTAACGAAAGTCCAATGCCTGCACCCGAATTATTATGTGATGGCTTATAGAATCTGCTAAAAATGGTGTTTGCATCCAGAGGCTTCGTACCAGGGTTGTTAATGGTCAAATACTCATCCTGCAAAGTGATAATAATTACCTCTCCGACAGTACTATACTTAATAGCATTCAACAAAAGATTACCTACTAAGATTTCTGTAAGCATTTTGTTTCCGGGTAACAGCTTATCACATTCAAAATTGCAGTTAACAGATAATCCTCTGCCCTCAAAATACTCTTTTAGTTGTGCGATTGTATGATTAATAACTGATACAAAAGAAACAGGCTCCTTGGTATCGAATTGAGCATTATCCAATTTTGCAAGAAGCAGAAGACTCTTATTTATACGAACAATTCTTGCAACAGTATTATTGATTTCTTCAATTATCTCATATTGTTTTTGAGTTACATCCTGTTGCTGTAACAATAAATCCAATTTAGCTTGTATAATTGCAAGAGGAGTTTGCAGTTCGTGCGAAGCATTTTCAATAAACGCTTTCTGCGTTTTGTAGACTGAAACAGTATGGCTTATCAGTTTTGTTAGTGCAGTATCCAACTCATGAAATTCAATAATGTTTGTCTTATCAAATGTAATTTCGTTAGAATTATTTAGATTAAACTGTTTAAGCTTCTGAAGACTATTCTTTAAAGGTTTCCATACATGTTTGGAATGGTATTTATTTAATAGTAAAAACCCCGAAATTAATATCATAAAAAAGATAAAGGCTACAACAGCAATCGCCAATATTGTCTCCTCACTTTCCTCAACATTTGTTTCAACAATTAGTTCGTAAGGATGACCATTTATATGGAAGTATCTAGACAATACCCTGAACCTATCTTTTTCAATATGACCTGGGTATTTATTTTCCTTTAGTATTGTATATATACTGTCCGGTCGGTTACTGATTCTATACAATACAGGTTTTATATTCGCACCTGGTTGAACCTTATTCCATACTAGAATTATTTTTTCAAGATCAGATTCATTTAGGCCTGGCTTATTTAGTTCATGAGTGGTTCGTTCAGCGATAATTAGGTTATTCTCATCCAACTCATTTAACCAAATAGAATCAACCAAATAATAATACGCAGGGATACTTGCAATCAACACTATTAATGAATACCATACAAAACCAGTTATAATTCGGTTTAATAAACGTTTCATATTTGCCATTTATAACCGGTTCCGTAAATTGTCTTGAGATAATTATCACATCCCGCATTAGTTAATTTCTTTTTAAGATTTTTTATGTGGGCATAAATAAAATCGTGGCTTTCCATCATGTTGGCATAATCACCCGAAAGATGTTCAGCCAAACTGGTTTTAGGTATGACTCTGTTCTTATTGCCAATGAAGTAGATCAAAAGATCAAACTCAGTTTTTGTGAGTGAAAGTTCAGTGTCATTAACTTTTACCTCTTTTGAAAGAATATCTATTTGCAATTCGTTCTGCTGGATCACATTTGAATTATTAAACTGCTTCCTCCGAATTACAGAAAATATACGTGCAGCAAGTTCTGGCAAATGAAACGGTTTTGCTAAGTAATCATCTGCACCAAGCTCAAGCCCCCTGATCTTATCATCCAAGGAGTCTTTCGCAGAAATAATAACTACGCCGTCTTGCTTATTCTGGCGTTTTAATTCACACAATATTGAGATTCCATCACCTCCAGGGAGGGTCAAGTCAAGTAGAATGCAATCATATTCAAAACAATCGATCTTCTCAATGGCCTGATGATAATCACCTACAAGTTCACACAAATAATTTTGCTTCGCCAGATAGCTTGCAATATCCTCAGCAAGCATCTTTTCGTCCTCTATAATGAGTATCTTCATTGAAGGGAATTTATCTGAGGTTTGTTTGCTCTCCTTTAGAGACTTTTGTCTTCCTAATTGTCTTTGTCATCTTCCTCTTTTTCAATAGCTTTTTCTTTAATGAAATTACCCAACGAATCAAATAAAATATCCTTCTTTTGAATTTCTACTTCATACATAACAACTCCACGGGAATCGACAATTTTAGCAGCTTCCATAATTTTATTTCCCTTGAAATGCTCCTTCACATATTTTATGATTTGAGGATGCAAGTCAACAATTTTTATTGAGGTTTCTGTTTCTATTATAGTGCCTTCACTTGAAATTACAACTGATGTCTTCTGTTCATCCTTTTTGAAAGTAGCCTCATAATTATTGTCTTCTTTCTCCCACTTTGCTTTTACACCAGGGTATTTACTTTCAAAAGCCTTTACGACTAGTTCAGGGACTGCATTTTTCTTAATTTCCTGTGCATTTAAAATCATCACTGAAAGACCTGCAAGCATTAGACAAAATAGCTTCTTCATATAAAAATGTTTAATTAATAATCTGCTAAGCTAATATGGAATTTCGAAGAAATGTTGCAATGAGATTATTCAGAAAGAATTCAGAATTGGGGAACAATTTAGTTGAGTATTCTCCTCATATTTTGTAAGTGGAACCCTTTTTTTTTATGCACTTCATAATTTGTAGTGATTTAATCCTTTTAAAAGTGCACGGAACAAAACTTGTTAGCGCATTGCAAAACCTACAAAGATGAATTTGATCAGACGGATTGGCTTTATTGTACTAATATCCTTTCATTTCGTTTCTAGTTCAGCTCAAACAGATTCACTTACTCAAAAATTAGATAGTCTTGAAAAAAGAACAGACACAATTAAGCAGATCAACGATACACAATCGGGAGCATACAATGAGAGCACTAAAATTACTTTCAAAAACTATTTTGTTCTTCTATATAATAACCTAAAACAGCAGGTAACCTCACCTGTTAAAGGGACGAAGCAAGACTGGCGAAAATTTGGAGGACTTGTTATTGGTACTGTAGCATTATCCTTTGCTGATAGAAGCATTCAAACGCAAGCTTTAAGGTGGAGAGATAGCAGTAAGAGCCTGAGGCAGTTTAGTCATTTCATTACCAATATTGGAGGAGCATCCGAACTTTACACATTAGCTGCACTTAGTGCTTATGGCTTTATTTTTAAAAATGAAAAAGTAAAAACGACAACCCTACTTGCGTCACAAGCATTCATAACGACAGCCGTTATTCAAACGGGATTAAAGAATCTTACCAGTAGAGAACGTCCTCTATATATAGATCCCGAATCAGGAAAAAGAAGAGGAAGATTTCATGGACCCTTCTATGGCTCATCTAACGATTTCCGATCTTTACCTTCGGGTCATGCGACTGCGGCATTTGCAGCCGCTACTGTGTATGCAATGGAATACAAAAAATCCGTGTGGATTCCTATTATATCTTATACCTCCGCCTCGCTTATTTCATTAAGCAGACTTACAGAGAATAAACATTGGGCAACAGATGTGCTTTTGGGTGCAGCAATTGGTTACTTGGGAGGAAGACAAGTGGTGAACAACTTCCATCGATATGCAAAAATCAGGAATGCTTCATTAAAAAAGAAGAGCACTATAAAATTCAACTTGCAATATAATTACGGAAATCTTCAGCCAGGGTTAGTATATAAGTTCTAATATGACAGAGACATTAAATTCTAAGAGAAGTTTCCCAATGCTAACCTTGAAAGGTGGTATTCTAATTATTCTTTTACTAATTGCATGTATAGGTTTTGGAACAATAGCCCATGAAATGGTCATTGAAGAAGAAAATGACTTTGACCACTGGGTTTTTGATCAATTGTCGCCTTTTAAGAATGCCACTATTACATCCGTAATGAAAACCATTACTTTTCTTGGTTCACGGTATTTTCTTTTTCCTGCTTATGTTGTGCTTGTGCTGTTTTACTGGAAGACTAATCGCCGTTATTCATTGAGTATTGCAGCTCTTGGTTTTTTGAGTACTGGTGTAATGCTTTTACTAAAATATTTATTTGGGAGAGTTAGACCTAATGATCCTTTGGTAATGAAAGTAGTTGGATTTAGCTTCCCCAGCGGACACTCATTCTCGTCATTCATTTTTTTTGGTATCCTGGCTTTCACAATTGCAAATACAACAATACACAACCTTTACAAATGGATTTTTGGGCTATTGTTCTTTACCCTCGCTTTGTTGGTAGCATTCAGCAGGGTATATCTGCAGGTCCATTACGCAAGCGATGTAATTGGAGGCTTTCTTTTAGCTATAATCTGGGTAGTTGTGTCATTTGTAATTTTAAAGAGGACGGGACAATTCGAAACTAAAAGGTAGGGGTTTCTCAAAAAAAGTTGACATAAAAGTTTAATTTACTAAGCTAAGAGTATTAAGAGGTTTTCTGAGTAAGTGACTTAAATTAAGTAGAGCAATATTCATTTTTGTGGGAAAGTGGAGATTTTAAGACCAGCAACGCAAATAAAGAAGAATAGTGAATGTCACCTTTAATATAGCTACTTAAAGATTTAAAAAGATTCCAGATAGCCCAAGACTGGATTCGAACCAATCCTGATTATGAATATCTTGTATTTTTTGTGTCAATGGCGTGTCAACTATTAAAGCTGCACACTATTTACTCTGTTCGCAGATGCTACCTGTCTCAACAAAAATAAGGATTGTGACAGTAATTGTGTAATCAATTTGTTGCATTCATCTAAAAACGTAACACTACTTATTAATCATTAGGTAATAATGACAGTTACTCTTTGAATCATTTTAATTTTAACAACCTTGCATTGATAGCCACCACTACAGTACTTAAACTCATAAGCACTGCACCCATTGCAGGACTAAGCATAAAGGTTGGATATAGTACGCCTGCTGCTAAAGGAATGGCAATGACATTGTAACCTACTGCCCAGGCAAGGTTCTGTATCATTTTGCGATACGTTTTTCTGCCAAAGTCAATCATTTGTACTACATCTTTTGGGTCGCTGTTTACTAATATTATATCTGCTGTTTCTGCCGCGACATCTGTACCACTACCTACCGCAATTCCTACGTCTGCCTGTGCTAATGCAGGTGCATCATTTACGCCATCACCTGTCATTGCTATTACTTCACCTTTTGTCTGGAACTCTTTTACTTTATCTAATTTTTCGTGGGGTAGTACGTTTGCAAAGTATCCATCCATTTTTAGTTTAGCTGCAACTGATGAAGCAATTTTATGATTATCGCCTGTAAGGAGATAAGACTTAATGTTCATGGCTTTTAACTGGGCAATTGCTTCTGCTGCTGTTTCCCGTATTGTGTCTGCTAATGTTATAAAACCTGCAAGTTCATCATCTATTAACACGTAAGTGACAGTCTCTGTGTTTTGGTCAACCTCTTTTGGTAATTCAGGTATTACTTTCTTTTCCTGTGTAAAATAATTTGGACCTCCGGCAACTACCTTCTTACCGTTTACAATACCTGCCACACCAATGCCCTGCATGTATTTGAAATCTGATGATTGCTGTAGCTCTAAGTTCTTTTCTTTTAGCTTTTTTAAAATGCCTTTTCCGATGTAGTGTTCGGATTGTTGTTGTACGGCTGCTACATATTTCAATATATCGTCGCTGTTGTAGATGGATGATTGACTTATGACTTTCTGTACTTCATGTGAGCCCTTGGTTAATGTGCCTGTTTTATCAAAGATTATTGTAGTTAGTTTTCTTGCATTTTCAAATGCTGTGCGGTTTTTAATAAGCAAGCCATGTGTTGCTGAAGCTGTAGTTGATATAGCAACTACTAAAGGAATAGCAACACCAAGAGCATGGGGGCATGAGGTGACCATTACTGTTACCACACGCTCTAATGCAAAAGCTAAATCATGGTTGATGTACCAAACAATAAAGGTAGTAACACCTACAACTAATGAAACTATGGTTAGCCATTTGGCTACTCTATCAGCAAGGTTTTGTGTATTTGATTTTGCACTTTGTGCAGACTGTACCAGTGTTATTACTTTGTTTAAATAACTGTCTGCTCCTGTACCGGTCACTTTAATTTTTAATGAGCCATCGCCGTTTATCGCTCCTGCAATTACTTTTGCTTCATTCTCCTTTTTTACAGGAACACTTTCACCTGTTAACACACTTTCATTTACATAAGAACTTCCTTCAATAACAACTCCATCAGCAGGTATTTTTTCACCGGGTTTTATTACGGCAATATCATCTTTTTTTAATTCCTTAACATCTACATCTGATACGGTTCCATTTCTCTCTACGTGTACTGTGGATGGCAATAAAGCAACCAATGATTGCAATGCATTTGATGCTGCCATTGTTGAACGCATCTCAATCCAATGACCTAATAGCATTATATCAATCAGTGTGGCAAGCTCCCAAAAGAAGTCCATGCCCGTTAAACCAAAAACAACTGCAACACTATAAAAGAATGCAACAGAGATTGCTATTGCAACCAATGTCATCATCCCGATAGAACCGTCTTTTATTTCGCTTACCATGCCTTTAAAGAATGGCATACCACCATAGAAATAAATGATAGAGCCTAACAACAGTAATACGTAATTATCACCTGTGAAGCTAAAATCTACTCCAATCCATTGCTGTATCATGTGACTGAAAACAAGGACAGGTAGAGTAAGTACAATACAGATCCAAAATCTTTTCAGAAAGTCACCGGTATGATGACCGGCATGTTTATCGTAAGCAGAATGCTCCTTATAAATTTCCTCATCAGAATTGAGGGGATGTTGTGTATGGTCAGTATGATCATGCTTGTGATTTCCTGACTTTTTACTTGCTGTAGTATCAGCCGGCACCAGATCCATTCCACATTTAGGACATTTGCCTGCAGCTGGTTTCATTACTTGGGGATGCATGGGGCAGGTGAACATTTGCGTCTGATGATTGTGATGAGCATGGTTCATATTGAAATATTTGACGTTATTGTACGACTTCGCTTTTTAAAGCATGGTGCGTATTACGTTTCCAAAATTCAGATTGTTAACTTCTTTGTTGTTACTTATTTATTTTGCTTCTCATGAATATTCAATTTCGTAATTATTGCATCAGTTGCCTCATCTGCAGAAATGCCATAACCATTTACCAAAGTTCCTTTCATGTTAAACTTTGTAGAGGATATTGCATAAAGTATGGCTTGATCCTCTGGGTTAGATGCACCTTCAAAACGAAATACCTTATCAATCTCAAAAGCTTCAGGTTCAAATTCAGCGTTTGTTTGATGACAGACAATGCGTTCTTTACTGATATTAAAGTCCCGCGAATAACCTTCTTTTCTCAAGCCATTAATCGTTTCTGATAGAGTGCCGTAGTTTTCTTTCATAAAATAATTCTATTCATTCATTCAATCAATAAAAAAATTGTCTAACACCCAATCATGCAGTTTTTGAAGCCCATTTAATAGCGTTGCCAATCATACCTTATTTTGATTATCCATTCTGTTTAAAAAGTTTTAAAGACTTTACTGATTGTATTATGAAAACCGATGAAACACTTGCCGTAAGAATTATAACCCATTCCTGCATACCCATGGAAACAATATTCAATGCCTCACGGACATAAGAAATTTGTATCACACCAATTAAAATGGTAAGGCTTGCTATTACTGCATACCATACATATTTATTTTTAATTACCTCATTATTAAAAAATGAGCCGCTGCCCATATTAAATACATGGAAAAGCTGTGAAAATATTAGGGTAAAAAACAGGATATTATTACAAACAGCCGCATCCCAGGGTTCTCCTGCATGGAAATAGAAATGTTTGATAAGTACCCCAATTGTGCTTACTGATGCGATGACAATTGAGTAAAAGAAAATGAGTATCCACCTACTTTTATCAATAATAGGCTCGGATGCATTGCGAGGCGGTAGCTTCATAATGTCAGCACCGCCTTTAGTGATACCTAAAGCAAGAGCAGGCAATAGATCTGTAATGAGGTTGATGAAAAGTATTTGCAGCGGCAACAATTGGAAATGGAGGTTCATGAGTGCCGCAACAGCTATGACCGCCAATTCACTCAGATTGCAGGAAAGAAGAAATGTTATAAATTTTTTTATGTTCTCAAAAATGATACGTCCCTGTCTAATGGCTACCACTATTGAAGAGAATGAATCATCTTTTAACACCATATCTGAAACTTCCTGTGCCACCTGTGTTCCACGGAGTCCCATGGCTATCCCGATATCAGATTTTTTAATTGCAGGGGCATCATTTACCCCATCTCCGGTCATACCTACCACATAATTTTTTTCCTGGAAAACTTTTACAAGGTCAAGCTTGTGCTTAGAATTTACACGGGCAAAAACAGAAGTATTGATCCAATACTGTTTTTCTTCTTCGCTTAACTCCTCAAACTCTTTCATATCTTTTCCAATAACAGGCACTTCATCTTCTTTTGAGATGCCGAGTTGAGTTCCTATAAAATGAGCAGTAGATGGATGGTCGCCGGTGATCATCACTACTTTAATACCTGCTGTTTTGCAATCGTTGATAGCAGCTTGCACTTCAGGACGTGGTGGATCAATCATTCCAATCAAACCAAGAAAAACCAATTCTTCTATCAGTGAAGATGGCGTACTAACATTTTCTCGATAAGCCATAGCTATCATGCGATGGCCTGTAGCAGAAAAAAGTTCAGCCGATGCCTTCCATTTGCCTTTTTTTGCGTTGTCCAAAGCCACAACAGTCTCTTCATAAATTTGTGTACACTTCAGCAATAATTCTTCAGGAGCACCTTTAGTAAAAACATAAAACTTACCATCATGTTCATGTAACGTAGACATGATTTTTGTTTCGCTGGAGAATGGCTCTTCACCTTTCTTTAAAAAGTCTTTTCTGACTTTATCGATGTCTTCTCCTTTTTCTTTTGCAAACTTTAGTAGGGCAATTTCCAAGGGGTCACCAATCTCCTTTACTTCCTTTTCAGAGTTTTGAATATGGGCTGTGTTACATAAAACAGAACCTTTTGAAATCAATTCCAAATGCTCTTTATTCCCTTTAAATTCAACATCCTTTTTCCAATTACCAGAAGGTGTTTCAACAAACACTACCTCCATTTTATTTTGAGTGAGTGTACCAGTTTTATCTGTGCAAATAACACTAGTTCCCCCTAATGTTTCAACCGCAGAAAGCTTTTTTACAATCACATTGTAGCGTGACATTTTTAACATACCCTGGGCTAAGGTCATCGTTGCTACAATTGGTAATCCTTCGGGTATAGCGGCAACAGCAAGTGCAATTGAAGTTTGAAGCATTTCAATTATATGCTCGCCGTTAATTAATCCTATTACAAAGATGATTACTACTATACCCAGCGTAATGAAGATTAATTTTTTGCTGAATGCTTCAAGTTTTTTTTCCAACGGAGTTGCAGCCTGTTTAGCTGAATGAACCAAGTTGGCTATCTTACCTAACTCTGTTTTCATACCTGTAGTCCCAATTAGGATGTAAGCATTTCCTTTAGAAACATGCGTGGCTTTAAATGCCATATTGGTACGATCACCAAGTATTGTAGCTTCAGGATGAACCCCAACTTTTTTTTCAACAGGAACAGATTCTCCCGTGAGTGCTGATTCGTCAATTAATAATTGAGTAGATCTTACTATAAGCCCATCTGCTGGTAACATATCACCAGCTTCAATAAATGCAATGTCGCCAGGAACAATTTCCTCCGAATTTATTTCATGGAGCTTACCACTACGTAATACCTTGGCAGGTATAGAAGATAATTTCTTTAATGCCTTCACAGATCTTTGTGCTGTGAACTCCATATAAAAACCAATTGCAGCATTGACAATAAGCACAAGTAAGATCGAAATACCATCCAGCCATTCCTTAAACCAAAAAGACATCCCCGTTGCGAAAAGCAACAGAAAAACGATTGAGCTTTTGAATTGATTGATTATGATTTTATATGGACTGATTGCATGTGCTTCTTCTATACTGTTCAATCCAAAATGCTCCAGCCGTATTTTTGCTTCATCAATATTTAAACCGTGTTCAGTATGACTATTAAGCAATTTTGTTGCTTCTTCAACAGTTGTTGCATGAAAACTAAATTCGTTATGAACATCCATTTATATTATTGTCAGATTACCCAACTAATCCCTCTTTAGCTGTAAGTACCATGCCTCATTTGGGACACTTCCTAAATTATTAACCACAACCTACAGATAATCAATCCGATTAAGTATATACCTATTGCTTCTGCCTATCTGAAGCAATATTGGGGTATTATGAATCATGAAAGTAACCTGACCATAAACTAATATTCATGATAAAAGCATAGTAGTATATGATTGTACTGACTTATTGGAACTGCATCATACCACAATGGCAAGGCGGTATGCTCCAGCAATCAACCTTAAAGCAACCCGAATTATTAAGTGCATCATGAAGTGGATTGATTATTGCCAGTAGCTTCACTAATTCAAGTACCCTTTATGAAAAAGATATTAGTACCTACCGACTTTTCTACAAATGCGAATAAAGCCCTGGATTTTGCTGTACAGATAGCGAAACAGGCAAAGGCGGAAATTATTTTAGTACATGGCTGTGATTTGATTGGTACTGCTTTCCAAGACCACCTCACAATAAAAAGAGAGCATAACGAAGCAATACTGGACAATGCAAATAAAAGCCTGGCATTACTGAAGACAAGTATAGAGGACACAGAGAAAATATCCGTCTCTGTAAAGATATATGACGGAAATGTAGCTGATAGTATTCTGCTAGCTTCTGAAGAAACTGCTGCAGATTTTATTGTAAGAGGCACACGGGGTGAGACTGAAATAACAGAACGTGTATTTGGCAGCACTACCTCAGACCTTCTTGGTAAAACAAAAGTGCCTTTGATCGTTGTTTCTCCTATAAGCGAATGGGATATGTCTGTAGATCCACTTCGGGAAACAATACCAGGGGAGAAGGGTATAAAGTTTACACCCGATGCAATTTTATTTGCCACAAATCATTTTGAAAAGAACGAGGAATTGCTGAACCCAATTGTTGATGTAGCGAAGCTTTTTTCGTCAACTATACACGTTGCAGTATTCGTAGATACAGATTTTGCTGTAGCCTACGACTATGTGTACAACATCAAAGAATTAAATTTTTATATCGAATTTTTACAGAAGACTTATCCTGAGGTTTTATTTAAAGGTGAGTTTCTTGAAGGTGAGGATTTTGAAAGTACAATAGAAAAGTACAATGATAAAAACGGAGTTGATATTATTGCCATGATAACATATCCAAAAACATTCTGGAACCGGCTGTTAAAGAAAAGTGTGACAAAAGAGATGGCTTTTCATTCGAAAATTCCGGTGATAGCTATAACTGCTAAAAAGCATTAATTATTACTAAAATCGTTTATGAATGTCACTTTCAAAGCTATAAGTAAACATCTTGCAACTATACTGATTATCCTGTTTCTTTTCAGTAGTTGCCATGGACAACAGGCAGAAATTGGTTCAGTAGAGAGAGACACCACCATTACACCAACAACTTCCTTTTCCAAACATTTTTTAGATAGCGCAAATTTGGAAGTGTTTATTAAACAACAGGATGCTGGCGATAGTGCTACCGCTCACCTGCGAAACTTTTATAAAAGCCGCAACTATCAATTTGCCTGGTTTACAGAAGATGGAATTGCTGAACATACCCGTTCTTTTTGGGATCTTCATAATAACTATATCAGCGATTTTGAAGACACTGCTTTAAAGTTTAAGAACCTCCACCAGCACATAGACATGTTGATGAATGAGGACGCGGCATTAGCCATAACATCAGAAAAAATGCTGCAGACTGAGCTTGAATTAACCACGCATTTTTTTGAATATTCAAACAAAGCATATGCTTGCAGATTAAACCCTAAGGAATTACAATGGTTCATTCCGCGGAAGAAAATTGATGTTGTGATTTTACTCGATTCCTTGATTGCCCGTGATGGCAAAAAACTGGAGAACTGGGAGCCGGTAAATGTATATTATCAACGGTTAAAAAAGGAACTGGTGCGCTATCATAAAATTGATAAAGCAGGCGGTTGGCAAGAGGTAACCTTAAATAAATTAAAAAAAT
>JANPIB010000160.1:0-12761 GCA_031424775.1 Chitinophagales bacterium | reverse complement strand
TGTGATTTGCTTTCAAACTAAGTTCTTTCTATCTTTGATAACAACATACATTGCCATACCTCAACCTAGTAGGCGTTGTGATTTGCTTTCAAACTAAGTTCTTTCGATCTTTGATAACAACAGCTTTAGCGAAAAGTCAATGCCAGCAAGGGTTTTCAAAGAAAATAGAAAGAAAAAACTAACTGGGAGAGTCTTCGGAACTGATCGAACCGGAGACTTTTTCTTTTCCTATTCTGTAGTATAGGGATCAGATTTGGGTGGCTTGCCAGTTACTGCAACTGATCTTAATCAATAGCTGGCGTTTCCCTCTCCTTCGGAGAGGGATTAAGGGTGAGTTCTAAAACATCTCTAGTTGCTTAGGGACGTCAATGGGATCAGCCTGCTTCTGCCCGTAATATATCTTGATCATCCCAAACTGCTTATCGGTAATGGTCATAATACATACATGACCTTTTTCTGGCAAACTCTTCTGCACTCTTTTAATATGCACTTCTGCATTTTCCATACTGGCACAATGGCGACTGTAAATGGAGTACTGAAACATGGTAAAGCCGTCTTTCTTAAGCTTCTTTCTAAAATCTGCATAGACCTTCCTGTCACGCTTAGTTTCGGTTGGCAGATCAAAGAATACCAGTACCCACATGATACGATATGCATTTAGACGGTTTGCTTTCATACATCATTGCGAGGAGCAAAGCCAGGCTTTGAAGCTAAGCGGCGACGAAGCAATCTCCCATTATTATTGACTGTTAGTATTATCTTTCAACGTATAGAAGAAATCACAGCATTTCCGGGTATAGAACTTTTCTAACCTCACCCGTATAGCATTTAGCCAGTGATGCCGCCGTTCTTTGTGTTGCTACCAGCAACGGGCTTGTACCTTCACCTATTACCACATCTGCCTCGGGTAATTTCAACAACTTTACCTTCAGTTCGCGACTAAGTGAGTCAACCACAGACGTTTCATCTATAATACTTCTCACGATCACATCTACAAACGGACGATACGGTTCCATGATATCATCCGCCAGGCAGTAAGCATTATAGCGGTTTCTGTGAAATATTCCCAGTGTTGGCAGTAAACCTGCACCTACAATAGCTCTTGCCATCATAGCTCTTAATATCGCATAGCCATAATTCAGCAGGTTATTGGGTGGTGCACCATCCCGTTTTCTGTAGAAGTTCCATGCATCTGGAAACAGGTTTTGCCAGTAGTACACTGCAGCCTGAGCTTCGTTATTATCAATATCACCACTCTTTACGCTTTGTGCCAGGTTAGTGAGTCGGTTATGTGGTATGTCCCATTTGTTAAGCACTGCTTTCTGGTTGCTGATCTTGGCTTTTACCGTTTGCTGCCACAATTGTTTCTTTAAAGGCTCGGTAGCTTCTATCTGTGCCCTGAATCTTTCCTGCTGTATCGTATGACCTTCCAGGCTTAGCATCATACCTGTAGGATGCCTTGTTTCATTGCAGATAATAACAGTAGCATTGTTAGCTACAAGTTTGTCCAGAAGGGAATGTGAAATGGTTATTTGCTGATGTTCCAATAACACCATGCCAATATCTTCTATAGGAACAGTTTTGTCGGCAAGGTTCTCATACCCTTTTACATGGCTATAGCTTAATACCATTTGCTCATCTCTGCATTTAAGATGACAGGGTGATTCGATACAGATGGTGCGCTTGATCATTTATCTGTTAGTTTACTCAAATCCTTGATGCCCGAATTTTTGTGCCTTATAATAGCTCCTCCTAGGGCTTTTGATAATTCCCTATGATGGATTTTACAAATCCTAATCTATCTAACTGTATTTTGAAACAGAAGTCTTTAATCTGTAATCCTTCTAAACTTGCGGTTTTGGTGTCGAATGATCCAGTAATTTTATTTTTTTCGCTATCATAATTTAAATCCACTTCTTTAGCTGTAATTGCTCTGGCAAGATGATTAGGAGTAAAGTAGCAAGTAGAGGAAAAATCATTCACATTATATAGTCTTTTCTTTTGCTCTACAGTTAAGGAAGAAAAATCAATAGGAGATTGATTATATATTTCTTCCTCCGTAGGCATATATACTAAATCATTCGGGGAAAGGTGAAGTAACAATTTGTCGCCTTTTTCGTTTTCTAGTGGCAAAGAACTAAGCCCTTGTTTTTGGCGTTCGATAACTATATTTAGGGAAATGCTTTCATAACTTCTTTTTCCTTCCTCGTTCCGATAAATAGCAAAGAAAAGATTCGTGCCTTTAGCAGCTTCAACATACTTGGTTTTCTTATTTCCAAATTGCCCAACAGGAAATTTACTTCCAAGTTCAAAAATCCTCGCTTTGTAAATTGGCTGATGCGGTTTTCCGTTGTTATAGTGCTTAATATCCCTGTTCATTTCTTCTATGCCTTCCGGCGAAAAAGCCACTTCATGATTACCACCTTTACTTGCGAGATAGTTATTGAGAATTTTCTGGATGCCGGTATCTGTGATAGATTCGATGGTTCTTATATCAAATGAAGTATTGATGCTTTTCCGTGTTGCTGTTAATATTTTCCCTTTTGGAACTTTTATTCTTGCTAATTCAACTTTTCCAGAAACCGTGTCTTTGTGCATTGGTTTCCGGATTGCCCAATTTGTTCCTTTTTGTGGGTTTATATCTTTTACAGATTTACCCGTACTATTAACTCTTAGACTGCCATTTTCATCTTTATAACTTTCATAGTAATTAGTAGCCTTATTAATCACACGCAAGTTTTGTTTAAAACTCACAATAACATTTTGCAAAGCGTTTTGTGCATCAACAGTGAAGTCCTTCCATGGCTTGACGAACTTCTTCGGTACTTCTTTTTCTATTCGTTCACCGGTTTTGGGATGCTCGAAAATTACTTTTTCAAACTTCCTCAGTTTGCGATTCAAATCAAACCGTTCTTTTGATTTTGCATATTTATTATTGAGTAAATTAATGTGGTCTCTTGTAGCACAAGCTATAACCAAAGCATCTATTGCGTGATGTCGATGGTCTATTCTCTTTTTTGAAAAGCCTTTGGAAATTTCTAATGGGACAGTCGGTAGAAACTTTTGATGATTTTCATTCCAGGTAGTGAAGTGATTTAAATGGGTCAACTTATTCAATCGTTCAAATCGAGGAAGTATTAATTCATTCCAAACATCATTCAATCCCCATTCTTGCTTGAGTTCACTGGTTATCTTCCCATTTCCGGGAATTAGGTTTTTCGAATTAATGCCATCATCATTTGTTTCTGTTCTTACAAGGTTGGATAATACAGATGAAATGAACTTGCTGATGTAACGGGTATCATTCATCTGTCGTTCAATCATTTTATCGGGAATTTCTTCGAGCAAGAGTTTATTGCGTTTGCTTCGGTTTTTTGTATAGTGTTGCTTCACGAAATCTTCGTAACCTCCCACTTCGAATATTTGTACAGTTTTGTTGCCGATTTGTACTTTCTCGCCGTGATGGTTCTTGATGAACTCATATCCAAGTTGGTTGTCTTTCAATTTATTTACAGCGGCTTCGCAAATCACCTTGTTGCTGAAGCTGTCATCAAAATAGCGGCTTTGTGGAATGATATGTTCTATTTCATATTCCGAAGTGAATAGTTTATTGAGTGGAATAATTTCTCCAGTATAAGGTGAACGGTATTTTTGTTCTAGCCATAATTTGTATCGTTTTAATTCGGCTGATGAGGGCTGGGCTGTTCTAGTAATCTTTAAAATATCATCTTCAATTTCAATATCCGAATTAAGAACTCCGTCTTCATATATTTTTAAAATTTCTTGTTGCATCGGTGAATGTGGACGAACATGTTCCACATTGCTATCATTCATCATTTCTAATAGCAAAGCTTTTATGCGAAGGTTCGTATTTTCATTCTCTGTTATCTGGTTGGTCATTTTTTTTCTGTCTTCAGCGGTATTCTTCATTTCTCTTCCCAATTCAATGTGGATTTCATCAAAAAAATCTTTTGATCCTTTGCCGTACTTCATCCAAAGATCTCTTACCACCCTAAGTGTTTCAGTTACTACCTGTTCTACAATTGGGTTGCGAAGTGAATGTTGTTTGAAATCTTTAAGATATCCTTCCAGATCGTCCGCCGAATTCCATTTTCCCGCCGTAGCTGCTTCGGAATGACGATCATACACAATGTATTGTGCTAGCCACAATTGTAAACCTTGGAAGTGTTTATTTTGTGTCAAATACAAAGTCTTTTCTCTTACACGGTCTTTGATGTTTTCGTCATATTCTCCTGTTACAATCTTTTCAATTCGTGCTTTTGACTTTTCGTCAATAGCATCCCAACTCCAATATTTCCCTAAGCGTATTAAGGGCAGTAGTCTCTTAATTGCTTTCTCAGAGTAAGAACCATACTCGCTTTTGAAAGGGGGGAACTTTTTGAAAGCCTCTACAAAAGAATTAATATCTAATTTTTGTTTTTCTGCAAAGGATTTCAAAGCCTTTTCAAAGCAGACTTTATCTTTTACCGAATAGATGATGTGCCAGAGTTTTTGTTCAATTTCTTTGGTAAGGAAGTCGTAAGATATGTTTTTAACTTTTTCTAATCTTGTACCCATAAGCGTTCCCGTTTCATTACAGGGATACTTTTTATCTTCTACATAGTTCCAACGATATTTTTCGATTTCAGCACTGAGCAATTTGCCTTTTAACCCTTTTTGTTCCAGAAAGAACTTAATTAAAGGTTTTTGTTCTATTTCTTTACGTCTAACCAAAAATTCAAATAGTCTTTCCCAATCTTCCGTACTGCCCAAAAAATCAATGGTTACATTTGTATCGTCTTCTTTTTTATAAATGGATAAATTGTACACCCATTGCCAAATTCGAAACTCTTGATAATAAGGGTTTGATTTAGGGATAGCTTTCAGGTATTGTATACGTTCAACTCCGTTTTCATCTTTGTATTTCCTGTATTCCATTGTACAGTTGCCAATAGATGATTTTTGGCTTCGTAAAGGACGTTGATAGAAAATGATGTCATCCAATAACAAATGCACAATATCCTTTGAGCTTAGCAGCAGTTGATGTGCTCCATTGTTTCTATATAATTCTCTTACGCAATCATTATGGAGGGTATCATTTTGAAGTTCAGGATGAAACTCTTTTTGTTTTAGTAGTATCCGATTCAGTTCGTCTCTGTAAAATTGGCGTTCAATTGTTCGAACCAATTTCCCCCTAATCTTTTGATTTGGATTTTTCAGGAGTGTTTCATAGATGTATGTGCCAACCGTTTTGCCACTATTGGCAATTGTAATTTCGGTTTTGGTCTTGATTTTTTTATAGATTTTATCTTGCTCAGCTTTACTCATCAAATCAATCTCTTCAAATGAGGGTAAAGGAGTAATTCTGCGTTTCTCTTTCCCTTCCTTGTCTGTTTTTTTATCCTTCACAATTTTTATATTCCCGTTTTCATCTAATTCTTCAGTTACCAAAAATTCCTTTTCTGCATTTAACCACAGCGGTTCTGACGAAAAAGTTGCAGAATAGAGCCACCCATTTTCCAAGGTTACGTTGTACCAGTTTTTTTGATTATTCTTTTTATCTTGTTCTCCTTTTTCAACCTGAATGACTTTAAGTGATACCACATATTCTTTCTTGTCATTTGTTTCATCGTCTTCACCACGCAATTGATAGTAGCCACGTTTCTGATTGAAGTTGAGTAGTATCCAAGCCAATTCTTCTTTTTCTATCTTTTCCGTCAATGCTTTCTTTCTCAAAAAATAAATTGTCCAATCATAAGGCACTAAATTCCTATTGCCTCTTTCATCTGATAAAATTTGAGGTTGATGATTATAAAAATCCCCAAGCATTTCATCAAAAGACTTTGTAAAAAGGAAATTATATTCATTTCTTCCTTTTATGTCGTTCCACGATGTTTTATAAGCAAGTTTAGGTTCGCTATTGTTTAGGAATTTTCCTAAACGCTCCTTGAAATCAATTTGGGAAACATAATGTTCAGGTAAAAACCCCAATAATTTCAATACTCGATGCAAGCGTTCTCGTCTTAGAAGATGACGTTCTCTTAATCTTCTTACGCTTCTCAATCTTGTTCGTTCTGCTGTTTGTGATACAGAATTCCCTTTTTCAAAATCACCTAAAATATCTTGGCTCATTGGTATGATTCTGCTTCCTAAACCCAAAATATTACCTTTGTGTTCATCAAAAGCATGCTCTACTAATGCCCACCCAATACTATTAGTCCCTAAATCAAGCCCTAGAATTTTTTTCATATTTTTTGGTAGTTAGATTTATTTATATAATTTTATACGACTTAGTTAAAAGCAAATCACAATAAGGATTATTCCGTTGTGAAAACATTTAAGGCGGGGCAACTCGCCTTCTTTATTATCATAACTTCCGAGTTCTCAAGCTAAGATTTTCTCTCCAATAATCAATATTTCCTACCCCACATACCTCACAAACCCAACATTTACATGCTCCCTTTTCAAAGGCACATAATCATCAATAGTGGCATCGTATACAAGCCAAACTAGGCACATGCCATGAAACAGCACACAATCTTCAGAAACGTAGTGCGTAAAGCTTTCAGCAAAATCACCTTTCTCAAATTCATATACATCACTTTCCTGCTCGTATGTTTTAACCTTGTCTGTAATAAAATCTACCGTCACTGCAACACTAAAAAGTTTCCACGCATCAGCACCTTTCGGTTTTCTGTCAAGGCTTATACCTGTAGTAACTTCAAGGCATCCTGAGCTATGCCTAGTTTCAATAGGTAAGTCAAAATACTTGCGGCTAAGGCTTTCGCAATCCCATTCAAAATGTTGTAACGCAATCAGGTTATCTTTCCTCAGGTCACGGTTTCCAAATACACTCTCCTTATCCATCATCATGATCTCTCTTAACCTTCTGGCCAGTCTTATATTCATGCTGCCATCCTTACAATGTTTGGTTATTCGCCTAAACCCCGTTCTTAATAATTTACCATAATGGCTTGCCCTGCCAAACTCATTGTTATTTCGCCGTGTAATATCAAACTCGCTTCCTTTTTTAAGTCGTTGTTTGGTTGGTGCACCGGTACGCCTTACTAAATATCCATGGGCTTTATTGTAGTAATAACTAAACCCATTAAAGGTTCCTGTAATAGGGTTGCTTCCTTGTTGTTTTGCCATATAACATTCATTTTACGCTTATCCGTTTAAAACCCGTATCAACTGCTTTGGTACTTGGTATATCACATGGATATGTCACAGGTATGAGCCAGGTTTAACTCAGGTATGTTTCGGGTTCAATATACTAAATATTTTAGTAAAATAATTGGCTAAAAACTTGTTTGTTTCATAATCCACTTACCTTGCTAATTATGAAACTCTCTTTCCACGGTGCAGCACAAACAGTAACAGGCTCAAAACATTTACTTACACTCAATAACGGAACGAATATTCTTTTCGATTGCGGATTGTTCCAGGGTTTGGGAAAAGATACTGTGCCCCTCAACCAAAACTGGGGCTTTGAACCTTCAACGATAAGGTATGTGCTACTGTCTCATGCACACATTGATCATTCAGGTTTGCTGCCAAAGCTGGTGAAAGATGGCTTTAATGGAAAGATATTCTGCACTTCGGCAACAAAAGATCTTGCAAACATTCTGTTATTAGACTCTGCGGAAATTCAAAGAGATGATGCTGCCTACTCCAACAAGAAAAGAAGAAAGCTGGGAGAACCTTTGATTGAACCATTGTATAGTGTAGACGATGCTAAGAAAGTGGTTACGTTAATGGCGGAAGTGCAATATGGTGAATGGACAACCATTGAAAAAGGGTTGGAAGTTTTATATACAGATGCAGGGCACATTATAGGAAGTGCTGCAGTACATCTACGAGTAACTGAAGATGGAAAAACAGAACAGATCACTTTTAGTGGAGATGTAGGAAGGTATGGTGATGTGATCTTGAAATCACCTGAAGTATTTACACAGGCAGATCATATCATAATCGAAAGCACTTACGGAGATAAACTTCATGACGACTTAGTTAGTACAGCAGATCAATTCCTAAATTGGATCACTAAAACATGCGTTGAGAAAAAAGGCAAGCTCATCATTCCGGCTTTTAGTGTGGGCAGAACACAGGAACTGCTGTATTTCCTGAATCAGCTTGAGTTAGAGAAGCGATTACCTAAAGTTCCTGTTTATGTAGATAGTCCGTTAAGCAGCGAAGCTACAGAGGTGGTAAAAAGTCATCCTGAAGGGTTCAACAAGTCCATTAAAAAATTATTGCTTTCCGATAGCGATCCTTTTGACTTTCCTGGGCTAAAATTCATTGAATCTGCAGAGGAAAGCAAACAACTAAACTTTTTACCTCAACCATGTATCATCATCTCTGCCAGTGGAATGGCAGATGCGGGAAGAATAAAGCATCACATCAAAAATAATATTGGAGATGAGAAGAACACGATACTGATTGTAGGTTACTCAGAACCCAACTCCCTTGGTGGTAGATTGATGAATGGCTCTAAACGAGTTCGCATCTTCCGTGAGGAATATGATGTTACAGCAGAGGTTGGTGTAATGAGGAGCATGAGTGCTCATGGAGATTATGATGATCTCTGCCAGTTCTTAGCTTGCCAGGATCCTACTTTGGTAAACAACCTGTTCATTGTTCATGGTGAATACAAGGTTCAGCTTGAGTTTCAGCGAAGATTATTAAAGAAAGGCTTTAAGCGTGTAGAAGTGCCTGCCATGTATAGTGAATTCAAACTTTGAAAGAAATCTACTCATTTTCAGGCGTAAATATTGCCTAATACTCTGGTAAACAGTAGCTATGACTAACAACTCCGGCATTTTTGCCTTTGATACAGATTTTGAAGATGAAGGCAAAGCCTCGATCCTCGAAGTTTTCATTAAGTACAATGTTGATGGTACACATTATTACTATTGTGTGATAGGCGATAAAAATGAATTCGCCTTTGCAAAAAGAGATGATGGTGTTTGGGTTGATATGAAACTTGGGAAAACAGGTATCTCAGAACGTGTTGGCAAGATCATCGAAGAGAAATTGAGTAACAATCACCAATTTGTAAAGAAGCCTTAAAGCTCCCACAGCGTTGCAGATGAAGTGCTTGCGACGCAAGGGATGCCGTACGTTCGGCACTGTGTAAATTGAAGCTGGTATCGTTATCTTCCTGCATCCTGTTTATTATCGTATACTTTAATCATATCGGAATGGCATTTGCCTGATGGGTACATACTACTACACCTAATATCACATAATTTGTTTTTATCAGTTACTGAGAGTTGCTAATCATACAACTTGTCTTTTTGGCATAGTGTTGAATGTTTTTTTATGCACTTACTAATTTGAAAACTTAAATAAAGTACTCGTTATGCCTAATTCTAGAAACGACCAGCGTGAATCAAACCCAGGAAATGAACGCCAGCCAGGAAAATCAAACCGTGGATTTGCTGCAATGAATAAAGAAGAGCAGAGAGAAATTGCACGTAAGGGTGGTGAGGCTGTGAGCCGTAATCGTGAGCATATGGCTCAAATAGGTAGAAGAGGTGGTGAGGCTTCTGGTGCTAACCGAAGCAGAACAAACCAAACTTCTTCTAACGTAACGTCTTCAGGTTCTGAATCAACTGAAAATCGTTAGTAAACTTCAAAGCGGTAAGTCTAAACAGGCTTACCGCTTTCTTTTGTCTTATGCCATCAATGAAGACGATCAGTCCTCCCTCATATACAAGGCCTGCTTAGCTTAATCTTTCTTTTATAAACTCGTAACTATCGGAGAATCAGCTTAGATTTATTCATGAACTGATATGTCATGAAATTCTATTCTGAAGTTCAACTGGTTTCATTGGATAAGCATGTGGCAATAAGAGCCTGGCAGTTTGCCCGAGATGTTGTTGTAACAACAGATTACTCTGATTCCAATCAACAACAAGTAAACAAGATCCGTATAGATCATTTTGTGAGTAAACTGGGTGAAGAAGCAGCCAGGGAAGTGTTTTCGAAGTTTGCAAAAGTTGATGGACCAGATTACCAGATTTATTTGCCGCAAGAAAAAAGTTGGGAAGATGATTTGTTTGTAGATGGAGTTGGGATAGCTGTAAAAACACAATTGAGAAGATCAGCACAGAGATATGGCTTATCCTGGACATTTCAAGCCGGAGATCAACGAAGAGATTCGATTTTGCATGAACCTGATGCATGGGTGGTTTTTGTAGAGTGTAACGACCAGCAACCCTACAATATGTACGTGTATCCAGCTTTACAGGTAAAAGAGCTTGTTTTTGACGAACCAAAGCTCCAACACCTTAAAGGACATAAGAAAGTTGTTTACGCTGATTCTTTGAAGTTCCACTAACTCAGAACGATGCTCAGAACTTAATATTAAAAACTTTTGGCTGTAACACTTCCCAAACCTATTTTTGCCACCCATTTAGAGAAAACGAACATGGCCCGTTCGTCTATCGGCTAGGACATCTCCCTTTCACGGAGGAAAGACGGGTTCGATTCCCGTACGGGCTACCAAAAAAGAGCTTTACACGTTGTGAGGCTCTTTTCTTTTTAGCATCAGCTCACTTTTTCTCCTGATAATCATCAACATCTCTACTACTAATTGTAAACCTTAGTTTAGGTGCAAACCTGTAATTTCGCATCGCCTTTTTAATTAATAATTTAAATTACTGAACATGAGTACGGTTAAAGTTGCCATTAACGGTTTCGGACGAATTGGTCGTCTGGTTTTTCGTCAGATATACAATATGGAAGGAATTGATGTGGTAGCGATAAATGATCTTACCAGTCCAAAAGTGTTAGCTCATCTTTTAAAATATGATAGTGCACAAGGCAGATTTGATGCTGAGGTTAAAGCAGGAGAAAACTCCATCAATGTAAATGGTGATGAAGTTACCATCTATGCACAAAAAGATCCGGCTCAGATTCCTTGGGGTACTCACCAGGTTGATGTGGTGCTGGAGTGTACTGGTTTCTTTACTGATAAGGAAAAAGCTGAAGCTCACATCACTGCAGGTGCTAAAAGAGTGGTGATCTCTGCACCGGCAACAGGTGATCTGAAAACCGTTGTTTTCAACGTTAACCATGAGATTCTTGATGGTAGCGAAACAGTGATCTCTTGTGCATCATGTACAACAAACTGCCTGGCTCCAATGGCTAAAGTACTTGAAGACAAGTTTGTTATTCTGGCTGGTTTAATGACTACGGTTCATGCTTACACCAATGATCAGAATACACTTGATGCTCCTCACGCCAAAGGTGACCTGCGAAGAGCAAGAGCTGCAGCTGCCAACATTGTTCCTAACAGTACAGGTGCTGCAAAAGCAATTGGTCTTGTTCTTCCAAGTTTGAAAGGTAAACTGGATGGTTCTGCTCAAAGAGTTCCGACCATTACAGGTTCTATCACTGAGTTAACTGCCACTTTAGGTAAGAAAACAACAGTAGAAGAGATAAATGCGGCAATGAAAGCAGCTTCGAATGAAAGCTTCGGATACACTGAAGACGAAATTGTGAGCAGCGATATTATCGGCATCAACTTCGGTTCATTGTTCGATGGTACTCAAACAAGAGTGCTGAATGTTGGTGATACTCAAATGGTTCGTACAGTTAGCTGGTACGATAACGAAATGAGCTATGTTAGCCAGCTTGTTCGAACTGTTAAACATTTCGCAGGATTAATAAGCAAATAAGAGTTGTATGGAGTCAGCCGCAACAAAAAATTCAGCTTTCGTTGCGTCGCACTCTTGTACTTTTAGAACAATATTCAACAACTAAATACATAAACCCTCATCCATCTAGGTGAGGGTTTTATTTTAAATTATATCAGCTATGAGCAGATTCTCATCTCACAATTTCTCCGGACAAAAAGTACTCATCCGAGTTGACTTCAACGTTCCACTAGATAAAAAAACTTTAGAGATCACTGACGATAACAGGATTACGGCAGCTTTGCCTACGATCAAAAAGATACTTTCAGATGGCGGAAGTGTTATCCTGATGAGCCACCTCGGTCGTCCGAAAGAAGGCCTTGAAGACAAGTACTCACTAAAACATATTCTCAGTCACCTTAGTAAGTTGATTGGTACAGAAGTAAAGTTTGCTGATGACTGTATCGGAGAATCAGCCAAACAATTATCAGCTGATCTTAAGCCAGGTGAAGTACTCTTACTCGAAAACTTGCGTTTCTATAAAGAAGAAGAAAAAGGTGACGAAGCATTTGCTGAAAAATTATCCAAACTGGGAGATGTATATGTTAACGATGCTTTTGGTACAGCCCACAGGGCTCATGCATCAACAGCCGTAATTACTAAATTCTTTCCGGGAGAAAAGAAAATGTTTGGATTACTAATGGAAGGTGAGGTGATCAGTGCCGAAAAAGTGTTGCACAGTTCAGAGAAGCCTTTCACAGCCATCATTGGTGGAGCAAAAGTTTCTGATAAGATTCTCATTATTGAAAACCTTCTTGAAAGAGCAACTGACATCATCATTGGTGGAGGTATGGCTTATACTTTCATGAAAGCACAAGGTGGACAGATCGGTAATTCGCTTTGCGAAGATGAAAGAATAGAAACAGCAAAAGAGTTAATGGAAAAAGCAGAGGCAAAAGGTGTTTGTATTCATCTTCCGGCAGATTCAGTTATTGCAGATAAGTTCGATGCTAACGCCGATGTATCATCTGCATTAAGCAATGGAATTCCTGATGGTTGGATGGGTTTAGACATCGGTCCAATGGCTATTGAATCCTTTACCAACGTGCTTCTTCG
>JANPIB010000159.1:0-4294 GCA_031424775.1 Chitinophagales bacterium | reverse complement strand
GAGCTTAGGTTAAACATTCGCAGAAGAAGCAAGAAACGTTTACCTGCAAGAATAAAGCAGACTTTGTATCAGCCTGAGGTAATGAATGAAGTTTGGAGCATCGACTTTATGAGCGACACACTTTGGGATGGAAGAAGGTATAGGCTGCTAAACATTGTAGACGATTATAACAGAGAGCTGTTGCACATTGAAGCAGATCTTTCGTTACCAACTTTAAGGGTTATCAGAGTTTTGGAATATCTGAAGGAGTTCAGGGGTTTGCCAAAGATCATCCGTGTAGATAATGGACCTGAGTTCATATCTCACAAGTTAGATCAATGGTGCAGGCAAAATAACATCACTCTTGTTTTTATACAACCAGGAAAGCCAATGCAAAATGCATATGTAGAAAGATGCAATGGAAACATCAGAAAAGAGCTGTTAAACGCTTATGTTTTTACAACACTGGCAGAAGTGAGGCAAAAAGCAGAAGAATGGATGATTGATTACAATAATGAAAGACCGCATAAATCTTTAGGCTATAAAGCTCCGAAGATTTTTGCTGAAAAGAATTACAAAAGACCAGTACTTAAACCGAAGCTTTATCCACAAATGGCGAACGAAAATCCCTTGAAAATTGAAGAGAGCCATTTAGTGGATAAAGTCATCAAGGCTCAAATGATGAGTTGAAAATTATACTTTTGAGTGGCTTGAAAAAAAGGGAAGCTTACAATTCACTGAATTCATTGATTGCATTACTTAGCTTAAGAATAAAAGAATTCCTAAACCTGCCAAACAATTTGTGTCGGGAGAAACCCTGATGTATTTGGGAAAGAATTACAAACTGTATGTAACAGACAAAGCACAAGAAGGAATTTTATTTGACAAAAAATTCTTCATATTTATTAGAAGCAAATCATACCCCCGAATTTTGGAATCGTGTTGCAGTAATGCAACCAAATTTTGAGAAGGCAAAGAATTGGTTGAAAGAATTTGGTGCTGAATTGGAAACTGATTTTTAATTGACACGGCATTCCAACTTTATTGAAATATTCAATTCTTGGTTATTCCAAGTCAGACCCTTCATAAAAGCGTAACCTATTTTTTAAAATAGTATTTTCTTCCTGAATCGTGTTGAGCCGCTTCAACAAATTAGCAATCGCATCAATTCCCTCTAAATTTATTTTAAGGTCGTAATGCAGACGTAAAAACATTTCTAAAGTCGGCAACTGACTCTCGGCAATAAACCCTTTCTCTTCCATTAAGGTAATTTCTATTAAGCCAACTTCGCTGAGAGTCTTTATAAACGAAAATTCAATTTGATGACTATTGCAAAAGTCTTCGACTATTATAAATTGTTCAGGTTCCATATGCTATAATTTACACAACTATTTAGATAATTCAGTAAATAACTCCTTTTGTTTGTCAGTAAGATTAGTAGGTATTTTGATTAAATAAGTCACATATAAATCACCAAAAAGTCCTTCAGATTTATATATTGGAAACCCTTTGTCCTTTAACCTTATTTTGGTTCCGTTCTGTGTTTCCGGTTTTACCGTCAATTTTAGTTTTCCGCTGGGTGTATCAATAGTTATATCGCCACCCAGAACGGCTACGTATAAATCCAAATCAACTGTAGTATATAGATCATTTCCTGATCGCTTAAGTTTTGAATCATTACCAATAGAAAAAGTAATATACAAATCACCATTAGGTCCGTTGTTTACTCCGGGTCCACCATGTCCTTTTAATTTAATTACCTGTCCGTTCTCTATACCTGCAGGTATAGTTATTCTTATGTTTTTGCCATTTATAGTCATCGTTTGCTGATGCGTAATATAAGCCTCGCTGAGGCTCAGCTTTAGTTCGGCATTAAAGTCTTGCCCTCTGAATTTTATTTGTGAACTTTTACTCTCTGCTCCTCCAAACATTGATGAAAAGAAATCGGAAAATTTACTATCGTGGTATTCATCGTAGCCTGGTTGGTTTCGATTTGCCTGGGCTGATTGTTGTTGTTGTGATTGTCTTGCCTTTTCAAACTCATCTGCATGCTTCCAATCCTTGCCGTGCTGATCGTATTTTATTCTTTTTTCAGGATCACTTAAAACTTCATTTGCTTCATTTAATTGCTGAAATTTTTTTTGAGCCTCTTTATTATTAGGGTTAAGATCGGGATGGTGCTTACGTGCCAGTTTTCGATATGCTTTTTTAATATCGTCGGGAGTTGCGTTTTTTCCTAATTCTAATACTTAATAATAATCTATAAACTCCATGAATTTTAATTTAAAAAATGAGACCGAGCCTGTAAGCTATTAGTTTTCTATATATGAAATTGATTGCCCGCAACAAGAGTTAACCCCCTTGAATAGCTATTTTAAAACTATCGGATAAAATAGGATATTCACTTTGCATGGTCAGTTTTTAAATTGATTTGAATAGAATGTTCAGCCCTGTCATCTGTAAGTGTAATCATATTATCTTCCTGCTTCACCCCATCCGCTATAACCATCATTGAATCTGTACCCTCTTTTTGTGTAATGAGAATATGGTACATGGTATTAAGGTATTTGTAATGAACTTCAAATGTTTCCCATTCTTCTGGAATGCAAGGTGTGAAGCTGATCGTATTACCCTCTCTTTTTAAGCCAATAAAAGAATGAATGATTAGTTGATACATCCAGCCTGCAGAGCCTGTGTACCACGTCCAGCCACCCTGACCTTTATGCTTAGGCTCAGCGTACACATCTGCTGCTATTACGTAAGGTTCAGTTTTGTATTTTCTAATTTTATCTTCACTGCTTGTCCTATTTATGGGGTTAATCATTTGTAATAATTCCCACGTTCTTTTCTTGTCACCAATTGCAGCAAATCCCATAACCAACCAAATTGCAGCATGTGTATATTGTCCTCCGTTTTCACGTACACCCGGCACATAACCTTTTATATAGCCAGGGTTAAGGTTAGACTTATCAAATGGTGGATTAAAGAGTTGAATTATTCCATCTTCTTTACGCACCAGGTTTTTATCAGCAGAATGCATCGCGGTGTGTATTCTCTCCTTATCACCAGCTTTTGATAATACCGACCAGCTTTGTGCAATGGAGTCAATTTTACATTCTTCATTTTTGTTAGAACCGAGTGGTGTTCCATCGTCAAAATAGGCACGTCGGTACCATTCACCATCCCATGATTGTTCATGGATATTGATGCGTAATTTTTCTGCTTCGTCTTTACATTTTAGGGAGAAGGCTTCATCATTATTAAATAGTGCCACTTCTGCAAACTGTACCAGTACATCATATAGAAAAAATGCGAGCCATACGCTTTCGCCTTTGCCATGATTGCCTACTTTATCCATACCATCATTCCAATCTCCTGAGCCTATGAAGGGCAAGCCGTGTACCCCAAACTTTAATGAATATTCAATTGCTTTTACACAATGGTTATACAAATCAGCGGTATCATTCGAGGTAAGAAAAAGATCAAAATAAGAATCTTCGCCTACGGCTAACTGACGTCCTTCCAAAAAATGTATTTGCTCATCCAATATTGCTTTGTCGCAAGTGGCATTAATATATTTTGCCGTTACATAAGGCAGCCATAAATAATCGTCGGAGCAAGTGGTACGTACACCACGACCTGTAGGAGGATGCCACCAATGCTGCACATCGCCCTGCTTAAATTGCCTTGATGCACACAGTAGTATTTGTGACCGTACTAACCTAGGATGTGAATGCATTAATGAAAGCACATCCTGTAACTGATCTCTAAAACCAAATGCACCGCCCGATTGATAAAACCCGCTACGTGCCCATAGACGACTCGCAAGGGTTTGATAATTTAACCAGCCGTTTGCCAATATATTCAATGCCGGATCAGGTGTATAAATTTGAACTACGCTTAAAGTTTTTTGCCAATAATCGTGTACTTTTTGTTTTGCATCACGTGCTGCCTTTGCACCTTCACTTGCCTGGATAATTCCTAAAGCATGCTCCATATTCTTTCCCGCACCTAAGCGAAAAATAACTTCATGCTCCTGTTCTTCAAACAAATCAAAGACGACCTGTATAACAGCACAAGGGTCTAAAGCAGCACCAGTTTTACCAGAAAACCTAACCCTTCTTAATCCTTCAGGATTATTAAGTGTTCCATTTCTTCCAATAAATTCCGTTCTGTCGGTAGTAATACTTTTGTTGGTTCCGTCTGCATCAAAAAATGCGACCCTGTTTACAAATTCTGAGCTATAGGAATTTTTAGCCAGTATAGCGCCGCTGCGTTCATCCAACTCAGTTATAGTATGTTTAAGATATTTTGC
>JANPIB010000158.1:0-30103 GCA_031424775.1 Chitinophagales bacterium | reverse complement strand
AAACAAAACTGAAATGTATTAGCCCATATAGGTGTTGCAGATGTAAAAGAGTTTGGGTTAACCTGGGAACAATGTGAAGGGTTAATGCTGCAATTGGGATATAAACTTTCTGTACAGGCTGAACAAGTTGCTTAGTTTGGTTCATGAGGACACGAACAAAGCTTTAGAAAAAAACAATAAAATTATCTGAATACAATGCTTTTAAGGCAGACTCCTTTTGGGATATTGCCAATAATTGTAAAAAAAACAGAAAACTCTTTTTGTTTAGGGGCAAACTTCAAATCCACAATAAAATCCTCTCCCGGCATAACAAGCTTTTTATTTACAGATGCCTTGGTACATCCGCAAGAGGCAGAAATACTAGCTATATGCAGAGTATTTTTTCCAGTGTTTATCCCAGGTATTCTTTTGATAATTGTGTCTTTTACTTCTGAGAGTTTGTAAAAAAAGGTGTCAGATTCAAATTTAATTTCCGTTAGTTGTTGTTGAGGCAAGTTTCTGTAGTATTCAATCGACAGAGAATTTACATTTTCTATCGGTGGATGTTTTCTTTTCCCTCTGCAAAAAGGGAAAAAAACAATCAGTAATAAACACCAAAAGAATTGCTTTTGATAAAATTTTGCTCTACCCATTAAGAATTTATATTAATACGAAACTCATTTAAGATCAATTGTATTATGGATCGTTACTATTTACGTGTTAAAATCGTTAATTGAATTTGGGCATTAGATATTTTGTAACCTGAAAATGCAACATTCCATATCCCCCATTTTGTATCTCTATAATTTACATAAGTAAGAGGCTTTGAAAGTCTTTGTGTCATTCTAATAGAAGTTACAGGTTCGTCCAATCTGGACGAGTATACTTTTCCATCCCCTAAATTGTCAACACAAATCAAAACTCCATTTACTGGCAAAAAAACGTTATACTCAGTTAGGGAAATACTGCTTTTAAGAGTCGTTGGTTTAAAAATTAATCCATTAGGGATGAGATCATTACCGAAACTTCCATCATTATTAATTTCAATTAAACGTAACCTAAAACGAACGTCAGGCACTAACTTGTCAAAGTGCAATTTTACTTTAGAGAGAACGGCTTGGATATTTTGTGGGTTTTCGATTTTCAATGCGATCTGGCTACCAGACCTTAGACTCATAAGCCCTTCTAACTTATTTTGAAAAAACCCCAAGTTCTTTTTATGTGTATACTGCTTTGAACTTATTACAACGACTTCTGTAATGTCTCTATACTTGGGTTGTAATAAAATAGTATCCAAATTTTTAAACTCATCAAATTGAAAGTAAAGAGTATGGTAACTTACGTGAGTAATCGCAATAGAATCCTTACCTGCAATACCTGTATCTCGAAATATCGCTTTCCCGTCCTTACCACTGCTTGTTCCCTTCATAAATTGAAGCATCACTATATTCGCAAATTCAATTGGCTGTTTTGTAACAGAGTCTAAGATGATATATTGTTTTTGTGAATAAGAGTTTATCCCGCACAAAATGAAAAGCACTAAAAAAACTTGTCTCATACTTATAATAAATTAAGGCTCTTTTATATAAGAGCCTTTTATGATCTATTAAATATATCTCACCAAATCATTCGAGCAAGCTCCATAGCCACTACAGCCTGCCCCCATATCCTCAGCATCATAACCTGAACCTGTTCTAACAAAGAAAAAATGCGTTGTGTAAAAATTAAAATGCCAAACATGATTATTATAACAGCAATCTTCATTAGCATTTACATCATATCTTTTTCCAAATATTTGGGCTGAGTGATTAGTGTTAGGACGGCTTTGTTCATACCCTGAAGGAGTTTCATGAGTATAATCAACAATTCCCCATTCTGTTTCCGTGCTTGAAGGATTTTCTGCAAAAAGATTCATTCTAGTACTATCATAGTAACCTTCACTTATGTTTTCATATGAAGAATTACTCAGATAATCGGACCTCATTGCCAAAGCTAAACTATCATCCTTTACCTTCATAATTACATCTTCTACCTGAACTATGAGTTTATCATTGAGAGCATAATAGGCGAGCTGATCTTTCGTCACATTGGTTTCCAAATATTCTTCAGAATTAAACATTGCAGCCCCTTCACTATCAAATCCTAGTTGGTCAAGATATTCCTGTACCTCTTCATGAGTCATACTCAAAATTTGATTCTGAAATTCTGTAAAAACATCCCTTCTTGAAAAACTAAAAAACCATAGTTTTCATTGACTGTTATATCACCATTTTCAATACCGGAAATATTTTGAACTGCGGATACGCTTTCCTGTTTTTTCTCATTTTCTTTAATATCTTTTTTGCAAGAATTCGTCAGCATAGATATTACGAAACAAATTAATAGTGTCTTTTTCATTGTGTATAGGTTTATTTAATAAAATTTTGAATAGAAAATGCCACTAAATTTAAATAAATCCTGAAGGGAATAATGTATGCATAAAACATTTTTTATAAATCTAAAAAATAATGCCTTGTGTAGTTCATTTTCTAATGAGATTTATTTCAAATAGGGAGTCTAGCAGAAATTTGTTGGTCAGGCGACCAACAAAGGCGAGCTCGTTTAACGATTATTCCTTAAATATTCTTTGAGGCTGAACTATTTAAGTTTAATGCTCGTTTATGGTAATTGTTTGTTACATGGCTACCACTAACCGGTGTCAGCCATGTAACAAAGGCAAATGCACTATTTTTACAAAAATCCCAACGAGAATGGAGATCACTCCTGGTCAGCTGCTCAAAGACATTAACAGCCCAGCCGATCTAAAGAAATTAAGTAAGGAACAACTTCACCAGGTTTGCGAAGAGCTGAGGCAATACATTATTGATGTGGTGAGTGTGCATGGTGGTCACTTCGGTGCCAGCCTTGGTGTGGTAGAATTATCTGTTGCACTGCATTACATGTACAACACACCGTACGATCAACTGGTTTGGGATGTTGGTCACCAGGCTTACGGACATAAAATTCTTACGGGTCGTAGAGACATATTTCCTTCTAATCGTAAATACAAAGGCTTAAGCGGTTTTCCGAAACGCAGCGAAAGCGAATACGACACATTTGGTGTTGGTCACTCTTCCACTTCAATCTCTGCAGCTTTGGGAATGGCGATCGCCGCTAAATACAAAGGTGAAGACAGGAAATCAGTTGCCATTATTGGTGATGGAGCAATGACTGCCGGACTTGCTTTTGAAGCAATGAACCATGCCGGAGTTGCCAATGCCGATATGCTGATCGTATTAAACGACAACTGCATGAGCATTGACCCTAACGTTGGTGCTTTAAAAGAATACTTAACTGATATTACGCTTTCACCTACTTACAACAAGCTGAAAGAAGATGTTTGGAAGGCATTAGGAAAACTTCCGGGAAAAACTTTCACCCGTGCTATGGCTCATAAAGTGGCTGATAGCATGAAAGGCATGGTGAGCAGTAGCTCTAACCTGTTCGAATCGCTTAAGATCAGGTATTTTGGACCGATAGATGGTCATAATATCACCAAACTGGTTGATACGTTACAAGACCTGAAGAAAATTCCTGGTCCGAAGATCCTGCACATCATCACCACCAAAGGAAAAGGCTATTCACTGGCTGAGAAAGATCAAACCAAATGGCATGCTCCGGGTTTGTTTGATAAGGTTACAGGTGAGATCTACAAGAAGAAATTTGAAGTACCGCAACCTCCGAAGTACCAGGATGTGTTTGGTCATACGATAATTGAACTGGCAGAGCAGAATGAGAAGATCATGGGAATCACTCCTGCAATGCCAAGTGGCTCTTCACTCTAGTTTATGATGGAGAAAATGCCACACAGGGCTTTTGATGTAGGTATTTGTGAGCAACATGCCGTTACGTTAAGTGCCGGATTGGCAACTCAGGGAATGAGGGTGTTCTGCAACATCTATTCATCATTCATGCAAAGAGCTTATGATAATGTGGTGCATGATGTAGCTATACAAAAGCTGCCTGTTGTACTTTGTTTAGACAGAGCCGGACTGGTAGGTGAAGATGGACCAACACACCACGGAGCTTATGATATTCCTTATTTCAGGTGTATTCCAAATATGATCATAAGTGCTCCGATGAATGAGAAGGAGCTTAGGAACCTGATGTACACAGCTCAGCTGGAGAAAATGCAATATCCTTTTGTGATCCGTTATCCAAGAGGAGAAGGTATGATGCCTGAATGGAGAACTCCATTTGAAGAGGTCGAAATTGGCAAAGGCAGAAAGCTAAAGGATGGAAGAGAAGTTGCGATCTTAAGTTTGGGGCATCCAGGAAATTTTGCTCAGGCTGCTATCAGAGAATTAAGAACGGATGGAATTGATCCTGCACATTATGATATGCGTTTTGCAAAACCATTAGATGAAGAACTGCTTCACGAGGTGTTTGCGAAATATGATAAAATAATAACCATTGAAGACGGAACCGTTGTTGGTGGTTTTGGATCTGCTATTCTTGAGTTTATGAATCAGCACCATTATAAAGCAGATGTTGAAATGCTGGGTATTCCGGATAGAATTGTTGAGCACGGCTCACCGAAAGAACTACACCAGGAATGTAAGTATGATACCAAGTCGATTGCTGAAACGGTAAGAGCCATGCTTCAAAAGCAGGTGATTATTAGCAGCTTATTGGGATAAAACAGTATTTTTACGAACCGTGAGAGAGGAAATTACTAACACAGCCTTTGATTCCGTGGACTCAGTCCATGATATTCGGGAAACGATAAAACGGACTGCAAGATTTGGCTATATCGCCATGCTATTTGCCGGAGCTTCCATCGTCTCCAATATCATTTACGGCAACCTTCTTTCTGCTGTTTTGGTTGCATCATTATTAGTCTGCCTGATCTTCATTGTTATTTTGAATTTTAAGGGTTGGTTTAAATCTGCCAAGATATTTTCCATTGTTTCAATAAACAGTTTTCTTGTTGTTGTTGCTTTTTCTGAGGGTTTACATTCTGGAAGTTATCTTTTCTTTATTCCGCTGCTTACGGTTCTACCATACCTCATAGATAATCATGAAAGGTATCTTGAAGAACTGTCAGCTTACCTTGCACTTACGATAGCCTGTTTTTGTGCTTGTATCTTTTATAGCCCCGAGGTGAGTGAATGGCAAAATATCTCAGAGGAGATATATGCCAGGATGTTCCTGAATAATAGTTTGAGTGTGATTCTGATGTCAGCAGCTTATGCGATCATCGGCTTATTCATGGAAAGAAGGTATGTGGAGACGATCATCAGGCAGAAAAAAAAGACAGAAGAAGCTGCACAGGCAAGGTCAAGGTTTCTTTCTAACATGGGGCATGAGTTGAGAACTCCGCTAAATGGTATTATTGGTGTATCGAACCTGTTGGAGAAAGAGCAATCATTACCGCACCAGGAAGAATATCTGAACATCTTGAAGTATTGTTCTGATCACATGTTAAGGCTCGTGAATGATATTCTCGACTTCAACAAAATAGAAGCAGGAAAGCTGAACCTGCACCCTATCGATTACAACCTGAAAACACTTCTTGAGAAATCGACACTTCCGTTTTATAACCATTTTGAAGAGAAAAGTATTCAACTAAAGGTTTCAGTAGATAGTGCTTTGAATGTTGTAGTACATCATGATGATCTGAGAATGGTCCAGATTCTAAACAACATCCTTTCAAATGCACTCAAGTTTACTGAAAAAGGTTTTGTAGAATTGAAAGCTTCTGCCATCAATAAAACAGAAAATACGGTAACGGTACATTTCAGAATAAAAGATTCAGGGATAGGAATTACACCTGTAGACCAGCAACGCATATTCGACAGTTTCTGGCAAGCAGGAACTCATAGCACCAGTACAAGAAGATTTGGCGGTACAGGTTTAGGACTTACCATTAGCCAGCGTTTGTTGCAATTAATGAACAGCGGATTACAGGTCTCCAGTGAAAAAAACGTAGGAACCGAATTTTCTTTTACAATTGATTTTACCCTTTCTAAGAATACAGCCAAAGCAACGGATTTCAATGATGATTATAATGAATTGAGGGGCTACCGCATTTTAATTGCTGAAGACAACATCATCAATATGATGATCGCTAAAAAAATGCTGGAAGACTGGAAAGCGGAAGTTATCACGGCAGAAAATGGTGCAATAGCAATTGATATTCTGAAAGAGGATAGCAACTTTGATATTATTCTACTTGATCTGGAGATGCCTGAAGTGGATGGCTATACTGCCATCAAAGAGATCAGAAAGCATTATTCTGAAGTTCCAGCCATTGCATTTACTGCTGCATTGCTGGATAATGAAATGCTGCAGGGATTGATAAAAATGGGATTTGTTGATTGTGCTTTGAAGCCATTTATTCCGCAGGAGCTTCTTGCTAAGATCAAAAACGCAACTTCAGCCAGGGTAATCCCTAAGAAAGTTCCTATTGTAGATTAGGATCTACTTCAGTGCTGGTTGTATCTGTGTTCTCATCCATTGAACTCGGACCATCTTCTTCCCTGTTTTCATTCCACTCTACTATAAAGTTATTTCTGCCTTCACCAACAAGGATAGCCATGTATTTTCCCTGAACCAACTCCAACATAGAAAGAAAAAGAAATATTGCGTGGATTCGATCCTGGCATTGTTCAAATATCTTTTCAAAAGAAACCGTTCTTTCTTCCCTCACCATTGAAAGCATATTCTCACGGCTTTCTTCCATGGTATAGTTATACCTTACTACGGTGTGAACAGGCTTGTTGTTTTTTTCGTACACACGCTGCATCACTTTCTCAAAAGCCTTCATCAGCTTGAACATTGTTACGTTCTGTATCTCTGTTCCTTCTGACGCTTCTTCGCCAATACTTGAAAGTTCTTTCTGCAGATTACCTCTCTTTACCATTAGCATTCTCATGGCTTCCATCTCAGCCATCTTAACAGCAGCTTCTTTGAAACGCTTGTACTCAAGTATTTTATCTATCAGTTCCTGCCTTGGATCAATTTCATTACCCTGTGCATCAATTTCTTTGCGAGGCAACAACATTTTTGCCTTGATACGCATTAACGTAGAAACAAAGAGAATGAATTCGCTACTCAGATCAATGTTGTGCTCTTCTGTTGTGTGGATGAATTCAAGGAAATCCTGGATGATCCTGGTAATAGGAATATTGTAAATATCAAGTTCGTCTCTTTCAATAAAAAACAGAAGCAGGTCAAACGGACCTTCGAACTGTGGCAATTTGATCTGGTAGGTAGCTGTGTTCACGGTACTTTACTTATGATGCAAATAACGCCTGAATAGGATTATGGGAGAAGATAATTTATCCACTTGCACAGCTGGCAGTAAACCTTGACTTACTTCTGAAGCCGAACCAGTTATAAAAGTAGTATTCCCTAATAAGAGCAATTTTTCAATATTTGCCCTTCGTATGCGAAATACTGTTATCAACTGGACGCTTTTTATTGTGCTTAGTCTCATCTGGGGTAGCTCTTTTATCCTAATGAAACTGGGCATAGAAAAATTGAATGCCTACGAAGTGGCTTCGCTGAGGATTCTTAGTGCTGGAGCAGTGTTGTTGCCTTTTGCTGTAAAGGCGATAAGGGCTATTCCTAAAGATAAAATCTGGTATGCAATTCTTTCAGGATTGCTTGGCAGTTTCTTTCCAGCCTACCTTTTTTGCATTGCCGAAACCAGGATCGACAGTTCACTCGCAGGAATTTTAAATGCGTTAACTCCGCTGTTTACAGTTGTGATCGGGGCTTCTTTCTTTCACTTGAAACCATCGAGAAATAAATGGGTGGGAATTATTGTAGGCTTTATTGGTTTGATGTTGCTGCCTTTCGCATCAAGCAAAGGAATTGTTCTTAAAGATTTTTCTTATTCACTGTTCTGCTTACTTGCCACAATCCTTTATGGCATAAACGTTAACATGGTTGGCACTCATCTTAAGACAGTGAACTCAATCAACATTGCAGCATTGGCTTTTGTATTCCTGATGATCCCATCTTCTATTACCTTATTCTTTGCTGGTTACTTTGATCGGGATTTGGGTGCTACAGAAACGGTTCGAGCTACAATAGCCAGTGCAGTTCTGGGTGTCTTAGGAACTGCTGTAGCTTCTATCATGTTCTACATGCTATTAAAGAGAGCAGGAGCACTCTTTGCTTCTACAGTAACGTACGGAATTCCGTTTGTAGCAATTATCTGGGGCGTTTTTTATGGCGAAACCATTACGATCATGCAGATCGGGTGCCTGGGAATAATTCTATTGGGCGTGTACCTGGCTAACCGATGATCATACAGCCATGATCTCTTTCTCTTTTGCTGCAAGATGTTTATCAACTAATACAATGTATCTGTCGGTGATATCCTGAATTCTTTTTTCACCATCTTTTGTAATGTCTTCACTCAAGCCATTCTTCTGAAGTTTTTTTACTCCTTCGATCGCATCTCTGCGAATGTTACGAATCGCAACTTTGGAATGTTCACCTTCTCCGGCAGCTTTCTTAACCATCTCTCTTCTTCTTTCTTCTGTCAACGGAGGCATGAACAGCCTGATCAAAACACCATCATTTTGAGGTGTGATGCCTATGTTGGCTTGCATGATAGATCTTTCTATCGGAGCAAGCATGTTCTTTTCCCAAGGCTGAATACTAATGGTTCTTGCATCTAAAACTGTAACATTTGCAACCTGGTTAATAGCAGTTGGAGATCCGTAATAGTCAACGTTCAATCCATCCAGCATTGAAGGATTGGCTTTTCCAGCCCTGATCTTCGTAAGCTCAACTTCAAGGTGACTGATGGCTTTTTTCATCCCGGATTCTGTATCCTCAACTATAAATTCCAGTTCTTCTCCCATAAAACAATTTTAAAGACGCAAAACTAATGAATCGGGTGTATAATTTATGGTCACAAAAAAAGCACTCGAATGAGTGCTTAAATATCTATTCAATATTATTCTTCGTCCACGGCAGCAGGTGCAGTTTCAGTGAAGATTGAAACAAGCCTAACTTTATTGCTTTTTACATCCTCATCTTTTACCACATGCATATGAGGTTTAGGCTTGGTAATGTATAAACCTAAAATCCCAAGAAAGAATAAAGCTATCAAACCAATGATGAGGTACGTAGTTCCTAAAGGCTGAGCAACAAAAGCCAATAACACGAACCCAATGTTTGTAGCCGATAAGGTTAATGTAACCTGCCGGTGATTTAAACCACGATCTAACAAAAGGTGATGAATGTGATTTCTATCTGGGCTAAAAGGAGATCTTCCATGAAATATCCTGATACCGAAAACCCTCAAAGTGTCCATCAGGGGTAATAAAAGAATCCCAAATCCTAAAGCAGGAGTAGCTACAAGTTGATAACTGGCAGCAGTATTTGCCGATTCAATAAAACGGATCACCAAAATCGAATTAACCAATCCAATCAACAATGAGCCGGTATCACCCATAAATATCTTAGCCGGATGAAAGTTATAAATCAGGAAAGCAAGAATACTTGCAGATAAAGCAAATCCTATCGCAGCATAGGTATAGTCTTTATTCATTACAAAGAACACTGCAAAAACAGAAGAAGCGATCAAACCAAGCGTTCCGGCAAGTCCATCAACACCATCAATAAGATTGAAGGAATTAATAACTACTATAATGGTAATCAGCGTTAAGCAATATCGTAAAGCCTCTTGTGTTATCACCTGTACACCAAAAAATCCGTGCATATCAGTGATCAGTAATTTGGCTTTGAACATCAGAATAGCTGCTACCAATAATTGCCCAATAAACTTCTTTTGTGCCGAAAGGATAACAATATCATCCTTAACCCCAATAAAGAAAATGATAAGAAATGCAGCAAAATAATATTGCATGGCAGGAAGTTGTGCAAAATCCATCATCAGCAATAAAGCCACAGCGAATCCTACAAATATGCCGAAACCACCTAAAGATGGAATAGGCTGCTTGTGTATCTTCCGTTCATCTGGTACGTCATACAGCTTTTTCATTTCAGCAACCTTCATGATCACAGGAATGGCGTAGAAGGTTACCAAAAAAGCGATTATGCTGCCAATTATAATTTGTTCCATGGAATTATTGAGATTTAGTTCTCAAAGCCTATTTTAATAAAGGCGGCATTTTTCGAAGTAGCATTTTCGTTTTTCCGTAGAATTGGAAATCAACCCCTAGTCTCATGATACAGTAAAAATATGGAGTTATCGCCAATCTACCATCTGACGGTTAGATTACTTTTCTATTAAGTATGTTGCCTATGGTTTAACCATTTTATCCTATTAGCTTTGCCGCCAGAAATTTTTTTCTCCATGGCAGATATCAAATATTTGAAAGAAGTTGCTAGCCAGCTAAGAAGAGACATCGTAAGAATGGTGCATGCTGTACAAAGTGGTCACCCAGGTGGTTCATTAGGCTGTGCAGATTTTCTTGCGGCTTTATATTTTTCTGCGATGAAGCATAACAAAGATTTCAATATGGACGGTAAGGAGGAGGATGTGTTCTTCCTTTCTAACGGACATATCTCTCCTGTTTTTTATTCAACCTTGGCCAGAGCCGGTTATTTTCCAGTAAAAGAACTTTCAACCTTCAGAAAAATAGATTCCCGGCTACAAGGTCATCCAACAACTCATGAGCACTTACCAGGTGTTAGAATGGCAAGCGGCTCTTTAGGACAAGGAATGAGTGTTGCCATCGGAGCGGCTTTATCCAAAAAACTCAATGGCGACTCTAATCTTGTTTTTTCATTACATGGGGACGGAGAATTACAAGAAGGACAATGTTGGGAAGCCATCATGTTTGCAGCCCATAATAAAGTAGATAACCTTATTTCAACCATCGATTATAACGGTCAACAGATTGACGGCTCTACCAATAAAGTATTGAGTTTGGGAGATCTGAAAATCAAGTTTGAAGCTTTCGACTGGAAAGTGATCGAAATGAACGGAAATAACATGGAAGAAGTGGTGAATACACTTGAGCAAGCCAAATCTCTCACCGGAAAAGGTCAGCCAATCTGTATTTTGATGACCACCCAAATGGGTAACGGAATTGATTTTATGATGGGTAGCCACGAATGGCACGGAATCGCTCCGAATGATGATCAACTTGCCAAAGCTCTTGCCCAGGTGCCTGAAACCTTGGGAGATTACTGATCAACTTTTTAGTGAAAATTCCTGAGCTGCAGCTTTACGGCTTGGCAGCCATGCAGCTAACATTGAAACGAAGAAAACAGTTGCTGCAACCAATACAAAATCTCCTGGAATCAACTTAACGGGATAATAATCAATGATGAAAGTCCCTCCTGAGAGCTTTATCAGCTTAAACTTTAACTGGAGATAACAGATCCCAATTGCCAGCAAAATTCCGGAGATCCCACCAACAGTAGCTATTAAAACTCCCTCACTTAAGAAAATGCTTTGAATATATTCCTTGTTGGCCCCCATAGCTTTTAGCACAGCAATATCTTTTTGCTTTTCAAGCACCAGCATCGTTAAAGCTCCGATCATGTTGAATGCCGCCACAACCAAAATCAAACAAAGAATTCCATAGATCACCCATTTTTCCATCTGCATTACCGTGTACAAGCTCTGGTTCTGCTGATACCTGCTTTCTACCTTATAGCCTGGACCAAGCAGCTTTTGAAGCTTATCTTTTATATCCTCAATGCCGTTCTCACTAGCCGAGGTTGATAATTCAGCACCAGTATATTCATCTGGTTTCATATCCAACATGTACTTCATAAAAGCCAGGTTGGTGAATGCATATTTATTGTCGAACTCTTGCTGAACAGTAAAAGTGCCGGTTACATCAATATTATCTGAGAACAGAGCATCTTCTGTTCTTAATGAGGTTGCCTTTCGATTTGGGAGATAGACCACCAATGGATAAAAACTCATCTCCGGATCTACATCAACAGCATTCTCAATTCCTGCTCCAACAACAATTCCGGGTTTATCCAAATCGCCAAGAGTGTATTTTCCACGGGCAATATGTTGAGATACTTTATTTACTGTAGCATATTTATCATCAACCCCCTTCAGAAAAATAATACTTTGAGCATCTTCATTCTTCAACACAGCTTTTTCTTCGGCAATCAAACTAATGCCCGTTACCCCTTTCACTTTTCTTAACTGCTGAATTTGCTGTTGGGTAAGCCTGCAAACCTTTCCTTGTGAAGCAGAGAGTTTCAAATCCGAATAGAAGTCACCATAAAGACCTTTCACCAGGTCTTCAAAACCGTTGAACACACTCAGCACAATAATCAGTGCAGCTGTGCCAACAGCGATTGCCACAACACTTATCCATGCAATGATGTTGATGGCATTGGTGCTTTTTTTAGACTTAAAATATCTCCAGGCAAAAAGGAAATTCAATATTGATATTTATGAGGTCAACTTTTTTTCTTGTGTCATCGTTCCTTGCGTCGCACCCTTCGGCAGCATCTTTCTATTCATCCGTTTTCTGCTCACTTGCTTTTCCACCTTCTTCTTCCTGTATCTTTTTAAACAGTTCTTCCATTTTGAACACCTGGTCCAATGTATCATCTTTATAAAAATGCAAAACCGGCATTCTTCTTAATTGATGCTTCACTTTTTCCGTAAGATGCTTTTTAACCTCCCAAGCCCTGTCTTCAATAGCCTTCATCGCTTGTTGACCATCTCCAACCTGGAACAAACTCAGGTAAATTCTTGCTTCCAGCAGGTCAGGCGTAACTTTCACAGAAGAGATAGAAACCATTCCGCCATTCATCATATTCAATCCCAGCCTACGGAATATTTCATTCAGCTCTTCCTGCAACACTGCAGCCACCTGCTTCTGACGCTTTCCTTCCTGCATAATCCTAACGTTTTGATTGGCGGTAAATTTAGTTACTTTGCCGTTTCCCCTAAGTATAAAGCTAATGAAGCGTTTCTCGAGGATCTTGTTTTACCTGCGTGACAAAAAATCTTCCATCGTACTATATTTCTTCTGCAATTTATTATCCATCATTTTTTCGTTGGTTTCGCTGGCAATGCTTGCACCTTTTCTAAAGTTGCTGTTTGCTAAAGAAAACCTGATCAATACACCTCCGGTTTTAAAATTTAGTGCTGCAAGCCTGCTAGACAACATCCAATATTTTCTTAGCGGAATTATTAAGGAGCATGGACAACAAACTGCTTTGATGATGATCTGCCTGATCGTTGTCGGTGGAATTTTCTTCAAGAACCTGTTCTTCTATCTTGCTTTAAGAGTGATGTCCCCATTGCGAAATCATGTGATGACAAGACTCAGAGCAGATCTGTATGAAAAAATCCTGCAACTGCCAATAGGTTACTTTACTGAGCAACGTAAAGGCGATATCATCAGCAGAATGAGTAATGATGCCAATGAAGTGGAGTGGAGTGTGTTGAGCACTTTGGAAGGTTTAATCAATCAGCCGTTGCAGATCATTGTTATACTTACGTTTTTGGTGATCCTCAGCCCAACACTTTCTTTGTTTTTGCTTGTACTGCTTCCTTTAACCGGATTTATTATTGGAAGATTGAGTCGCTCTTTGAAGAAGCAATCAACCGAGTCTCAGGAAACACAAGGCTTACTCATGTCAGTTTTGGATGAAACGCTTACAGGCTTGCGAGTGATCAAGGCTTTTAATGCTGAGCATATTATGGGTGGAAAGTTCCTTGGCTTGAACAAACACCTGAACAATATCCGAAACAAGATGAATTTTCGGAAAGATCTTGCCAGCCCTATGAGTGAGTTCATGGGTGTTTTGGTATTGAGTTGCATTCTCTGGTTTGGTGGTCAGCTGGTGTTAGGCAACACACTTGATGCAAATACTTTTATCACCTACATCGTTTTCTTTACACAGATCATCAATCCTGCGAAATCACTTTCTACGGCGTTTTACAGTGTACAAAGAGGAAGTGCAGCTATTGAACGAATTGAAAGCATCCTCAGAGTTCCGCTTACGGTTCACAACGATGCCGGAGCAACAGCTTTACCAGGATTTAATGAAAACATCGAATTCAGAAATGTTTCTTTCGCTTATGGCGATGTTACGGTCCTCAAAAACATCAACCTGAAAATTCCGAAAGGTAAAACGATTGCTTTGGTAGGTTCGTCTGGTTCTGGAAAAAGTACGCTAGCTGATCTGGTGCCTCGTTTTCATGATGTGAATTCAGGTGAAGTGTTAATTGACGGCGTAAACATCAGGAAGTACACACTGGAAAGTTTGAGAGACCAGATAAGCATTGTTACACAGGAAGCGATTCTTTTCAACGATACCGTTGCCAGCAATATTTCTCTCGGAAAACCTGAAGCATCCAGGGAGGAAATTGAACAGGCGGCTAAAGCTGCAAATGCTCACAATTTTATCAGCAACAAAGGAAATGGCTTTGATGCAAATATTGGTGACAGAGGTGGCAAACTTAGTGGTGGTGAAAGACAAAGAGTAACGATTGCCAGAGCTTTGCTGAAGAATCCACCGATCCTGATTTTGGATGAAGCCACGTCAGCTCTTGATACCGAAAGTGAACGTTTGGTGCAAGATGCCATTAACCGAATGATGGAAAACAGGACAAGTCTTGTGATAGCCCACAGGCTATCTACCATTCGCCATGCTGATGAAATTGTGGTTTTGCAGAAAGGTGAAATTGCGGAACGTGGCACCCATGATGAATTATTAGCAAAAGGTGGGATATACAGACGTTTGGTAGATATGCAGGAGTTTAAATAAACTTTTTCAGCTGGGTTTTGTCGCCACGAAGTCGGAACGTACAAGTGAGTGACACAACAAACGATGCCATGACATTCTTCAGCTTGTTCTAAAACAAAAAAAGGCTGCTCTTTCGAACAGCCTCTGATTATATTACCGACTTAGTTTATTGATCACCACTTGGTTTTACCAATCCCAACTTGGCTTCTAAGCTAAGTGTGGCATGTGGTACTGCACGAAGTCGAGCTTTGTCAATCAGCTTTCCGGTTACACGGCAGATTCCGTAGGTTTTGTTTTCAATACGGATGATTGCTTTTTCAAGGTGATCGATGTACTGGATCTGGCGACTTGCCATTTGGCTAAGCTGCTCTCTTTCCATACTCATTCCACCATCTTCCATGGTCATGTAACGGTTATCCGTTTCATCGCCACCCATTTCATCTTTACGGGTAATCAGACCTTGTAAATAAGCTAATTCCTTCTTTGCTGCTTCTATCTTCTTATTGATGAGTTCTCTGAACTCAGCCAATTCTGCATCGCTGTATCTCACTAGTGGTTCGTTTGATTTGTTTGTGTCTTTGCGCTGATCTAATGGTGTATATCCTGGCTGATAAGGAACACTCGATTTTACAGTGGTCTTTGGGATTTTCACGTCTTTTACCGGCTCATCCTTTTTAGTAGGACGAATAAACCCTCTTGGTTTTAATTCAGGAGCTCTCCTCGGATCTGGAAATGGTAACGGAGGCGGTTTTGGCTTCGGAACCCTTGCCGGTTTTGGTGGAGGAACTGGTTTTGCCGCTTTCGGTGGTTTAACTGGTTTAACCGGAGCAGTTTTCTTTTGCTCAGGCTTTACCGCCACTTTAGCTGCAGCTTTTGGAGCTGGAGCTGGTTTCGGAACTGGCTTTGCAGCTTTGGGAGCAACTTTAGGTGCAACCTTCTTAGGAACCACTATAGACGGAGCTGCTTTTTTAGGAGCAACTTTAACTGCTTTCGCAGGAGCTTTTTTAGCTGGAGCTGACTTAGCAACCTGTTTTACCACTTTTTTTGCAGGTGCTTTTTTAGCCGGGATCGTATTTTTTGCGATCGGCTTAGCAGCCTTCTTAGCTGGTACAACTTTTTTGCCAGCCGGCTTAGAAGCTGTTTTTTTAGCTGGAGACGCCTTTTTTACTGGTTTAGAGCTTTTAACCGCTGCTTTCGCAACTTTCTTGGGGGCTGTTTTTGTAGCCATAGTTACCCTGTTTTTGTTACACTCACTTTCAGCAGAACATCGTTCACATTAATCTCAATCGCATTTCCTGTCAATTCCGGTGTCCAATCAAGCCTATCTGCCAAAATTTCGGCGCAAATATAATTTTTGTTTAGTTCGATTGATTCTTTCAACTGTGGGGTTTCCTGAATCTGCACGAATATACGGTCTGTTAATTCAAAACCATTTTCCTTACGGATATTTTGTACACGATTTACGAACTCTCTTGCATTGCCTTCTTTCTTCAGATCATCAGAGATGGTAATATCTAATGCTACAGTCAAATTTCCTTTTGAGGCAACACTCCAACCTGGAATGTCTTCAGCTATGATCTCAACATCTGCAGTTGCTAGTTGGAAGTTGATAGTTGATAGTTGAAGGTCGATTTTACCATTCTGCTCTAATTCGGTTATTTGATGTTGAGTAAACTTACTGATGGCTGCAGCAGCCTCTTTCATGTTTGCACCTAACTTACTTCCCAGCGTTTTGAAATTGGCTTTGATCTTTTTGCTGATGATACCTTCCGTTTCAGTGATGTACTGAAACTCCTTCACATTAACCTCAGCTTTGATAAGGTCTTCTACTTTCCCCAGCTGCTCTTTCATTTTCGGATTAAGAACAGGGATCAACACTTTTTGCAAAGGCTGACGAACCTTGATATTTACTTTCTTACGAATGGATAGCACCAGTGAAGATGTATCCTGGGCAAGCTGCATTCTTTCTTCCAGATCTTTATTGATCGCTGATTCAATAATCGTAGGAAACTCAGCATGATGCACCGACTCAACATTGAACCTTCCTGAAATTGCATTCAGATTCTGGAAAATTACATCACTGAAAAATGGTGAGATTGGAGCAATCAATCTGCTCAAAGTTTCCAGGCATTCATATAAAGTCTGGTAAGCTGATATCTTGTCCTGCTCATATTCTCCTTTCCAGAAACGACGGCGACACAAACGAACATACCAGTTACTAAGGTGTTCATCCAGGAATTCCTCTACAGCACGACCTGCAATGGTTGGCTCATAATCGTCCATTGCTTCTTTCACTGTTTTGATGAGTGAGTTGAGTGACGAAAGAATCCAACGGTCAATCTCAGGTCTTTCTTCTAATGGGATGTAAGCTTCTTTAAAAGCAAAGCCGTCAACGTTTGCATAAAGAGCAAAGAATTGATATGTATTATATAGTGTACCGAAAAACTTACGCTGTACTTCTTTGATACCATCAATATCGAACTTGAGATTATCCCAAGGAGATGCATTGGTGATGAGATACCATCTTGTTGCATCAGCACCAAAGGTTTCAATGGTTTTGAAAGGGTCAACCACATTTCCCAAACGCTTACTCATCTTGTTGCCATTCTTATCCAACACCAATCCGTTGGAGACAACCGTTTTATAAGCAAGCCCTGGAAACTTATCTTCAGAAACTTCTATTCCATGCTTCTTCAGTTCTTCATGAATTGATTCTTTAATTAAAGAACCCAAAGCATGCAGTGTATAAAACCAACCTCTTGTTTGATCAACACCTTCGGCGATAAAGTTTGCCGGATAATTCTGAGCGAAAGTCTCTACATTTTCGAAAGGGAAATGCCATTGAGCATAAGGCATAGCACCTGAATCGAACCACACATCTATTAGATCTGGAACTCGTTTCATTGGTTTGCCTGAAGAAGAAACGAGGATGATCTCATCAACATAAGGTTTGTGCAAATCCAGGTTGACGGTTGACAGTTGACTGTTGATCGTATCACCCAAAAGCTTTTTAGCTTCCTCAGCTTTTTGCATCAGTTCTTCAATACTGCCAATGCATAATTCCTCTTCCCCATCTTCAGTTCTCCAAACCGGAAGTGGCGTTCCCCAATAACGTGAACGAGACAAATTCCAATCAACCATGTTCTCCAGCCAATTGCCAAATCTTCCTTCACCGGTTGATTTTGGTTTCCAATTGATGGTCTTGTTGAGCTCAACCATTCTATCTTTCAGAGCTGTGGTTTTGATGAACCATGCATCTAAAGGATAATAAAGGATCGGCTTATCAGTTCTCCAGCAATGCGGATAGCTGTGTTCATATTTTTCAACTTTGAAAGCCCTGTTCTCTTTTTTTAGTTTAACAGAGATGTCAACGTTTACATCCTGGTAGTCTTTATCGTTCTTGTAATCTTTTACAAATCGATTGCTGAACTCACCCAATCCGTCTACAAACTTTCCTTCACGATCAACCATGGTGAGGATACCGATGTTATATTTTCTCCCAACCTTATAGTCATCAGCACCAAAAGCCGGAGCTGTGTGAACGATACCTGTACCATCTTCGGTGGTAACGAAATCTCCTAATAAAACTTTGAAAGGATCAGCATCAGGAGTGATCTCCTTTATTTGATCGATTGAATTGGCTTCGTAAGGGAGAAGTTGTTCGTATTTGCATTTTTCGATTTCCTTTCCTTTGAATGTTGAAAGGATTTGCCAAGGCAAAACCTTGACTTCAGCTGTATAGTTTTCAAAATCTCCATTTTCACCTTCGGGCTTGAAGTATTTACCAAGCAATGGCTTTGCTAAAATAACATTCACCGGAAGATGTGTGTAAGGATTGAAAGTTTTTACCAGCACATAATCTACCTCTGGACCAACCGTCAGTCCAAGGTTAGAAGGAAGTGTCCAGGGAGTGGTTGTCCATGCAAGAAAGAAGACCTCATCACTTCCTGAAGCATCAAACAAGAACTGTGATCTCTCATCCTTAACAGCCTTAAACATCACCACAGCAGATGTATCTTTCACATCTTTATAAGTACCGGGTTGGTTCAGTTCATGTGAACTTAAACCTGTTCCTGCAGCTGGAGAATATGGCTGAATACTCACACTTTCGTACAACAGTCCTTTATTGTACAACTGCTTCAACAGCCACCAAAGCGTTTCAATGTATTTATTGTCGAAGGTGATGTAGGGATCGTTCAGATCAACCCAATAACCCATTTTGGTAGTGAGTTCATCCCATTTATCCTTGTAGCGAAGCACTGCTTCACGGCATTTCTTGTTGTATTCTTCAACGCTGATCTTCTTACCGATATCTTCTTTTGTAATTCCCAGTTCCTTCTCAACTCCCAATTCTACAGGCAATCCGTGAGTATCCCAGCCACCTTTTCGCTTCACCTGAAAACCTTGCATGGTCTTGTAACGACAAACCATGTCTTTCAATGTTCTGGAGATAACGTGGTGAATTCCAGGCATTCCATTAGCACTTGGTGGACCTTCGTAGAAAACAAAAGGCTCAGCTCCCTCTCTTAAGCTTACGCTTTTCTCAAAAGCCTGGCTTTCCTGCCATTTGGCAAGAATTTCCTTTTCTATAGATGGCAGATTCAGCTGTGAAAATTCCCGGTACTTCGAACTCATCCTGAGATTTTAAAGGCTGCGAAGTTAAGGAATTGAAGGGCTATTTAGGTAAGCCAGAGGGTCTAGTGAAAGTTCTTTGTTGCCGATTGGAAACCAAACGGTAAATAATGAACCCTATTATAGGAAAACTAAAGCATACAAAAATCCACAGACCTTTCTCATGAGCCTTTAAGTAGGGTTGTTTGATAATGTAAACCAAACAGAAACCAAAATACAGTAAGTAAAAACCGACAACTGCAAGTAACACGTATTCCATAAAGCAGATTTTTTAGTTTTAATATCCACTGTTAAGATACTCTATTCCGTTTAGAAAGCCTTAAACCTGAATGAAAAACCTAATGCAACATAATACTGCTTGCTGTCCTTAAGGTTGAAGCCTGAAGAAATATCCAATTTTGTATTATCGCTGAGGTAATAAGCAAAGCCACCGTCGAAGTTGTGTTGCGGGTTTTCATCTTTTTTCAGATCCCCATACAGTTCTACATACATATAGCCGTTCTTGCCTAGGTTAAAACCAGGAGCAAAAGTATATATCCAGGTAGGTTCACTGGTAAATCCATCCCACTCCGGACCAAAATTATATCCTAAGGTTATAACCTCTGTAATGCTATGCTGCATCGTTAACCGAAGTTGAGGAGCCACTTTATTAGCCTGGTAAAACTTACTGGCAAGTTTTGGAAAAGCCACATGACCAATGATAGAGGTTTTGGGTAGCACTCCTTTTTCTTCCCACAAGGCTAACTTTCCACCAATCCTGATTGGAGCTAACCCGTTTTTCACATCATTTCCCTGGGGAATAAGGAGAGGTGTTTCCTGGCTGAAGAGTTCGGTTATTAACCTGAATTCGAACCTTTTTGAAGCACCGTATTTCCAGAGAAAGGTTGGATGCACCAGTTTAGTAAGTCCGTTCTCTTTTTCAAAGTTAAACCCAATCTCAGCCTGGATGTATCGTCTTTTTGTGAGGTAAGGAGACTCTGTTTGATCCGGACGATCAGTTTCCATCCTTGCAGTATCCTGTGCAAATCCGAAGAGGGATACCATCGAAAAAATAGCAAGTAGTCTGAGTTTCATCAATCAACAAATTGCCCGCAATATAGCAACAATGAATAATTTACTTCAGCACATATCTCACACCCAAATAGCATCTTCTGCTTTGCATTGGTGCATAATTGTATGAAGGATCGAAGGTGTAGCCATTTGGATTTGAAACAGGGTCATTCACATGTTTATCAAAAGGATCTTCAGGTCTCATGATTGGATTAGATGGCAGAAAGTTGAGCAGGTTTTTCAAACCACCATAAAATTCCCATCCCTTGATTGTTTTTTTTGTGATCTGGATATTAGCAAGGCAGAACCAAGGTGAATACTCCGGTCTGTAATCGTTCGGTAAGATTGGCAAACGCATTGGTCCGTACCAATTGCCTGTGAAATCAACCACCACATACGGCTTTGGAAAAGTTTTACTGAATGAGAATGTTCCACTCCATTTTGGTGCCTGCATTTGTTGCATCTTTTCAAACTTACCAGCTCCGTTATTCCGAACCTGGAAAACATCCATATAGCTGATGCCGATGTTGAATTTGTTGTTGTGATTATGTGTCCAGTCACCGTTGATTGACACACCTCTACCAACTCCATGACCAGCCAGGTTTTGATAAATGATCTTATTCGGATCAGTGTCGTAATCAGGGATGATCTTGTTTTGATAGTAAGAATAGAACAGATTGGCTTCTACAAATCCGACACCTTTTGCAGACCTGATATTATACTGCCAGTTGATGATGGAATTGATGGAACGCTCAGGCTTTAGATCTTCTGCAATTATTACATCTCTTGCTCCTGTTAGTGCTGCATGATCTTCTGTGAAAATATTCACCACCCTAAATCCTGTTCCTGCACTTGCACGAATGGTATGATTGGTTGCCGGCTGTAATTTCAGTGCAACTCTTGGACTAACTACAAATCCATGAACAGCGTTATGATCTATCCTTAGTCCTGAAAGAAGAGTGGTGTTGCCAGATAACTTCCACTCATCCTGAATAAAAATACCCGGCAAGTATATTTTTTCTGGTTCAGCCGTAGCTGGAGTATTGTCGTTGTAAAAAGTGAATCGCTGAGATACTCCAGCAAGCAAATTGTGATTTGCTGAAAGCTGCTTTGTCCAATGAAGCTGAACAAATGCAATATTCTGCTGAGCCATGTAAGGAGTAGTGCCGTAGTATGAATTCTGGTCATGCATATTTGCCGACCAGTTAAGAAAGAACTGCTCAGATCCCGGTAATTCGTAAGTACCGAAGAACTCCACACGTTTGGTGTAAATGCTTTCGCCATAAACACTATCACCACCACGAAATTTTTCACTGTAGTTCATCTGTCCACCCCAACGATCTTCATAATACAACCTTGCCCCAGCCTGGAACTGCTTCTTACTTTTTCTATCAAAATTCCATTTATTAAACAGGGAAACACGGTTTTGTAATGTCACATCCGTAAACCCATCGGCATTAATATCTCGTGGTTCATTATACCGGAAGTAATTCAATCCGATCAAACCGTTGGTATTGCCCCATTTCACCTTTACACCAACATCAAAATTCATTTCTTTCCATGAACTATAATTTATATCAGTGATAAAGGATGGTGCTTTAGAAGGACTTTTAGTAATGACATTAATCGTTCCACCCATTGCTTCTGAACCGTATAAAGAAGCTGCAGGTCCTTTGATGATCTCTACTCTTTCAATCATTGAAAGCGGAATTCCCATCAATCCGTACACGGTTGCTAATCCACTTACGATCGGCATTCCATCGATCAACACTTGTGTATAAGGACCTTCCATTCCATTTATGTGTATGTCGCCGGTGTTGCAAACATTGCAATTCAACTGAGGCTTCACACCATTTACCTGGCTTACGGCTTCAAACAAATTAGCTGGTGCTGACTTTTGAAAAAACTTTGGCGTGTACACCTCAACAGGAACAGGACTTGCAGCTTTAGAAACCTCTTTCATCGTACCAGTGATCACTACTTCTGTTAGATATGACTCAGCAGGAATTAAGCTGAAAGTGAAATCAGATGAATTTTCCGCAACAAGAATTTCCTGTCGTAAAGGTTCAAAACCTACAGCCCTCACCTGGATGGTGTGCTTTCCTTCTGGCAAACTCAACTGAAAGCTTCCTACGCTATCACTCACAAATCGCAATTTCTTCGGAAGAATAGAAACCGAGGCAGCAGCAATTGGTTTGCCGTCAGATATTATTCTGCCAGTAACAACCTTTTGTGGCATTGCCATAAATGAATTAAGTGCGAAGCCAAATATTAATGCCCATTTCATATTTTTAGACTTGTCTAAATTTTAAGTTTAACAAACCTAAATAAATTTTTTAGAAATATCAAAAGATTGTAGCACTGCAAGACCTCGTTTTAAAGAATTATGTTTTGCTAAGCATAACAAGCGGCAGTCAATTAAACTTATAACGAACAAAGCCTGTTCTGGGAAGAACAGGCTTTTTGAAGATGGTTCAGAAAAGTATGCGTTCGATCCTTCGTCAAGCTCTGGACAGGCTCCACCGAAGTATAATAGTAGCACAAAAGCTGGCTCAACATTATAACTTAACACCCAAAGACAGGTAAAAACTTCTTGCATCCGAAGGCATTAAACCAGGACCTGGATATCCACCAGATCTACGAGTAAAATACTTTTCGTTTGTGAGATTATTCATTCCGCCTTTGAAAGTGTAGTTAGCAATGCGATACGTTGCAGAAAGATCAGTAACTGTGTAAGATGGAATTAATCCTGCCGTAGCATTCGCTGTTGGCTTTACCGTATTGTTTGCATCACTGAAAGTTTCGCTAACATAACTCACCTGACCAGTAACTGACAAACCTTTATACAAATAAGTGATACCGCTTCTCAGAATATTTTCAGGAGCATTCTCAACCTTCTTTCCATTGAGTAAAGTTGTACCTAATTTGAATTCATCATAACGAGCATGTGTGTAAGAGTAAGAAGCAAAAACTGATACTTCTCCACAATTCTTCGGCAGCAGTTTAGCCTGCATTGGGTTAAATTCAATTACACCTTCAAATCCTTTGCTTACACTGTTGCCAACATTTGTTTTAAGGTTGTACGTTCCATTGTTAATGGTGCCGATGCGATTATCATAGTTGAGGTAATAAACTCCAGCATCAAAGAACAGGTAGCTTTTAACCTTACCACGATAACCAAGATCAATATTATAAGAGTGTGCATCTTTTATGTTGGGATCAACGACATCCGTCGTACCATTCACAGCTAGATCAGCAAACTGCATTGGTCGGTAAGCTTGTGTAAAGTTGCCATACAACTCTGTGTTATTGATGTGATATTCTGCACCGATACCAGCCAAAACAAAAGTTCTTGTTCGCTTATCATCTTTTATTCGATTCTCCGTTCCATTGCTGTTGTAACTGATCCTGCCATTGCCTACAGTTGACACATGCTCAAAACGAACTGCCGGAATAATGATGAACTTCTTAGTGATGCGGAAAACATTTTCCAGGCTTGCTGCTATGTTCTCAGTTGCAAAATTCACTTCCTGTGGGTACGTGGCATCTACGATTGAGAAATCAACATCAGCACCAACAGTTCCCTTTCCATTTTTGAAACGATCTGTTTTACCGTAGTAATATCTAATCGCTGCCGTTAGTGAATTACTGAGTTTACCAATCTTATAATTGGTAAGGTAACGAAGCTCTGCACCCCAATTTCTGTATTGATCAATATCCACAATCCTATTATTGTAATTTTTTGTTAGAGCATTTATGGTATCTTTTTGATTAATCGATCCAAGATAGCCTACACTGTTTCTATCGCCACTAAGTGCAAAAACTTTGAGGTTTAAGAGGTTATTTTCATTGATCTTGTAATCAAGTGTTGCACCTGTAGTAAGCCATTCAAGGTTAAACCAGTTTCGACTTCTGAATGATTGCTTTGAACTGATATTAAACAGCGAATCAGTCAAGCCCCCTGGCTGCTTGCTTAACATGGAGTAACGCAACACTTCAACATTTGCTTTCAGCTTCTCAGTGAATTTGTAAGTATACGTTGCAAAACCTGTATTGGTTTTATATTGACTATTCTGGCGATAACCATCAGCATTTCTATGATCGAAAAATGCATAATAATGAGACTTCTTGGTTTCGCCACCGATAGAATTAAACGTGTTGATCAAACCAAAACTTCCAACAGTGTTAATCGTTTCAAACTCGAATTTCTTGTTGATCTCACTACCGTTCTTAATTACATAATTCAACATACCTCCGATCTGTGGACCATACTGAAGCGATCCTGCACCTTTTACAATCTGCAAACGTTGAACAGCAGCCAAAGGTGGATTGTAATAAGCCTCAGGATATCCAAAAGGATCTGCAGAAATATCGGATCCATTTTGACGAACGTTGAAATCCCAGCTACGGTTAGGGCTCAATCCTCTTGTTGCGATACCAATTTGAATTCCGCTACCATCGCTTTCCCAAATATGAATGCCTGGCACTTTAGCAAGTACTTGACGCATATTATTCGTAACAATATTTCCGTTCACATTATCCAATACTACAAGTGCATTTTTCTTACCAGCGAAAATGTGAGTTCCAACAATTTCTGGTAGTTGATGAATATCGTGTCTTGTATCCTTGCCAACGATTGTTATATCTGGTAAATACGTTTTGGCATCTACCGTATCGCCAACGGTTTTTGGTTTTTGCTGAGCATAAGCAGAGATGGTGAAAGCCAATCCTAATACTACAAGTAAGCTTCTGTACATATTTTTTATTGTGAATGCAAAAATCTATGTACAGGATTTGAAAGGCTTACGCTTTCAGTAAATGCAGATTACGGAATCAGGAAAAAGAATTTTGGGATTGTTTACCAAGCTGTTGTAGATAAATGAATCTTCCGTTGCGAGTTTATCCTGAGCACGTCGAAGGGCACTCTTGTACAAAATATCGCTATTCGTCAGAGTTGCTGCGGAATTGGCAAACCATGCAGTTTCAGGAAAGACAATTTATCCCAGTAGCCTCGTTGAAACAGAATTTTTCCTTCTTGAATTTGGAAAAAGCCGCATCCTCTTAAACCCAAGGCATCTTTCCACTCCAAAATAGCCCATTCACCATCCTCAAAAATATTTTCGGGAATACATACCATATCAGCAGTTACAAATTCTGCTGAGAACATTTGGCGAATAGCATTTCTCCCAACAACAGGTTGGTTAGCTACCTGGTGGTTTACAGCATTCTTATGATAAAGGCTTGCCAATGCATCAACATCAGCTTTGTTGAACAATTCGATCCAGTTTTGTACAACAATTTTTGGGGACATAATAATAAGGGTTTAAATACCTGCTCCAAAAGCCTGCAGGTTGCTTCCAAATATTTTTACTGCTATAGCAATCAGTATCACACCAAAAAACTTACGGATAGCGATCATTCCGGCTTCGCCGAGAATTCTCTGTATCCACTTTAAAGAGATCAGCACCAGGTAAATGCCCAAGAGATTAATCAAAATTGCCAGCAGAATATACAGTTCATCGTAATTAGCTTTCAAAGACATTACTGTTGTAAGTGTACCTGAGCCTGCAATTATGGGAAAAGCGATTGGAACCAGCGTACCAGCTCTCATATTCTTATCGTGCTTAAAAATTTCATGACCTAAAACCATCTCCAATCCCAATAAAAAGATCACAATCGACCCACCAACGGCAAAAGACCTGATATCAACACCCATCATCCCTAAAAAAGGCTTTCCTCCGTATAAAAACAAAATCATTAAAGCGCCAGACAGTAAAGTTGCTGGCAAAGCCCTGATTCCTCCCATCTTCTCTTTCAATGAAACCAATAGCGGAATTGATCCGAGCACATCAATAACAGCAAACAAAGTAAAGGTGACTGTTAGCAGATCATCAGTATTGAAATCCATACATATTGATATTATGCAAACTTACCAATTGATTAATTCACAGGTTGTAAATTTGATTTTCAACCTTTTTCGGGGAAAATTGTTAAACAAAGTATGAACCAGTTTACCATCAAAGACCTGGAGCACCTTTCGGGAATTAAAGCTCATACTATCCGTATTTGGGAACAGCGATATTCTTTTCTGAAACCCGAACGTACTGAAACGAACATCCGGTACTATAATAATGATCACCTGAAGCTGATTTTGAATATCGCCTTGCTGAATAAATATGGCTATAAGATCTCACATATTGATAAGATGAGTGTGGATGATATGCGGCAGAAGATCTTGTCGCTAACCATTCCAGAAGCACAGGAGGAGCATAAAGTAAATCAGCTTATACAAAGTATGGTTGATATTGATATGCATGGTTTTGAGCATTTGGTTAACCAATACATCAGGGAGTATAACGTTGATAAAGCCATTTTACAGATCATCTTCCCTTTTCTGGAAAGGATTGGATTCCTTTGGGTTACCAACCATATTCATCCGGCTCAGGAACACTTAGTAAGCAACTTAATTCGTCAAAAAATCATTTTAGGGATTGATAAATTGCCTATGGCAGATGTTTCAAAACCTGCCATTCTGATGTTTTTGCCGGAAGGTGAACTTCATGAGATCGGTCTCCTTTTCATGCAATATATTTTTAAGGTAAATGGACATAACATATTATATGTAGGGGCAAATATTCCGTTGAAAGATGTAGCTGCAATCTGCAATACCGCAAAGGTTGCCTGTCTTTATAGCCATCTTACTTCTTCTTCTGAAAGATTTCCCCTGGAAAGGTTTTTAACCCAACTGCCGCTCAAGGTTCCTAAAGTTCCTGCTGTATTATCAGGTTCACTATTAGAGCGTTACACGAAAACTCCACCACAAGGAATTCATTTTGTGCGATCAATTTCAGAAACGCTTAATAGCATAAATAGCATTTTGTTTAAAATTTAATGTACCAACATTGAACAAGGTGTTAGAAATATTGTTTAATTTTACAGTCCAAACAATTAAACAATATGTCTACAGCCGAATTAAATGCTTTGCTGGTTAGCCACACACAATATCTCCAGCCGTTTGCCGTATCGCTTACCCAGGATAGAGAAAGTGCGAAAGACCTTTGCCAGGAAACGATCTACCGGGCTTTGACAAATATTGATAAGTATCAGATGGGAACCAACCTGAAATCCTGGTTGTACACCATCATGCGAAACATCTTCATTAATGATTATCGCAAGAAAAAAAGGCAACCAGTAGCTTCCGGAGATGAAAGCTTATTGCTGTACAAGGTTGATACAAATGCAACCGACTCAGCCTATAAAAAGTTAGCAAAAAAGGAAATTGAGCAGGTAATCTCTCTATTACCGCCTATCTTCCGTACATCTTTTCTGTTGTATGTTGAAGGATATAAGTACAACGAGATCGCAGATATGTTGAAGGAACCGTTGGGTACAATCAAAAGCCGGATTCACTTTGCCCGAAAAACGCTTCAGAAACAAATTCAAAGAAACTAACAATTGAAGAAAGCAATTGTAATAGGTAGTGGCGTTGCAGGAATGTCGGCAGCTTGCTTCCTGGCAAAAGCAGGATGGCAGGTTATAGTATTAGAAAAAAATGAGCAGCCTGGTGGAAGAGCAAGACAATTAAAAGTTGATGGATTTACGTTTGATATGGGTCCAAGCTGGTATTGGATGCCGGATGTTTTTGATAGATTTTTCAGCAAGTTTGGAAAGAAGGTGAGTGATTATTATGAGCTCGAAAGATTAGATCCTTCTTATCGTGTATATGGAAGAGACGATGTTATTGATATTCCAGCTAACTATGAAGCCCTAAAGCAGGTTTTCGAAAGAGTTGAACAAGGAAGTGGCGCTAATCTCGACAAGTTCATTGAAGAAGCAGCTTACAAATACAAAGTCGGAATGCAGAAGTTGGTACATAAGCCTTCGCTTTCTGCAATGGAATTGGTTGATTGGGAAGTGATCAGCAAACTTGGTAAGCTAGATGTGTTCACTTCCATGAAAAAACATGTAGCCAAGTATTTCAAGCATCCTTTGCTACAGGAGTTGATGGAGTTTCCGGTTCTGTTCTTAGGAGCACTTCCGTCTAAAATTCCAGCTTTATACAGCCTGATGAACTATGCTGATATTATTGGCGGAACCTGGTATCCCAAAGGTGGCATGTATAAGATCGTTGAAGGCATGTACAGCCTGGCTAAAGAATTGGGCGTAACATTTCACTTTAACGAAGCAGTAGAAAAAATAGATGTTGACCTGAACAAAGCCTCATCAGTTATCACTTCAGAAAACACCTACATAGCTGATGTGGTGATTGGAGGTGCTGATTATCATCACATAGAACAAAAACTTTTGCTGCCAGAATATCGTAGCTACTCAGAAGACTATTGGGAAACCCGAACAATGGCACCAAGCTGCCTTTTATATTACGTTGGGTTGAATAAAAAACTACCGAAGATTCCTCATCATACGCTATTCTTCGATGCAGACTTTAACCTGCACGGTAAAGAAATTTATGAAAAACCAAGTTGGCCAACAGAGCCACTGTTTTATATGAGTGTAACTTCAGTAACTGATGAAACAGTTGCTCCCGTGGGATACGAAAATCTTTTTTTGTTGATTCCTGTAGCATCAGGGCTGGATAATGATTCAACAGAAATAAGGGACAAGTATTTTGATAGTATCATTACAAGACTTGAAAAAAAGCTAAATGTTGAGATAGTAAGTTCAATCGTTTACAAGAAGTCTTATGCACTTACTGACTTTGTGAATGATTACAACTCTTACAAAGGAAATGCTTACGGTTTAGCGAACACTTTAAAGCAAACTGCTGTTTTTAAACCGAGGTGCAGGAGTAAGAAAGTGAGCAATCTTTTTTTCACCGGACAATTAACTGTTCCCGGACCTGGAGTTCCGCCAAGCTTAATAAGTGGTGAGGTGGTAGCAAAGCAAATTATACAACAATTCGGTAGTTGATTCGTATGACAAACATTGAGCTTTTCAATACGCTAAGCGAACATTGCAGTAAAAGCACCACGAGGCTATACAGTACTTCGTTTTCGTCGGCAGTAAATCTGCTGCATAAAGATTTGCGTCAGCCGATCTATAATATTTATGGCTTTGTTCGTTTGGCAGATGAGATCGTTGACACCTTTCACCAACACGACAAACAAGTATTACTCCAGGAGTTTAAAGCAGCTACAGCTGAATCGATTGAAAGAAAGATCAGTTTAAATCCAATTTTGAACAGCTTTCAGAAAACGGTTCACAAATACAACATAACTCAGGAACTGATCGCTGCTTTCCTCTACAGCATGGAACTGGATCTGGAGAAAAAGAATTACGACGAGAAAGCGTATTGTGATTATATATATGGCAGTGCCGAAGTAGTTGGGCTGATGTGTTTAAAAGTGTTTTGCGAGGGCAACGATGGGATGTATAGAAAACTAAAACCTTTTGCAAGAAGCCTTGGTGCTGCTTTTCAAAAAGTAAATTTTTTAAGAGATATTAAAGCCGATACGCAGCAGCTTGGCAGAATGTATTTCCCGGGCTGTGACTTCAGTAACTTTGAGTTGCAAGACAAGGCCAAAATAGAAGCGGATATAGAGAAAGATTTTTATCATGCTTATGAAGGAATTGTGATGCTACCTCTTAAAGCAAGACTTGGAGTGTATGTAGCTTATCGTTATTACCTTGCTTTGTTCAAGAAGATCAAGAAATTGCAACCAAAAGTGATCTTGCAAAACCGTGTACGTATCGCCAATCATAATAAACTGCTTATCGT
>JANPIB010000157.1:0-6287 GCA_031424775.1 Chitinophagales bacterium | reverse complement strand
AATTTTCAATTTCGATATAGGTATAAGTAACTGTAATCAGCCTGTAACTTTATTTAAATAATTGAGTGAACTGTATTTGCACACTTTCGTGATAGGTACCCTCTATATATGAGACATAACCTTTACTTAGTATAGCAGTTTTTCCTGCCTTTGGAATTGAATCCCTGTACTGGAAAAAAATTGTATCTCTCTTTAAAGTATAGGTTCCAGGGTAAACATCTTCATCTCTTAATCCTGTTAATATAAATTCAAACGAATTATCATCATACATCTTAAGGTAAACCCAGCCTAGAGGAGCTTCTCTATCAGCTAACAAGACTGGATGTTTCTTTTTTGAAGTGCCACATCCAAATAGTACAATACCTAAGAAAAGAAGAATCAAAATTTTCATAGTTGTCACTTAACCACTGTTATTTTTCTACCGATTGGTGTACTCACTTAACGGAACAAAATCTGCTATTTCACTAGGTGGTGACAATTCCAACTCCAGAATAGAGAATTTTGTCAATTTGATCAACTGGTATTTCAAGTTCTGTCATATTTGTTTTATCAACAACATACAGCGCTTGCTTAATGTCATCATAGTCAATTTGTTTCCTGGTATGAAAAAGGTAAAATATCCCACCAAATACCAAAGTAAAGAATGTCAGCCTGATTATGGAATCTGAGGTTAGTGCATTATTACAGAGATCTCTTATCAAATTGAATATGACAGAAAATAAACCTATACACACAAATACTTTTACAATTGTAAAATCTGTCGAAACTCTATACCTGTTTGGATTTTCTGTCACAATGAAGTTGTTGTGATTAATTTCTTTTCAACTAGGTTGCCAATAACACGCTAATTTATGATATTTCAACCGGTCGGTGTCCTCTAAGGGTTATCGCTAACTAGAATTCTTGTTTTTCCTATAAACTCGCCATACAGGAAAGATTATTGCAAAACTCAATATGGAAAACAAAAAGGCTTCAAACCAATAATAAAGTCCGTAATCGTGTAACCAGTTGAGTTCATTTAAAGAACAATGCCACCATTCTATTAAAATGCCAAGTAGAAGTGACAAACCGGCTATGACGAGTAAATGTTTACGAGAAGACATCGTTTCAAAGATAACTTATGTTAATTCGGATTTTCAGTACAACAGTGCCATTCGTCATACTAAGGATAAACTCGCAACGGAAGCTCAATTGAAATTTCCCTGCTAGCTACCCATAAAGTATTACCCTCATCAAACCTTTCACCTCCTACCTTTGTTTGTATAGCAGCAACATGCAGGATATTATAAAAGTCACAGGTCTCACTAAAAAATTCGATAGGTTCCCTGCCGTTAATGAACTTTCTTTTTCTGTTCAGGAAGGAGATGTGTACGGCTTTCTTGGTCAGAACGGAGCAGGGAAGAGTACGACCATTAGGATGTTGCTAACACTTATTGCTCCCACCAAAGGCGAAATAGAATTGTTTGGCAAAAAACTACAAGGCAATAAACATGAAGTATTGTCGCAGATCGGTGCTGTGATAGAGAAGCCGGATGTGTACAAATACCTTTCTGCTTACGAGAACCTGAAACTTTTTGCAAAACTCAGCGACAAGAAAATAACCCATCAGCAATTAATGGATCAACTGGAGATGGTTGGTCTGGCACAAAGAGCGAAAGACAAAGTGAAAACTTTTTCGCAGGGAATGAAACAAAGGCTGGGAATTGCAATTGCTTTGGTGCATGATCCAAAACTGATCATTTTAGACGAGCCAACAAATGGATTAGACCCTCAGGGAATTGCTGATATAAGAAACTTGATTCTGCACCTGAGTCGTGATAGAAACAAAACGATCGTTGTTTCTTCTCACCTGTTAACCGAGATTGAGCATGTAGCAACAAAAGTGTTGATCATAGACAGGGGAAGAAAACTTGTAGAAGGCACAGCAGCTGAATTGTTCGATCCTTCTCAAACCATTATTGAGCTGGATACATTTGATAATGCATCAGGCTTGGCAAAACTGCAAAGCAGTAGATGGAATACGATGCTTCAACCTTCAAGAGAAGGATTGATCGTTGTGAAGCTGGATAAAAAAGATACTCCTGCTTTGAACAGGTACCTCGTTGAAAATGGAATTGAGATTTTAAGTCTGCAGCCGAGACATTCGCTGGAAGATTATTTTTTACAGATAACATCAGGAAAACAGCATGTGGAAGCTTTTACAAATTGAGCTATTTAAAATATACCGCAGACCAAGAACATACATTGCTTTTGGTGCCATCACTGCTATGATCGCAATCATTCAGTTGGGTTTGAAAGTGGATGGTAAAGAGTACATGGAATTTGTAATGGCTGATCTTGGTTCTACTTTTTCTTTCGAAGGGAATTTGCTGAATGGTTATTTCGTTTGTTTCGTTCTGCTAAACCTCTTACTCATTCATGTTCCATTATTAATATCACTTATCGCTGCTGATATGATCTCAGGCGAAGCAAATATGGGAACATTGCGATTATTATTAACCAAACCGATCAGCAGAACAGAATTCATCTTAGCAAAATTCTTTGCATCAGCTATCTATACTTTAACGTTATTGATATGGCTTGCAGTGCTGGCTTTATTTGTAAGCATCGCAGTTTTTGGAACAGATGATATGTTCGTGATGAAAAATTATTATGCAGTGCAGATCTCAGCTGATGATGTGTTCTGGCGTTATGTTGGTGCATTTGGTTTTGCTGCATTGGCAATGATAACGGTTGCCGCACTTGGATTCTTCCTGTCTTTGTTTGCTGAGAATTCCATCGGACCAATTGTGGCAACAATCAGTGTGATCATCGTTACTACCATACTAAGTACAATGAGCATTCCTTTGTTCAATGCCATCAAACCTTACCTCTTCACCACTCACATGGTAACATGGAAAGAATTTTTTGATGAGAAGGTTGATGCTGAGAACAATGTGATCAAGGGAACAATAGAAAATCCTGACAGGATCATCACTTCTGTAATTGTCTTATCCCTTCATATCGTGGCATTTGTAGGAGCAAGCATTTGGGTGTTTAAAAAGAAGGATGTGCTGAGTTAGTGAATTGTGAATTTGCAAATGCCGACAGCCGATTGAAGTAAATTGCATCACTTTTAAGTAATTAAGATGAAGATATTTTTCCGGATAGCACTTGTTCTGCTTACCGCTTGTAGCATACAGCTTAAAGCTATTTCTCAGGACATGATGCCTTTGATTAAAAAAGTAAAAGAGAAGTTGGATAAAGTGAATGATTACACTGCTTCAGGAACAATGAAAACGGATGTTGCCTTCATCAAAGCTCCACTTGGTAAAGTAACAGTCTATTACAAAAAGCCAAATAAGTTCAAGCTGAAGAAAGACGGTGGCATCTCCATTCTTCCGAAGGGTGGTGTTACAGTAACGATGAATAATATCCTGAATGAAAAGGATTTTATAGCCATCAGTGCAGGAAAGCAAATGATCGGCAGCTTTATGACAACTGTTGTAAAACTGGTGCCTACTTCAGACAAAAGTGATGTGGTGCTTTCAACACTGTACATAGATGAAACTGACAATGTGATTCGTAAAGCTCAAACCACAACGAAAGAAAATGGAACGTATGAAATTGAAATGAGCTATGGAAAATACCTGGCTTATGGACTTCCCGATAAAATGACCTTCAGCTTTAACACCAAAGACTACAAAATGCCAAAAGGCGTTACCCTCGACTTTGGTGATGAGGATAAAGCGAAAAAAGAAGCTGCTAAAGCAAAGAAGGGTAAAATTGAGATCACCTATTCTTCTTACACGATCAATAAGGGTGTGGATGATTCGGTGTTTTCTAAATGAGACGTGAGTTGTGAATCGTGAGTTATACAGGCTGTCAACGTATTCACGACTCACCATTGACGCTTCACGTCCTTAGCTCACTCCTTCACTATCCTCGATCTTCTCATCTTCCACATTCGCCAGCATACGTTGGCTCACTTTCTTTAATGGATTTTGCCTTGCATCAGCGTAGCCCAATCTGCGTCTCATAATATCAATCGCTTCGAAAGTAGCCGTGATGAAAGAAGTAGGATCTGCTTTTCCTTTTCCGGCAATATCGAAAGCAGTTCCATGGTCAGGACTTGTACGAACAGCAGGAATTCCGGCTGTGTAGTTCACACCTTCACCGGCTGCTAATGTTTTAAATGGAATCAATCCCTGGTCATGATACATGGCAAGCACAGCATCGAATCTTTCGTACTGACCTCTTGCAAAAAAAGCATCAGCACTATATGGTCCAAATACCATCAGGTTATGTTGCTTTGCTTCTTTTACAGCAGGAGCAATAATGTTTTGTTCTTCGTTACCGATCAATCCTTCATCACCTGAATGTGGATTTAATCCAAGCACAGCGATCTTCGGTTTATCTACGCCAAAATCTTTTTGCAAACTGCTGTGTATAATTCTGATCTTAGAAACGATCGCTTCTTTAGTGATTGCTGCAGCAACATCTTTCAATGGCAGATGTTCCGTAACCAAACCAATTCGCATGTTGTCAGCTACCATCAGCATAGCAACATCCTTTACCCCAAACATATCTTTCAGGTAAGGTGTATGTCCGGTATAATTAAATTCTGAGCTTTGAATATTCTTCTTATGAATAGGAGCTGTTACTAATGCATGAATGCTACCTTCTTTTAAAGATTGAACAGCTTGTCTTAATGAGAGTAAAGCATATTTGCCACCAATTTCATTCAGCACACCTGGAGTGATTGCCACTTCTTCTTCCCAACAGTTAAAGATGTTCACTTGCTTTGGGCTAATCTTATTCAACTCTTTTATGCTGGTATAGCTGAAATTAATCTCCGGCAAAGACTTGCGATAAAAATTGATGCTTTTACTGCTGGCAAATATCACAGGAGTGCACATTTCAAGAATGCGGTTGTCGCTTAGGGTTTTGATAACCAGCTCCAAACCAATTCCATTCAGATCACCGGAAGTAAAACCGATCACCGGCTTTTGCAGCTCTATATTCATGCTGTAAAGATAGGAACACGGATAACACAGATGAGTCAGATAAGAAGGATTTGGAAATCAGCAATCTGTGTAAATCAATTTAATCCCATTATTTACCTTCCTTTCAGAAAGAAATCCGTGTAAATCTGATTAATCCGTGTCATCCGTGTTCCGTCCACAATTGCGATTACATTTGCAGACTGTGCAATACACACTAAAAAAATCGCTGGGACAACATTTTTTGAAGGATGATAGCATCACTCAAAAGATCGTAGCTGCCTTAAAGGAACATCAATTCAAAAAGCTGGTAGAAGTTGGACCTGGAGGTGGAGCTTTGACCAAGTATATGCTCCAGTTGCCTGATATTGATTTCAAAGCAGTAGAGTTGGATGATGAAAAAGTCCAATACCTGGAAACTACTTATCCTACATTAAAAGGAAAGATCATACACAAAGATTTCTTGCGAATTGACCCTCTTTTTGAAGATGAGTTTATCGTTATTGGCAACTTTCCTTACAACATCTCCTCACAGATATTATTTAAAGTGCTAGAGTGGAAACAGCAGGTACCGATCATGATTGGAATGTTCCAGAAAGAAGTGGCTCAACGGATTGCCGCAAAACCAGGTAATAAAACCTATGGCATACTTAGTGTGCTGGTACAATCTTTTTTCGAGGTGGAATATCTATTCGATGTTCCGCAGAATGCTTTCACTCCACCACCAAAAGTGATGAGTGGAGTGATAAGGATAAAGCGAAAGGATGATGTAGCTGATATGCGATCTGAAAAATCACTTTTTTCATTGGTTAAAATGGCCTTCAATCAACGAAGAAAAACACTACGTAATGCAACAAGAAGTTTGTTTGATGACACTGTTTTGCAAGATGAGATTTTCAATAAAAGAGCAGAGCAACTTTCTATTACAGATTTTGCCGCATTAACCCATAGAATGAAATAATGAAGACGGCGATCATTACAGCGAAATCACATGAATTTCTTTCTGAAAGTCTGCAAGATGCTGGCTGGGGCGTTATAAACGAACCTGCTATTGCCAGGTTTGAGTTGGAACAATTGATTGGTGAAGTACAGGGCTTGATCGTTACTACACGGGTAAAAGTTGATAAGGACCTTTTAGATAAAGCAAGCAAGCTAAAATGGATTGGAAGATTGGGTAGCGGTTTAGATGATATTGATATTGCTTACGCTGAATCCAAAGGCATCAAATGTTTCAGCTCACCCGAAGGAAATCGAAATGCAGTAGCTGAACATGCTCTTGGCTTACTGTTGAGCCTGATGAATAAC
>JANPIB010000156.1:0-9467 GCA_031424775.1 Chitinophagales bacterium | reverse complement strand
GCAGGTGGAACAGAACCTCACGAGATGAGAGATTATGGCTTTATGCAACAGCGAACTATTGAGGATTTGGACGGACATACCTGGGAGATCTTTTATTTGGACATTTCAAAATTCCCAACAGAGCAACCAGCCTAGCAATAACAACTATTAGAAAAACATACCAACTTTTGAACTATCATAAACATAAAAATTGAGAAAAATTATTGTCTTATCAATGATCACCTTAGATGGTGTAATGCAAGCACCTGGTGGACCTGAAGAAGATACTTCAGGTGGTTTTAGCTATGGTGGTTGGGTTGCACCTTATGGTGATGAAAGTGCAGGTAAGGTGATGGAGAAATTAATGCAACCCTCAGATCTTCTTCTCGGTAGAAAAACATTTGAAATCTGGGAGCACTATTGGCCACACCATGCCGATCGATGGCCAGGTATTAATGATGTTACAAAATATGTACTATCAACAAGCAGGAATAATTCTGATTGGAGTAACTGTGTTTTCTTGGACAGCCTTGCAGATATCAAAAAACTTAGAAACTCAAACGGTTCTAATATACAGGTTTGGGGCAGTAGTGAACTTATTCAGCTATTACTTAGGAACGACCTTGTTGATGAGTTCTGGCTGATGATACACCCATTAACGTTAGGTGAAGGAAAGAAGTTATTTAATGATGGACCTATACCAGCAGCATTTACATTAGCGGAGAATGTTGTTACAACAAGCGGAGTAATCATTGCTAATTATACAAGAGCAGGAGAAGTAAAGACAGGTACCATTGGAGAATAACCAATCTATTCCATGTCTTCTATCGTTTCCATACCAACCCTCAAATTTTTGTTAAGAGCAATTTTGCTTTGCAGCGGTTTTGCCTGTTTGGCATTCTATACTGCAAACAAACTTTCTTATGAAGAAATTTACCCTTATCGTGTTTTCAGTTTTAATGATCTCAGTTACTAACGCTCAGTTTTCTGCCGGAGATAAATATCTCAGCGGATCTTTTTCTACAGGATGGAGCAAGAACAATCCTTCAAACAACGAGCAAAAACAGTTCAACATTGCCTTTTCACCTGCCTTCACAAAGTTCAAGACTGATAAAAGAGCTTCAGGCTTCAGATTACTTACTATGTATGGCGAGAGTAAAAGTATAAGTGGCAGCAACATTCAAAAAACAAATCAATACGGTTTGGGTGCCGGCGTTTTTGGTCAGAACTATTTTAGCCTCGGCAAGGGCTTTTACTTTTTTGCAGAGAAAGGTATCAGAGCATCCTATTCACACTCAAAAGTTAGCCAGTCAGCATTTGCAAGTAATGTTATTGTAACGCAAGGTTATTCTGCCAGTATTTATCTTAAGCCGGGTGTAGGTTATAAACTTACTGACAGGTTACTCTTGAATCTTGAATTTGGAGATATTCTGAAGCTGGGTTATGGACATTCTAAAACAGAAAACACAACAGGTGCTACTAAAACAGTTGATAAAAATACAAGCATCAACCTGGGAAGCAGCCTGAATAATATGAGCCTGGGAGACCTTGGAATTACGTTTGCCTGGAAACTGAAATAAAAGTACGAGGTAAGAAGTAAGAAGTACGATACCAGCCAGAGTACGGAATTCAACTACCATCCAATAATAACAGATTAGATCCTACAGCCGTAGGATCTTTTTTATAGTCGAGTTTGTCTGAATATACTTTGAATGGTATCAATTTTGGTTCACTACTATTGGACATGATATGTAGAACTAAAATTAAAGATATATGGAAAGGATTCATACTTTTTTTAAGCCTGCGATAGCAGCATTTGCCATGGTAGCAATGTTTGGCTGTTCAAAAACAGCATCAGAGCCGGAAATTCAAGCACCTAAAGAGACAATTGTTTTGGATATGGTGGATGTAAGCAACAATAATGTAGGTGCTTTGTACATTGATAATATGAATGGTAAAGCACAGGCTCGTATTAAAATGAAAACGGGATATTATACCACCGGCATAGACATGAAAGCCAACATCACACTTAGTGATGGAAGCTCAACCACTGTCTTTGCCAATTGTACAGATGTAAGTGGCAAAGACGGACAATGCACCACTTTCCCGATAACTGTATTGAACGACAAAAGCGATGCGTTGTTTGATAAGGTAACAAAGGACGGGATTGTTTTCAACGTACTGGATAAGAATAACCAGGTGTTTGCAAAAAGTGCGAAACACATAATTGTAATAGACAACTAATTAAAAAGGCGAAGCATGAAGCTTCGCCTTTTTAATTTTTATGAGCAGCAGCAATTATTTGATCGTTGTTGCATCATCTATTAAGAATACCAGGTTAGACCTGTGGGCTTTAGACTCTTCATTTGTAGAAACAGCTGTAGCCAATTTCGCTTTGATCTTTTTCAAAGTACTACGAGCAGCAGCTATTGAAACATCATCATAAGGAGATTTGTCACTAATAGCCATTGCTAAACGCTGTACATACTGTGTTTGCAAATATTGGCGATAAACATTCACATTCGTTCCATTATCAGCATCGAAAATTGTCTTCGTCAGATCACTTAACACATCTGCAACGCTATACTGGTTACCGTACAAACGGCTGTTGGTAATACGCTGCATTGTAGTTGGATGTAACAAATGATTCAGTGCTTGTGCAGCAAGGCTGTTCATGGTAGCAGAAGCCTTAGGATCTTCAGTAGTTGAGAAGAAATTATAACCTCTTCTTTGCTGCTGTAAATAAGGGATCAACTGCATATCTGCATCGAATGCATTAGGAGCAAAAACATATTTTCCTAAAGTCTCAATCGCTTTCTTCTGGTAAGCCAAAGTAACCGGGGTGTAAGGTTTGGTTGGTGTAGTTTGACCAACAAAGCTTCTATCAACATATACACCACCAACGTAACGACTAACAGCAGCAATCATCCCTGAACGCTGACCTTGTAACAGGTTGTAACGAGCTCTTAGTTCTGCATAGCTACCATCAGCTTTTGAATATTTGGTTTTCAAATTAGGGAGAATGCTATTCACCAGTTTAAAACGCTCTTCAGCATAACCGATAGCATCAGAACTCATATCATTCACATTCACTCTTGGGTCAATTGCTTTACCAGGAGACCTCATATCATCTGCATCATTACCGAAAGTAAGATCAGGCTCCGTGCTACGGCTTAGTACTCTTTTACGGAAAGCTGCTTCCTCATACTCATCTCTAGTTGGTGTATAGCCAAACTCAATAGCCCAAATATCATAAGGACCAGGCTTGGTTGTATAGTAGTCACCCTGCTTGCTTCTATCTAAACTAACGTTGATAGCAGGATAGTCCATTACTGAACCAATCAAACCTTTTGTACGAGTAATGCTCTTGTCATTCAATTGAGCTGGACTTAACATCTGGCTTGCTTTCATGTTGTGGTTCAAACCAAGTGTGTGACCCATTTCATGAAGCATCAGGTAATACAAGAACTGTTTGTGCATTTCTTTTACTTCTGCTTCGCTGCCACCTGCAGCTTCAACAGCAGTCATTCCAGCTACAAATTGAGCTTTCAATTCCATACCTATATTACATGTAGCATGATTTCCAATCATCTCAGGAAGCTGACCACCTGGGTTTGTGAATATTTCATCCAATATCGGTGTAAAAGAACCACTAGCCCACTCTACCATGATATCAGCACCAAGTATCTGACCTGTTACAGGGTTTACGAAACTTGGTCCGTAAGCACCATAGTTAGGATATGCAGAAGATACCCAACGGATCACATTATATCTTACATCACTTGCATGCCATGTGGCATCATCAGGCTGAATCTTCATTACAACAGCATTCTTGAAACCAGCTTTCTCAAAAGCTTCATTCCACTTCTCTCCTGCTTCTTTAATTGTTTGACGGTACTCTAAAGGAGTAGTGTTCTCTATCCACCAAACGATCGGCTCAACCGGCTCACTAAGTGCTGCATTAGGATCTTTCTTTACAAGGTTCCATCTGTGGATGAAATCATGGAAAGGAGTTGGTTTGTTGCTGGTAAGATCAGTGATCTCTTCTGTGAAGAAACCAACACGAGGATCATCCATTCTTGGCTTGAATCCGTTACCTACTGGCATTTCTAAAAAGCTATGCTGAATACGTACTCGGTTGAAACGAGGATCAGCAATATCATTACCACCACCGTTAAATGGAGAAGGATTTTCGTAAGCCAGATCAACCGTTACATCAGTATTATTAGGATAACTCCTGATACCATAGTACTGAGACTTAGTAGGGTTTAATCCACCTAAATTAAACAATGCACCAGGCGGAATTCCCGGAGGTAATTGTGGACGAACGGGGTCTAATTTTTCCCCCATGAACAATCCATCTCCAGATACCAGGTAACCGGTGCTGTCTTCTGCCAAAATCTTTTCAGCAAGGAAGATTGCCTCAGGCAAATTTGCATCAGAAGCTTTACTTACCGGATTGTTTTGATCAAAGTAGAATCTTGTGTTCAAACGCTGAAACTCAAGACGATCATAATACTTCTTAATAGCAAAAGCAGCATTATCACGGTAGCTACCTTTTCCTAATCCAACAGCATTAGGTCCATTTTCAGAGAAGCTCTGGTAAACAAATTGCTTACCCAGTTGAGCTTTCTTAATGTAGATCTGCGTAGTACCTGTGGTGGTATCCTGATAGATCGTAAATAAGCCTTCATGTTTTTTGTTGCCTTTTACTTTTTCTGCCACACCTGGCTTTTTAGGAGCCGTAGCCTTGGTGCTATCACTTCCAGGCTTTGCACCTGGCGAAGGTGCTGTTTGTGCATCAGCAGATAAGCTGATCAAGCAGCCTGCAGCAACTGCAAGTAGAAATTTTTGTTTCATCTGTTTAGTTTTTATTTTCTGTATTTAGTGAGAAAGAATGCCCATGATAATTGGGAAAAGCATTCACCACCGTCAATTTTCAGATGTTGAATGTAATGTTAATCCAACTTAAAGGCTAATTATTTTTATAAGTGGCAGTAGTTAGTTTCAAGTGGTTTTTATGGGTTCGCCGGCACCAGAATTCAGTTGGAGCTTAGGTTGCGTCGCACTCTTGTAATTTCTAATATTTACTGAGCTGATAAATAAAAGAAAAAGGGAATAACAGTAAAGTCATTCCCTTTCAATTGGTTTAAGCCACTGCTGACCCAACGTTGCAAAAAGCTTCGCCAGCCCATCAACAATGGCGAATAAATTTTAAGCTTGTTTCATGTCTCCCTCTTTCAGATGTATCATTTGCTGAATGGCAATCGCCAAACTGAATACGGCTGTTATAATACCAAAAACTGCTTTTAACTGCTTTATTCTTTTTACGTCTGGTTTTTTCATTTCTCACTCGTCTAACGATAATGTGTACTTAAAAAGCCATGCCAAAAGAAGTGTTGTAAAAAAAGACAGCTGAATTAGCTGCCTTTGTGTTATTAGTATCTTGGTTTATATCCACCATCACTACCTCTGGAGCCACCACCTCCACCGTATCCTCCTCCTCTCGATCCTCCTCCACCACTTCCGTAGCCACCACCTCTAGAACCACCTCCGCTTCCACCATATCCACCACCACGTGAACCTCCACCACCTCTTGATCCTCCACCGCTACTGCCTCTATCTTCAGCTTCTTTTACTACTAACGTTTTTTTACCGATCGCAAGATCATTCAAACCTTCTATCGCTTCTTCCCCTTCAGTTCTTATTGGCATATCTACAAAAGCAAAACCTTTGCTCTTACCGGTTTCTTTATCTATTGCCACTTTAACTGAGGCAACTGTTCCAAACTTTTCAAAGAATTCTGTCAATTCTGCATCATCCATGTCGTATGGCAATCCCGCCACAAAAATTTTCATTTTAAACAAGTTTTAGCGAATGTAAGGAGTATTGCAAACACTTTATGCTCCTTTCATCATTAACTTTCCTGTTCAATTTATCATAGCATGTTGGGCAATATTCGTAAACTAAGTGTAGTGAGCCTCATCGCTTTACTCACGCTCATCATTGCAGCATGGACAAAGCCGGCTGGTGATGACAACATCAATCTTAAAGTCCTTCCAAAGAACATCAGCTCCGACAGTCTTTCGCTTATTATGGATGAATTTACAGCAGCCCTGAATGTAGATTGTGCGTTTTGCCACGCACCAAAAGAACCGGAAACGCCCAAGAAGCTGAATTATGCGAGTGATGTAAACCATTTGAAAGATATTACAAGAACGATGATGCGTATGACATACGAGATGAATGCGAAGTACATGAAGACTGTGAGTCAAAAAAACACTCAATTGGTAACCTGTAACACTTGCCACCGGGGGAAACCCGTTCCAGAACAAAAATAAAATCAACTGGTTCGCAAAGGATTAGATGCATCTAAATAACATTTATGACATCTCAATAATGAATGGCACGCTTTTTTTCCTTTATTAAGAACAAAAGACGATTTTATGAATAACAGAGAGGAAAAAAGACCAAGAAAAAGATTCATAGTGAGGAAAGCAGCTGAACTGGTAAGATCAGTAAAATTATCAGGAGAAAGAGCCCAGGAAGCTGGAAATATTATGATCTCAAATGCAGCTCAAAAGTTCAACAGCCTTTTTAGCTCATCCAACTCGCAAATACAAATGCATTAAAAACAGGGGCAAATTTGTCCCTGTTTCTTTTTCTAATCTAAAGACAGTACTTTACAAGTGTAATTTTCCAATAAACTGGTTTTACTTAAGCAAGGCCATGATCTTAGGCTGAGGTTTTATTATCTAATCTTCAAAAACCTTAAGTTATGGATCCTCACGAAACCATTTACAAGTACAACACACTTTCTAGGGGAGTTTTAGGTGGATTGTTCGTAGGCATTTCAGCAGCAGTAGTTAATCTTTTGTTCGATTATCTGTATCGCAAGTTTACACATTACCAGTTTGCTGAGTTTGTGAACATCAACTCAATTATCTTTTTTACAATTCCAACGATGATCGCTGCAGGAATTGTGTATGCCATTATCAAAGACAATTTAAAAAAAGGTGTTTGGCTGTACATCACTCTTGCCCTTGTGCTTACCACGGTAGTAGCATTTATTCCTCTTGGACCGAATATGTTACCAAATGGTGATGCATTACCATCAACGGCAAGAGGATTAACACTGGGCATTGAGATTATCACAGGTCTAATGGGTGCATTTGCCTTACCGTATTTTGCTGAGCATCAAAAAATATGGAGTGATGATGAAGTTGAAACTACCTAGATATTAAAAGGTATTTAACTCGTGAGGTAATGAACGTCATCTGAAAGTTGGCGGTTGTAATTTTCTTTCCTTTCTTTATAGTTCCCCAACAATTCAGAATTATAAATGCGAAGAAGAAAGCAAACTGCACTTCAAGGGTTTTTAGATAGCAGACTTTACCTTATGGTTATCTGGCTTCTAATGGCTTTTGCTTTAATCACCCTCATTATCATGTTCCCTTATAAAGGATGGTTAGCTTATGTGGATGATAATCATCTTGGTGGAGCTACCGAGATGATTGGAAATGTTTTGCTGATATTGATAGGTGTAGTTGTGGCTTTCTATATTAGTTGGAAACTATATGAATGGCATTCACGAAAAAAAGGGTTAGCTGTAACTATAGCTTCTATATCTGTACCATTGGTTCTTGCAATAGGGGCTTCAATGCTTTTAATTAGTTCAAGTGCAAATGAGAAAGCTGAAAACTCAGATTTGCAGCCTGTTCAGCCTTCAGGAGTGGAGACCAAGAAACCCCTTCAACGCACTTTCGAAATAATAAAAAGCCTGGAACGTGGAGATATTTACAGATTAGGGGATAGCATTTACATGTCGCCATACCCCACTGAAGAAGAACTTGATTACTTTTTTGTAAAAGGTAAATGGAAAACAGTTGTATGTCTGCTGGATAGTAAGGTGAAAGAAAACCGACACTTTATTGATTACGAAAAGAAAGAACTTCAAAAAACCGAGGTACAATTCACCCAGATTTCATTAAACCCTAAGGACAATGAAAAACAAATAGAAGTTGTGGTTAAAGCCTGTTTGAACCTACCTAAACCGTTGCTGATTCATAGTTGGTTTACTGATAGACCTGACAACATTATCCTTCGCAAAATATTTTTTAAAACCACAAACAAATCTTTTGTAAATCTCGCCACCAATGTTTCAGAAACTTATTGAGCGTTTTTTACCTGAGACTGAAACTTTACAGCAATTGTTACTTCCCATATTGCTTGTTTCACTATTTGCTGCTCTACTTTCGGCATGGATGAAACGTAAAGGAATCAGAACGCCATATACCAGGAAAACCTTTCACTTTGTAATATTCTCATTTGCCGGTATTCTTCAATACTATTATGGGCTGCATGCTGTGAGTTTGTTGGGTGGTATTGTTTTTATGATGGTGGTGATTGCTGTTATTGCTGGAAAGAAATGGTGGTTCTTCAAAGCTTTGGCAAGAGACACTGATGCTCCACATGAGAAAAAGTTCATAATTCTTCCATTACTTTCTACAGCACTGGGCGGTATCATCAGCAATATATTTTTCCCAGGCACTGCATACATCGGATACTTTGTTGGAGGCTGGGGCGATGCAATTGGTGAACCGGTAGGTACTAAATGGGGCAAACACAAATACACAGTACCTACGCTTTTTGGTGTTCGTGCAACAAGAAGTATAGAAGGGTCGACTGCAGTTATGTTATTGAGTAGTATTATCGCAACAATTTGCTTAACACAGATCACCAGCTTTGCTTTACCAACCTGTCTCTTATACGGCGTTATTTGTGGAGTAGCAGCTGCTGCGGTAGAAGCTATCAGTAGTCACGGATTGGATAATCTCACAATCCAGGTTTGTGCTGCAGGTGTACTGCACTACTTCATCTCTGCAAATTCATAATCACACTATCTGTTAGTGGTAGCACCAGAAATAGAGTTGAGCCTTTGTTATCTTCGTTACACATGCTATCTGCTTCAGCTAAAATCTATAAGAATGCATACAGTGGTTTAAGCCGACAAACCTGGCTGCTTTCATTGGTGATGCTTATCAATCGAAGCGGCACAATGGTGGTTGGCTTTATGAGTCTTTACGTTGTGAATGGTCTTGGATTGAAACTATCGCAGGCCGGAATTGTGATGGCATGCTTTGGTGCAGGCTCGATCGTAGGTGCCTTTTTTGGTGGAAAGATCACTGATAAGTTTGGGTTTTACAGATTGCAGGTGGGTGCTTTAGTTTCAGGTGGATTAATGTTCATCATTGTTGGTTACCTCACTTCTTTTGTTCCACTTTGTATCGGCACTTTCTTTCTTAGTCTTTGTAACGAGAGTTTTCGTCCGGCAAATTCTACAGCCATTGCTTACTACAGTACGCCACAAAACAGAACAAGATCTTATTCACTCAATCGTTTAGCCATAAACCTCGGTTGGGCCGTTGGTGGTGCCTTGGGTGGATTTTTAGCTGAGTTCAATTACCACGCTTTATTTTGGGTAGATG
>JANPIB010000155.1:0-5315 GCA_031424775.1 Chitinophagales bacterium | reverse complement strand
AAAAGATATTCTTCAAACAGTAGCCAGAATCATTGGTGCAATTGCAAAGCCTGATAAAATTCAGTTTGTAACAGGGCTACCAAAAACCCGCAGCGGAAAGATCATGAGAAGAATTCTTCGTAAGATCGCTGAAGGGGAAACACAAAACCTGGGTGATACTTCTACTTTACTTGATCCGGCTGTGGTTGATGAGATTAAGAATGGAAGGGTTTAGCCAGCTGTAGAATAGGAATTGAACTTCGTTGTGTCACTCACTTCAAGTTTCTATTCATTACTGAACAGTTCCTACTCCATACTTCTCCATCTGCTTCCTCATTACTTTAAAAAAGATAGGAGGAAAATGAGCCAGAATTATCATTCCGGGATAACCGGTTGGCATTTGTGGTGAGTTATCATGATGTCTCAAAACCTGGTATTTTCTACTAGCCATGTAATGATGATCGCTGTGCCTGCTCAATTCAAACAATGAAAGTCTGCCGATAATGTGATCACTATTCCAGCTATGCTCAGGCATGGCTCTTTCGTATTTGCCGGGTTCGGTTTCTTTTCGGCGTAAGCCATAATGCTCAATGTAATTCACAGCTTCAAGCAAGCCAATTCCAAATCCCGTAGCTGCCAAATAGCATAGCATGATCATCCAGCCAAAGAAGAAAAAGATCACAGCTATTAGACTGAGTTGCAAAACCATGAACCAGATCATCTGGTTGTGAACTGAGAAAACTGAACGACCTGCTTTCTTCAGATCCTTTGATTCAATTTCCCATCCACTGAAATAAACTCCGGGAATGGTTCGGATGTAAAACTCGAAAAGTGATTCATTCAATCTTGCTGAGCTTGGATCTTCATGTGTGGCTACTCTTTTATGATGACCTTTATTGTGCTCAATAAAAAAGTGCATGTACTGGGCTGTACACAATAACATTTTGGCAAGGGTTTGTTCAAACTTCTTAATCCGATGACCAAGCTCATGAGCTACATTAATACCAAAAACACCAAACAGTAAACCCATACTCAGAATTCTACCTACATAATCTACTAAAGTGAGATCCGGCTGTTGTAAAGAAAACAGGAAGTAAATCAAAGAGGCATAATGCAAAGGCACAACCGAATACAAAATGTAGTCGTAAGTCGTATCGGCTTTTACCAGTTCTTCTTCCGCAGCATCAACATTCGTTGAATTGGGTTTGGTAAATAACTCTAAAAGTGGAATGAGAAAGTAAGCCCAGATAACAGGAATAAAAGTTAGCCAACCTGTGAAAGTGAAAGCGATCCAGGTATAAACAAATAATAATAAGGGGTAGCAGTATTTAAAAGCTCTGAGCTTCATGTGGCTAAGGTAAGGAAGTAGAGTTTGAAAGTGACGCTCCGCTTGGGGCTAAGAGATTGAAAGTGAAGAAACGAGATAAAGAGGAGAACCTCGGAGATAGGAAAAGTCTCTTTTTCTCTTTCTTAACTCCTTTTCTCTTAGCCGCTACTGCAACACCATTTAACTTTTAATGGGTAACATGTTAAACTTTTGTAACGTTACTTAGTCAATCCAACTCAATCTCACCAGATGGCTGTTACCAATCAACTAAAAAATCAACACTTATTCTGCCGTGCAGGATTTGGCGTTGCTACCGAAAACCTGAAAGACCTGGCTGGCGTTTCTCCGAAAAAAATGTATGCTGCCTTAGAAAAAGCTTCTAACGCAAAGCCGGAGTACTTCGATGTGGCCGATAATTCCATCAAAGGAATTTTTATGGGCATCAGCGATGTAGCTAAGATGGAAGAGCTAAAAAAGAATGGTTTAGATAGTGACACAAGGAAACGAATTCGGCAACAAAGTCGAGAGGATCTGAAAAGCCTGAACCTGAAATGGCTGGATGAAATGATCAATACAGATGCGCAGCTTCGGGAAAAAATGGCTCTTTTCTGGCACGGACATTTTGCTTGTCGTGACATCAATATCTTTTTCCAGCAATTGATGCTTGCTGATATCAGGAGCAATGCACTTGGCAACTTTGGTGATCTGCTAAAAGCTGTAAGCAAGTCTGCTTCGATGCTTGGTTTTCTGAATAATCAGCAAAACAAAAAACAACATCCCAACGAAAACTTTGCTCGTGAGGTAATGGAACTTTTCACTTTAGGCAGAGGTAACTACACTGAAAACGATATCAAAGAAGCTGCAAGGGCTTTCACAGGTTGGTCATTTAATATCAAAGGCGAGTTTGTCTTCAGGAAGTTTCAACATGATGATGGCAAGAAAACCATTCTAGGAAAAACAGGAAACTTTAATGGTGATGATGTGCTGAACATTTTGCTGGAGCAAAAGCAAACTGCTAAATACATTACTAAGAAGATATACAAATTTTTTGTGAATGAGAATGAAGTAGATCAATCGAAAGTTGATTGGCTGTCCGATCGTTTTTATCAAAGTAGTTATAGTATTAGTGGGTTGATGAACGACATTTTCACCAGCGATTGGTTTTATGATGAGAAGAATATCGGAGCTAATATAAAATCACCCATCGAGTTAATGGTTGGCATTCGTAGACTCCTGCCAATGGAGATCGAAACGGAACAATTGCAACTGTTGTTTCAACGAGCTCTCGGACAAGTATTATTCTATCCACCCAATGTTGCAGGCTGGCCCGGTGGTAAAAACTGGATCGATAGTTCTTCACTGATGCTTCGGTTGAGGATTCCACAACTGATCAAAGACGATGATGCTTTTCAATTAAATGTAAAGTCAGATGATGATCAGCAGATGGGCATGAAAGAAAATACACAAAAGAAAGGTGCCGGAATGAATGCAATTGCAAAAGGAGGTTTCCAGGTAAGAGCCAATGTAGACTGGGAGAAATATGCAAAACAATTTGATGGAGTAGGAAGAGAACACCTTTACGATGTGATAGAATCTGTTGTGCTGCAAACTAAACCAGGATCGATACATGAAACTTCTGTAAAAAGTGTAATTGATAGCAGCACAAGAGAAAACTATATTAAAACCGTTACTGTAGCCCTGATGGGTACACCGGAATTCCAATTGTGCTAGTCCTATACTTAAAGGGAATAACTAAAAAGAAAAGATCATGGTCCACATAAAACGTCGTCAGTTCTTGCAGGTTGGTTCACTTGCTACTGCAACACTTTTTGTTCCGAAGTTTCTGAAAGCTTTTGAGAAAAGAGAATTCAACTTCGTGCCACCCGGCAATAAAGTAGTCGTGATCTTGCAACTGAGTGGTGGTAATGATGGATTAAACACAGTGATCCCTGTTCGTAATGATATTTACTATCGTGAACGTCCCAAACTTGGGATCGAAAGAAGCAAGGGATTGTCGTTAACTGATGAAGTGAGCCTGCATCCTGAACTAACAGCTTTCGCAGATCTGTACAACGATGGCAGCCTCGGAATTCTGAACTCAGTTGGCTATCCAAATCCCGACAGAAGCCATTTCCGCAGCATGGATATATGGCATACAGCCTCCCAGAGTGATCAATATTTAAATACCGGTTGGGTTGGAAGATATTTAGATGCTCAATGCAAAGGTTGTGACAAACCAACACAGGCATTAGAAATAGATGACGTGTTGAGCCTTGCTTTGAAAGGTGATAACATAAAAGGATTGGCTTTCAAAGACCCAAGAAGGTTGTACAATACCAGCCACGAAAAGTATTATAAAGACCTGGCTAAGAATCACAAGCATGATCATGAACATGAAAAGCCGGTTGATTACCTCTACAAAACCATGTCGGAAACACTTAGTAGTGCCGATTATATTTTCCAGCAGAGTAAACTAAGACCTACTTCTGCTGATTACCCGAAAACTGAATTGGGGAATAGTTTCAAAACTATCTCTTCACTAATATTTAGTGATATCAATACTAAAGTGTACTACGTTAGCCTCGGCAGTTTTGACACACACTATAATCAACAGCAGCAGCAACAACGTTTGTTTAAAGAGATGAACGATGCTATAGCTGCATTCACAAAGGATCTGAAAACAAACAACCGTTTCCAGGATGTATTGTTAATGACCTTCAGTGAGTTTGGAAGAAGAGTAGCTCAAAATGCCAGCTCAGGAACCGATCATGGAACTGCCAACAATATGTTCTTCATTGGTGGTGATCTGAAGCAAAAAGGTATCATCAATGCTATGCCTGATCTTACAGATCTGCAAGATGGTGATCTGAAGTATAAAGTTGATTTTAAGAATGTGTACGCTACTGTTTTGAATAAATGGCTTGGGGCTAATGATAAATTGATTCTGGGTAAGCAGTATGATTATTTATACTAGGTTCTGGTTTCTGGATACTAGATGCTGAATGCAAGTTTCTTAAACTACTTAGTTGTTCTTTAAGAATAGAGAGGTTCATGTTTTCAACAGACAAGTATCAAGCCTCCAGCATCTAAGTTTGGTAATGCCTGAGAGAGATGCAAGTTAGAAAGCACCTCAAAATTTCAACAGACTAGCATTTAGTTCCTGCTCCCCAAAGTTCCGAACGTACAAGTGAGTGACACAACAGACGATGCCACAGAGATATATCGGTGACTACCTAAAAATCTTCCCTTATTTTTACCGATAATTTTTTCTATGGTACTGTACTCAATGACGGGTTTTGGAAGATCTGAGCAAACTGTTGGCGGTAAAACATTTTTGGTTGAGGTGAAAAGCCTTAATGGAAAGCAGTTTGATTTACGCATTAATATTCCGGGATTATTAAAGCCTTATGAATTCCAGATCAGGAACATTCTGAATGAGTCGCTGCAACGTGGAAGTGTAGAGTGTAACATTACCCTAAAGCAAAACGGTGCTTCTAAACCAGTTTCAATTAATACTGAACTAGCTAAAGCATATTACAAACCTGTTGCCAACCTGGCACAGGAATTAAATCTTGATACTTCGTCGATCCTGAGTTCTTTGCTGAAGCTTCCGGAAGTGATCGTACCAACAACAGAGATATTAAGTGATGATGAGTGGTCGTCGTTTGAAAAGGTGCTGAGAGATGCTTTAGCACTGTTGAATACGCATAGAACAGAAGAAGGAAAATCACTTGCCGCTGATTTGGTAAGCAGGATTGATAAGATAGCTCAGCTGCAAGAGATAATTAAAAAGATAGAGCCTGCCAGGAGACAAAAGATAAGGGAAGGTTTAGTCAAAGTTGTGGAAGAGAATGTTGGAAAAGAGAATTACGACAAGAACCGTCTTGAGCAGGAATTGATCTACTATATTGAGAAAATAGATATTAGTGAAGAGCAGGTGAGACTGAAAAACCACTGCGATTACTTTAGTGAGATCATGAATGAGGAAGAAAGCAGTAAGGGCAAGAAG
>JANPIB010000154.1:0-2463 GCA_031424775.1 Chitinophagales bacterium | reverse complement strand
CTAAGGGCTTTATTTTACGTAGTGATGTCTATTCTGTCAATGTTCACGGCTTTGATTGTAGCAGGTGCTTTGAACAGTTTGAACGTTGGAAAAGATATTATAGAAGATGGTGAACAATCTATTGAAGGTTTTTTGTTTACGTATTCAATTATCGCTTTGCTGATGATTGGCTTTGCTTTACTGTTGCGGAAACTGGTTGATCGGCAAAGTATTTCTTCCTTAGGTTTTAAATGGAAAGATCATAGCAGCCAGGCAGTTTCTGGATTTTTTCTCGCATTGTTACTGCTGAGTGTTGGATCATTGATATTGGTGATGCTGAAGTTCCTGTTCTTTACCGGAACAGCTTTCAACGGATCTGACCTATTTTATTCTTTACTGCTTTTTGTGATCGTTGCTTTCACAGAAGAAATTGCTTTTCGAGGCTACATCCTCAACAACCTAATGCAAAGTACCAACCGCTGGGTTGCATTAACGATTTCAGCAATTGGATTTGCTTTTTTTCACTTCACCAATCCTGGTGGCGACAGCATTTTGCCGATGCTGAACATCGTTGCTGCCGGATACTTACTTGGAATAAATTATATCTACACCAAAAATCTTTGGTTCTCTATCGCATTCCATTTTGCCTGGAATTTTTTCCAGGGACCGGTATTAGGATATGAAGTGAGTGGCTTCGCGGCTTCATCATTATTTCAGCACACCTTGAAAGGACCAGCCTTATTTACCGGAGGTGATTTTGGATTTGAAGGTTCGCTAATCTGCCTTCTTCTAAATATTACCGCTACCATTTTGCTGTGGCAGTATTATTCAGCCAGAGAAAAGAAATCAGTAATTGTTAGCTGACGAGATAATTCTTCAATGCATCAGCTAATTTTCTATCGTTACTCAAACGAGGAACTTTGTTTTGTCCACCCAGCTTACCAATAGATTTCATGTAATCAATAAAACCATTTTTTCTTACTTGGCGTATCTGGAGTATGTCAAGGATATTTCCACCGATCAGATCATCGTAGTAAACATTCTTTTCTCTCAGGTTATTATCCACCTTATGGCGAAAGCTTTCCATGTTTGCGGGAGGAGTTTCAAACTCAACGAACCACTCATGATAGCTCTTCACTTCACCTCCTGAAACAAATGGAGCAACGGTAAACTCAGTGATATGAATATTCTCTTCTGCCGCAGCTTTCATTAATGCTTGTTCCACTTCTTCACCTATTACATGTTCTCCAAAAGCTGAGATATAATGTTTCGTTCTACCAGAAACAACCAATCGGTAAGGATTTGTACTAACGAACTTCACAGTATCGCCAATGTTATAGCCCCAAAGTCCGGCATTGCTATTAATTATCAAGGCATAGTTCTCTCCTACTTTCACATCTTTCAAAGAAAGACGAGTTGGATTCTCGTCGAAAATTTCTGCAGAAGGAACAAACTCGAAGAAAATGCCTGAATTAGTGTTTAGTAATAAACCTTTTTCAGTTTGTGAATCCTGGAAGGCAAAAAAGCCTTCCGAAGCCGGAAAGGTTTCTATAGAATCTATCTGCTTACCAATTGTATCAAATAGCTTAGCTCTGTACGGTTCAAAATTTACTCCTCCATAAACCATCACGGAAAACTTAGGGAACAGTTCCGCTATCGTTTTACCTGTTTTCTGCTTAAGCCTGTCAAAGTACATTTGCATCCAGGGTGGAATGCCAGAGATCAACGTCATGTTTTGGCTGGACGTTTCTTCAACAATTCTATCCAGTTTAGTTTCCCAATCTTCAATGCAATTGGTTTCGTAAGAAGGAAGTTGGTTACCCCTTAAATACTTCGGGATATGATGATTTACAATTCCACTAAGCCTACCTGTTGGAATATCTGCGACTCTCTCCAACTCAGGTGAACCACTCAAAAAGATCATTTTGCCGTTGGCGAAATCATAATTGCCACTTTCCGCCATATAGCAGAGCAATGCATTTCGGGCAGTATTTAGATGATTCGGAATTGAATCTTTGGTGATTGGAATGTACTTCACCCCACTAGTAGTGCCACTTGTTTTGGCAAAATAGATGGGTTTACCTTTCCAAAGTACATTCTGTTTGCCCTCTTTTATCTTTTCGATGTAAGGCTTAAGTTGCTCATAATCACGGATTGGCACCTTCTTTTTATAGTCATCATAGCTGTTAATCAGCTCAAAATTGTGGTCTTTTCCAAATTCTGTTGCTTTGGCAGCTTTTACCAAGTGTTTAAAGATATCTTCTTGGTCTTGAACAGCAGTTTGCTTACTTTTTTGGATCTGTTTGTATATGTAGTTGGCAAAGGGCTTTGCCAAGAGTGATTTCAGGTTCATGTAGTAAAATGGAGGTCAAATGTACAGATAGGAACACTGATGACACTGATTTGGCGGATTATCAGGGATTTATTTTAGATACTAGCTTTCGGTTTTCATGGTATCGTCTGTTGCGTCGCAATCACTTCATC
>JANPIB010000153.1:0-8490 GCA_031424775.1 Chitinophagales bacterium | reverse complement strand
TAGTTTGGCTTTAACGATAACCGATTTCTTCTTTTGTTTTAGTGGGAGTGTAGCAAGCAATACATCTTTTGCCTCTTCCATATTACCAATGGTAGCTGAGATACCCCAGATCGTGATTCGTGAATGGTGAGTAGTGAGTGACTGTTTACACTTTAGTGCTTCTTCTTTCACCATTGACGATTGACTATTCACGATCCTACTTATTGCTAACTCCACCTGCACACCTCTTTTACTGCCGATAAGTTCATGCCATTCATCAACAGCGATGATCTTTAAATCTTTGAAGTATTCAGGGTAACCTTTCAATGCAAGTAACAAATGCAAACTTTCCGGTGTGATGATGAGAACCTCCGGCATGTTGCGACGTTGTTTGGCTCTCTCTGAAGTTTCAGTATCGCCATTTCTAATGCCGATCTGCCAATTCATTCCAAGTTCGTGGATCACTTCTTCCATAGCCCTGCCAATATCTTTCGCTAAAGCCCTTAAAGGAGTTACCCAGAGTAATCGTAATCCATTCTTCTTTTTTATTTGATAATCTTTAGGATGTTCGTTGATGAACTGAATGATTGCACCAATAAAAACAGAGAAAGTTTTTCCGAAACCGGTTGGTGCATTTACCACTCCGCTATTGCCGTTAATGATGTTTTGCCAGGTTTCTTCCTGGAATTCAAAAGCAGAATATTGCTTTTGTTTCAGCCAGGTATTGATGACCTTATAACCTGGCGAATTCTCGAGCATGCAGAAACTGTTTGTATATCCAATAACCAATAATTGCTCCAAGTGTATTGAGAATCACATCATCAACATCAACATAGCGATAATAGCCGGCAAACATGTTCAGGTATTGGATTGATTCTATACTTACTGATGCAAGAGCACCGATCACCACTACTTTTCTAAATCGTTTGTTATATAACCATGGGAGAAAAATACCTAGTGGAATAAACATAACTATATTACCAGCGAGGTTATTTCTAAAATTTTCTTTAGCCCAAACATCATCGGCAGCACTAACATTCTGAAACCGATGGTAACTCGTAATAACCGGTTTAAAGTTGAAGTGGTTTGGTAAATTCTGAGTTCGTGAAGCCTTAATTGGGACTATGGTAACAGCAGCTACAGCACATAAGTACCAGATGAATAAAAGGGAGAGAAATGCTTTCTTATTTGAAAACCCCTGTTGATGTGGTTTCCTCATCCGGTAAATAGCATAGAACGTTAATGCTACCACGAGGAGACAAAAAAAGCCGATTGCTAATTGTTTGTACATGTTGAATTAAGATCAAATTGCTGAAGTGTGCGACGCAAGTAAAGCTAAATAGTATTACTGGAGCTTAGTTCATAAATATCTTTACAATGTCATTAGGAAATCAAAAATATTCAGAAAAGTTATTTCTGTTTATCATCGTTTAGAGTAAAGGACTAAAAGCACAAAAACATTTTTTGCTCAAGCCGCATGGCTTCGTATCTACAATCCCGTACGTACGGGACTGCACCTGCTTCTTTGTTGCAATATGGCTTCGCCATTGCACCAATTCCGACAAGTCGGAACCGAACCAGCTGAGGCGTCTTTTGCAGATACTGATGGAGAACTCGAGTATTAAAGAAATGCCGTAGCTGTTCTTGAATTGCTTTGAGTTTACTATTTATCATCGTGTAGAGTAATGGACTATTGCTGAAGTCTCAGTAGTGCAAAAGCTACATCAAGGTACAATGAACACTGGTGCTGAATATCCGGTGTTCTTGATCTTTTGGTTCTTTTCTATCAAGAGAAAAGAACAAGAAACATTACACTAAAAGATAATACTCAATGACTTCCATTTCCCGAACTTCGCACCCTCAACAATCGAAAATCAATGACCTGGAAAGAAAGGATACTGCTGTTACTGCTGGCTTCTATCAATTTCACTCATATACTGGACTTCATGATTATGATGCCGTTGGGAAATTTCCTGATGCCTTATTTTGATATCAAAGCCCAGCAGTTTAGTGTGGTGGTTGCATCTTATAGTATCAGTGCTGCTGTTTCGGGTTTCTCCGCTGCTTTTTTTGTAGATAAGTTCGATAGGAAAAAGGTATTGCTTTTTGGTTATACCGGATTTATTATTGGAACCATTTGCTGCGGTATCGCTCCAACGTATACTTTATTGCTGGTTGCAAGAATTGTTGCCGGACTTTTTGGTGGATTGATCGGTGCCCAGGTACTTAGTATTGTTGCAGATATTTTTCCTTATGAACGTCGTGGACAAGCTATGGGAACCATTTTCTCTGCTTTTGCCCTTGCCTCAATCTTTGGTGTTCCATTTTCTTTATACCTGGCTGAAAGCATTAGCTGGCATGCACCATTTATTTTTATTGGTTTGCTTGGCTTCATCATTATTCCGGCGGTAATGAAATTCATGAAACCCATGAATCAACACTTACATGGTGGAGAAAAAGTAAATCCTGTTCAAGTGTTGAAGAATGTAGTGACCAGCAGGTTACAACTTACTGCCCTGGCTTTGTCTGGTTCTTTGATGTTGGGACATTTTGTGATCATTCCTTTTCTGAATCCATACATGGAGTTCAATGTAGGTTTTACTGCACACCAGCGAAACCTGATTTACATGGTAGGAGGTATTGCAAGCTTTGTAAGTTCACCACTTATTGGTAAGATGGCTGATAAATATGGCAAGCACAAGGTCTTCACCATTTTTGCATTGCTTTCTCTTGTACCAATATTCCTTATCACTAACATGCCGCCGATCAAATATTATTTTGTGTTAATGGTTACCGGTATTTGGTTTATGCTGAGTACAGGACGTGGCATTCCGGCACAAGCCATTATCAGCAATGTGGTAGCACCTGAACAGCGTGGCAGTTTTATGAGCTTCAATAGTTGTATTCAGCAATTATTCACTGGTATGGCTTCGCTGATTGCAGGATGGGTGATTGCTGTTGGTCCGGATCAGAAACTGGTTCACTACCCTTGGGTTGGATACATCAGTATTGCTGTGGTGCTGTTATGTGTGTTCATTTCTTCGAAGATTCCGGGCAAATCTGCACCAATAGTAATCGCCAAAGAACAGCAAGAAAAGATTGCTGTATGATCAGACTCTAAGCAAACCTCGAAAGCCTCTTCCTCCATAATAAGATTGTGCTCCGTTGTGATAAACGAATACAGTTCCATAACGAAAATCACCGAAGATAGAACCACCAAGTTTCCTGATCTCTGCTGGTGTTTTTAACCAGCTGGATGTTTTCGTATCGAACTTACCAAGCTTTTGTAATTCACGGTATTCTTCTTCAGTAAGTAGTTCAATTCCCATTTCCGCTGCCATGTCAATTGCTGTGCCTTCAGGTCGGTGTTCTTTCCTAGATTCCCAACCTTCATGATCGTAGCAAAGACTTCTTCTGCCTGCCGGACTTTCTGCAGCACAATCAACAAAAATATATTCGTCAGTTTTTTTATCGTAGCCAATAACATCTGGTTCGCCACCTGTTCCTTCCATTTCGTTGAGTGACCATAGCTTTGCAGAATCAGCTTCCAGTTTTGCCTGGACTTTCTCCCATTCAATTCCTTTGTGGCGTTTTATGTTTTTTTCAAAACGGGATTGAAGCCTTGAAAGAAGTACTTTTTGTTGGGAAGAAGAGAGTTTGTTTTTGGATGATTTAGGCATAGGTTGATAAGAGTTGGTTGTTTCAATTGTTACAGCTTATATTGATCCTTGACAAATTGTTCTACATCCTTACCTTTTTGATTCAAAAAAATCAACCGTTTGCGGAGCCCTACAAGATTTGACTTCCAAAAAAATCTATTTGCATAAGCCTCATTTAATAAGATTTTTCCGCTTTCTGTGAGTGGTACGGGTTGCACTGTTTGCTGATTTAGTTGAATAAAATCAAAGATTTGGTTGAATAAAGTGATGTTGGAAGCTGTTGCATTCATATTATTTTGAGTAACCGCCATTAAGCGTACTGCCTGGTCGTACTCCATTATTTTGTCCGAAACATTTTTTTTTCGGATGATCCTTAAAGAACCACTACTCTTTAATTGTTGAATAGTCCTATCGTTTTGAACAAAATCAGGAAAACCAATAGTCATCAACCATAATTGATAGGCTTTATTAGAGTTAGTCACTATTTCACTTGAAGATATGGCTAACAGTAAGCTGTCTAGTTTTCTTATTCTGTTATTAATATCTGTAATTAATTTGTCAGTCTGTTCAATGTCTGCATGAATATCTACTACCAGTGAATTGATATATTCATCTTCCCTGTGATTTTCTATAGTTTGTTCAAGCCGCCATTCTGCAAGGAAACCGCAAAACACTGCAAAGAACAACATGAGAAATTCCCATAAATATGATTTCCAATTCTTTTTAGCTCCATGATGTGGATGATGATGAACTTCCATTTTTTCGAATTGCCTTAGTTTGATGAAAATTAGTTAGAAATTATAATACTCTTCAGTTCAACCTATAAATCGGATATCTTAAATGTGCAGCCTCATACCAGGTTGAATTCTTGTACACAAAATCCAACTGTGCAGATGCTGAAGCAGCAAACTTTGGATCACCTTTCTTCTTTTCTTCCAGCTTTTGTTTCAGCTCAGGATGTTGTTTCAGGTAATCAGCAGCAACATCTTCCCAGCGGTAATCACTGTAACCTTCTTTCTGTTGCAGCACAGCGTCGAAAAAGTTCCAGGCAAAATAGCTGTCATCAGCCGTAGGCTCTAAAACTTCAGCTAGAAATCTGTCTGACCGCTGACCAGTATAGATAATGTAATCACCTTTTAGAAATTGTATTGCTTGTTGTTTGCTGCTGAGTCTTATATCATAATGGCGATAATGTTTTTCATAAGCTCTTGGGGATGTTTTGTAATCTTCAATCCGGTAAGCTGAGACTTTAATCAATGAATCTTTGGTGAACTTTTGCATTTGCACACCATTCAATTTCAATAAGTCTATCACCGCCCACCAGCCTTGCGGAATAATGTAGGCTTTTGGCTTTGTAATCTTTCTGTCTCCAACAAAATAGTTGTACAGCTTTACTTGCTTTTCGTAAGGCTTACTTGGGTCGTAATACAAACGTTGCATACCTGTTACTTCGCTAGGTTTATAGGCAGCTTCGTATCCAAGAAAACGGATCATATCAGACCTGGTAGAGTCAAGTTTCCAGCTTATAGTAAACTCTTTCTGTTGTTGTATGGCTTTGATTGATGCTCGTCTTTTCTCAATGATCTGCTTAGCATGAACATCAGCTTGCTCCATCATCGTTATCATCAAATCGTAAGTACTCATCACCCTGTCTTTGTATGGTTTTAGCATGTGTGTTTCAGGAACAAATGCCATTGTTTGAAACAGTGCAGCATAACCACTGCTATACCTTGGAGGATCGTAAAATGCTGCCCAGCCACTGTCTGGGTTTGCACCATTGAAATCCACATAAGGGGTCATCGGCCATTTTTTCTGTTCCATGCCATTGTACAAAGCAGGTTCAAAAACATCATGCATAAATGCTGCGATCTCACCACCTAATTTGTTATGCTGAGTTGTAAGCAGGGTCATGGTGTGCTGATAATCGGCACCATCGCTTACATGATTATCAATAAGAATATCAGGATCAAGAAAATGGAAAATCTCAGCAAATGCTCTTGATTCTTTTGAATCGTTCTTGATGAAATCCCGGTTCAAATCAAGGTTTTGAGCATTCCCTCTGAACCCATAGCTTTCCGGACCATTTTGATTCACTCTTGTCGAGTTGTTTCTGTTCAGGCTGCCACCGATGTTGTAGATCGGGATAATTCCGAACACAACATTTGCTGCCGGTTTGATTTTTCGGTTTAAGAAGTTACGAACTAACATCATCGAAGCGTCAATTCCATCAGGCTCTCCCGGATGAATTCCATTATTCAGCATCACTACTACCTTGTTCTCCTTATGCCATTGTTTTGGATCGAATTTTTTGTTGGAACTCAATAAGATAAGATGCAAAGGATAACCGGCATCTGTAGTTCCGAATGTTTTGATTTGAACCTGCGGATATTTTTTTGACAGTTGCTGATAGAAGCTAATCGTCTGCAAATAAGTAGCTGTTTCAGTACCCTTCGACCGTTCAAATGCAGTTTCATCCGATTGAGCAGCGATATTAAAAGAGAATAAAAAAAAGCTTAAAACTTGAATTACTATTTTCATTAATTTGTGCTTAAACTGTTACCAAAGTAATGGAAAACAATTTACGAATACTTTTAGCTGAAGATGAGCCAAAGCTTGGTCAGGTGATTCAGGAAGAACTTAGCAGGCAAGGTTACCAGGCTGATGTAGCATACGATGGGCTGGTAGCGGAAAAGCTTTTTAAACAACACCCGTATGCTTTGGTTGTGCTTGATGTAAACCTGCCTTATAAAAATGGATTAGCTCTTTGTAAAGAGTTTAGGGATATCAATAAGAACGTTCCCATCATCATGCTAACTGCTCTTGGTGAGCTACAGGATAAGATGGATGCTTTCAATTTTGGAGCAGACGACTACATCGTAAAACCCTTCCATTTTGATGAACTCATTGCCAGGATCAAAGTCTTTATCAAGCGTTCTGAATCGGGCAATGATGTTGCCGAGAAGATTGTAGTGGGTGAGATGGAGATTGACATGGAGAACAAAACCGTTAATCGTGAAGGCAAGATCATCAATCTAACAGCAAAAGAATTTGCCCTGTTGGTCTTGCTATCCCGAAATAAAGGAAAGGTGATCTCCAAGCATGAGATATTAGAAAAAGTGTGGGATCTTAGTTTTGATACAGGCACCAACACCATTGAAGTGTACATTAGTTTTCTTAGAAATAAAATTGACAAACCATTCGGCACTAAGCTTATACATACCAAGCCCGGCTTTGGATATTATGTAAAAGAAACGCCGATATCATGAACCTGAAATTACGGTTTGCTTTTCTATTTACAATATTGGTTGCCATCATCCTTTCTTTTTCGATGGCCGCTATTTACCTGCTTTATTACGACTATAGAAAAGCTGATTTTTACCGTAGGCTTGTGCAGCAAGCTCAACAGGCTTTCCAACTTCACCACAATTCCAAAATCTCTGATTCTTTCTCTTATACACTCTCTGTCCAATCCGGAAGGCAGTTGTACGAAGAGCAAGATTTTATTGTGGACTCATCATTCCAGGTTAAATATCAATTTCCGGATACTTCGAAGTTCTTTTTGACAAAGGAAGATTTATTGCCTTCAAAGAAAAAGATCGAAAGGCTTAATATTAAGAATAAAGAGGGTGTAGCCATTTATTATCCTCGGGAAAATGTTTATGCGGTTTCGATTGCTTATGACAGGGTGGGTGTACGAAAAGCAGAGAACCTTCGTAACATTCTAATAATTGTTACGCTTGTTGCAGTATCAGTAACCGCTTTCGTATCATTTTTATATGCCAGGCAAATCACTAGGCCGCTTTCGAAACTTAGTGAGGAAATCGGAAGCATCAGTGAAAGTAACCTTACACAAAGGGTTCGTGTAAGTAGAGGCAATGACGAGTTGAGCCAGATCGCAAGGAATTTCAACGAAATGCTCAACAGGCTGGAGAAAGCCTTCAATATTCAGAAAAGCTTTGTTCACCATGCTTCGCATGAGCTGAGAACACCTTTGGCAAGTATGCTCTCACAAACTGAGTTAGCTTTAAGGCAAACACTTGAACCTGAACAATATAAAAAGGTTTTGGAGAGTCTGAAAGAAGATCAGCAGGGTCTTATCGATCTTACCAATTCGTTGCTTTCCCTTTCTCAGTTCGAAAAGATCGCAGCTCACAGTTCTTGGCCAAGCGTTCGAATAGATGAGTTATTGTTTGATACCGTAGAGGCCTCTAAAAAGCTTTTCAGCGACATTTATATCACTCTAAATTTTGTAGAAATACCTGAAAATGAGGACTATTTAATAGTAAAAGGCAACGATACACTCTTAAAGTCCGCTTTTATCAATCTTATAAAAAACGGGTATCGTTACTCAAATAACAAGAGAGTAGACATTTTTCTAAAAGCCACATCAGACAGCATCGTAGTAACGGTTGAAAATACCGGCAGGCAAATTCCGGAAGAGGAGCGAAGCCGTCTGTTCATTCCTTTCTTCCGTGGCAGGAATGCAGTAGGATTGAAAGGTTTCGGCTTAGGGCTATCTATTGTAAATCGTATCATTCACTTACACATCGGCACAGTACATTACGAAGCACAAGGAGAAGACCTGAACAGGTTCGTGGTAGAGTTTATTAAGTAGAAGTAGTAAGTAAGAAGTAAGAAGTACGATAAAGGAACTTCTTCAGGTTTTCTACTCGCAATTCACCATTCACGTTTCACTATTAGTGCAAATTCGTTCTTCATTCGTGTTTTGGTATTCAAACAAAAAAAGCCCTGCTTTTCAGCAGAGCTCTTCATGCAATATCTTGATAATTAAGCGGTAGCCTTAGCTTGTTGCTTAACCAATTTGCTCTTTAGGTTGCTGGCTTTATTCTTA
>JANPIB010000152.1:0-6785 GCA_031424775.1 Chitinophagales bacterium | reverse complement strand
CATCGGATGTGCCATTCCAAGTTTCATTATCGTGTCAATCTCCTCTACTCCTGCAATGCTTTCGTACAAACTGTAAATTGCTTCATTGATCATCGGCATCAAAATCCTGTTAGCGATAAAACCAGGATAATCGTTTACCAGGCAAGGTACTTTACCAAGCTGCCGACTCAATTCAACAATCTTTTCACTCACCTCAGCACTTGTAGAATATCCATTTATGATCTCTACTAACTTCATCACGGGTACGGGATTCATAAAATGCATTCCGATCACCAGTTCAGGTCGGTTGGTTACAGCAGCGATTTTTGTGATTGATATGGACGACGTATTGGTTGCCAAAATGGTTCCCTGGGGTGCAATTTCATCTAATTGCTTGAATATCTTAAGCTTCAGATCCACGTTCTCGGTAGCAGCCTCAATAACAAGTTCTGCATTTTTTACTGCTTCGGCAACGTCTGTGTATGTTTTGATGTTTGCCAAAGCCTGGCTTTTCTGATCTTCTGAAACTGAGCCTTTAGCTACCTGTCTATCGAAGTTTTTAGTAAAGGTTTGGACAGCTTTTTACAGTTGTGCAGCATTTACATCTGCAAGGGCAACGGAAAATCCATTTTGGGCAAAAACGTGAGCAATTCCATTTCCCATGGTTCCGGCACCAATAACTGTAATATTCTTCATAAGCATTCAATAGTTTGATGGCTGCAAGTTGCCTGAATTTGTTTAAACTGGCAAGCTCCTATAATTAGTTACAAATGTAGAATGTATTCCCCAGTTGATTTATCTAACTTCTGTAAATCGGCAGCTGTATTGAAGCAGTAAGGCGGCAAGAGATTTGATTTATAAGGGTTTGAAGTTTCAATTACTATAATACCTATGCCGTTAATCTTAAATATCCGGAGGCTACTTCCGCTGTTTATGTTGTATTGTGCTGTAACAGCTTGTTCCGGCACATCAGATAAGAAAGCTCATCCAACACCTGCTGAGTACGATTTAAATCATCCACAAGAAATCAAGCTTGGGGATAAACTGAATGAAATATCCGGACTTGCGTTTTACCCAAAGGATTCCAGCCTTTTCGCCGTTATAGATGAGGCTGGTATCTTATTCAAGATAATTTTAACGGCAGATAAGCCACTGGTTCAACAATGGCGTTTTGCAGAGAATAGCGATTATGAAGACATTGTTTTGCTTGATAGCACCTTTTATATAATAAAAAGTAAAGGTGATGTGATGGCGGCAAAATTTATAACGCCTGACTCTGTTGTATCTCAGGAGTACAATATTCCTGCACAGGGTAAGAACGAGTTCGAAGTTTTGTATTACGATACTTCTTTAAGGAAATTAGTTTTAATCTGTAAAAATTGTGAAGCAGATAATAAGTCAAAAGTAGGTAGCTGGTCGTTCGACCCTGCTCAAAGATCATTTGATTCAGGTCCGTACACAATTGATGCTACAACCATCAGGCAGGCAAAAAAGGAAGGAAAGAAAGAGAAGTTCAAACCTTCAGCAGCAGCGATTCATCCGATTACAGGTGATTTGTATATTGTTTCATCAGTAAATAAAGCTTTGATTATAGCTGATACTAAAGGAAAGATGAAGAGCATTTATCCTCTTGATCCGAGGAAATACAAACAGCCTGAAGGGATTGCTTTTACACCTTCGGGCGATATGTTTATTTCTAATGAGTCTGCAAGTGATGGCTTACCAAACCTGCTTTACTTCAAATACAAAAAAACGGTTCATGAAAATTAGATTGCTGACGTTTTCTCTATTATTCATTTCATATTTAGGTTTTGGGCAGCAAGACAGTTTGCAGGCTAGAGTTGTTTTAATTGGTGATGCCGGAGCTTTTGTTACTAATGGTAAAACAGCGAAGGAGGTACAATCATTTGGTAAACACCCGGTAATTGAAGCTGTAAAAAATTATATTAAGCTTGATAAAAAGACTGTTATTGTTTACCTCGGCGACAATCTTTACAAAGAGGGTTTACCTGACGATCAAACCTTAGGCTATGCACAAGCAAAAGCAGTGTTGGATACACAGATAAACGTAGCTAGAAATACAGGTGCTAAAATAATCTTCATTCCAGGAAACCACGATTGGAATAATGGAGGTCCACATGGTTTTGATGCGATTTTAAGAGAAGAACAATACATCAACTATTTGGGTGATAACAATGTTCGTTTTTTTCCTGGTGGCGGTTGTCCCGGTCCGATTGAAGTACCAATAAGTGAAGATGTTACGCTTGTGGTTATGGACTCTCAATGGTGGTTGCATGAAAGCGATAAGCCGGGAGTTGAATCTGATTGTCCTACAAAAACAGAAGATGAATTATTAGTACAGTTAGAAGATATTCTTCAGAAGAACTCAAAGAAGCTGGTGATCTTTGCCTGCCATCATCCTTTTAAAAGCTATGGAATTCACGGTGGTAATTTCAACATCAAGCAGCACATTTTTCCGTTAACCGACCTTAACCCGAAATACTATTTTCCTTTACCGATAATAGGAAGTATTTATCCTATCACCAGAGGTATTTTTGGAACAGTACAGGATTTGCCGCATCCCAAGTATCAGAACATGGTGAATGCTGTTACAAAAGTGCTTAGAACACATCCCAATGTTATCAATGTGGCTGGTCATGAACATTCTTTACAGTTGATCAAAGACAGCAGCCAGTACTATATTGTAAGCGGCTCGGGTTGCAAGTCAACAAGAGTAAATAAAGGAAAGAATGCAGAGTATGTAGATAAATCCCTAGGATTTGCTACACTGGAGATAACCAAAAAGAAAGATGTTGATGCCAGTATTTATGCTGTTGAAATCGATTCAGTAGCACCGCTGAAGAGATACTCTAGCAGGTTATTTAATTTTTCCAAACTACCTGAAGCTGGAGCAGATACAGTAACTAAAGCTACTGTAGTTGTAGCGGAGTTCAAAGATTCGGTTGTCGCAATTCCAAATCCCCAATTCGATCAGGCTGGTTGGCTCAAAAGATTTTTTCTTGGAAAGAATTATAGAAAAGAATGGGCTACAGCAGTTAAAGTGAGGGTGTTTGATCTTGCAAAAGGTGGCTATAAGATCAAAAGTATTGGTGGAGGTAAACAAACAAAATCACTTACAATTACTGATAAGAAGGGAATAGATTGGGTAATAAGAACCGTAAATAAAGATGCATCACTTATCATTCCGCAAAGCCTAAGAAATTCCGTTGCAGAAGCAGTTGTTCAGGATTTTATATCGGGTTCTCATCCTTATGCACCTTTGTTGGTTCCAACTCTGGCAGATAAGCTGAGAATCTCAGCACCACACCCGCAATTGTATTTTATTCCAGATGATCCTGCTTTCGGGATTTACAAACCAATTTTTGCTAATCAATTAGTGACGATTGAACGAAAAGATGCTTCTGTTGATGAGACAGACACAAAGAGCAGTGCTAATGTGTTTAATCATTTAGTTGAGGATAATGATAATAGGGTAGATCAAAAGGCAGTGTTGCGAGCAAGATTGCTTGATATGTTGATCGGTGATTTTGACAGGCATTTGGATCAGTGGAAATTTGGCGTAGCTGATACAGGTAAGGGCAAGCTTTATTATCCGATCCCTAGAGATAGAGATCAGGCATTATATAATTCTAATGGAGTTTTAAATCAGTGGCTTTCAAAATCTCTTTTACAGTTTCTAAAAGGCTTTAGAGAAGATATCCCTAAAATAAGCTGGTTTAATTGGCCTGCACGGGATTTTGATAGGTTATTTTTAAACCGATTAAACTGGAAGGATTGGCAAGATGCCATCACAGAAGTACAAACATCTTTAACTGACCAGGTGCTGGAAGAAGCTGTTTCAAAATTACCAAAAGAGGTTCAGCCAATATCAGGACCAACCATTTTAAAAAATCTCAAAGGCAGGCGAGATATCCTGATGAAAAGAGGAGAGGAGTATTACCAATTTCTTTCCAACCAGGTCAACGTTCTTGGAAGTAATAAAAAAGAGCTCTTCAAAGTTACTCCTGCGGATAAAGGTTTTCGTGTTCAGGTATTTAAGCGAAATAAGGAAACAGATTCTGCTTCGCTGATGTATGATAGAACATTCATGGCATCAGAAACAGATGAAGTACACCTGTACGGTTTTAATAATGAAGATATTTTTGATGTTGATCCAAACGTGAATTCAAGAGTTCGATTGAGAATTATTGGTGGTAGAGGAGTAGATACTTTCAACGTTAGCGGAAATGTGAAGAACTATATCTATGATGTGGCGCAAGACAGCAATTATATTGTGGCAAAAAACAGGTCCAAGGTTTTCATTGATAATGATCCATCCAGAAATCAGTTTAAACTAACAGGGTTTCAGTATAACATAAACAGGTTTCCTACAGTCAATATTGGCTACAACATTGATGACAAATTAATGGTGGGTATTGGTTTCCAGCGAAAAACTTATTCTTTCAGAAAGGCACCGTATGCATCTTCTCAAAGACTAACAACCTTATACGCAACAACATTTCATGCTTACCAGGTTCGATATTCTGGAGAGTTTAATGAGATATTAGGCAAAAATGATCTATTGATTAATGCACAATTGATTGAGCCTACTTTGAATAATTTCTTCGGCTTAGGAAATAGTACAGAATTTAAATTTGATCTCGATTATTACAGAGTTCGTTATAGCTATGCTACAGTAGACCTGTTGTTGCGAAAAAGACCAAATAATGTTTTCAATTTCAGAATTGGACCATCTCTTTTTTATTATTGGAATCACCAGGAAGATAATAAAAATAGAATACTCTTTAAGCCAGCACTTGTTGGATTAGATTCTGCAAGTGTATATGCAACCAAAACTTACTATGGCGGTAAAGCAGGAATGGAGATCAATTATATTGACAATGGGTTATTGCCGACGAGAGGATTGTACTGGAATTCAGAATTGTCAAGTTTCGCAGCACTTCACAGCAGTGCAGATCCTATTACAAAGATCGTTTCTGATATGACGGTGTACGGAAGTTGGGCTATCCCTGCAAAACTTGTAGCAGTTTTAAAACTTGGAGGAGGTCACATCTTCAATAAACAATTCGAATACTTTCAGGCTTTAAGTCTTGGTCAGAATAATTTTTTACGTGGCTTTAGAAAGAATCGTTTTTCAGGCAGATCGCTTGTATATGGAAGTCTTGAATTGAGACAAAAAGTATTCGGATCAAAATCTTTCCTTTTTCCAGGAGATATCGGTGTAATTGGATTCGGTGATATAGGAAGAGTTTGGATGCCAAACGAAGATTCGAAAACATGGCATACTTCCTATGGTGCAGGATTGTATTATGCACCGTTTAACCTGGTAATCGTTTCTGGAACTGTGGCTTTTTCTAAAGAAGAAATGCTTTTCAATTTGTCAGTTGGTACTAGAATTAATTTAACCTTCTAAAAGATGGAATTGGCAGATATATATAAGAAAATAGAAAATCATGTAACAGGCTTGTTTGAGAAAACAACTGTAAAAGGACTGGAATATCATAACCTTGAGCATACCAGGCAAGTTGTTGCCAGAACCAAAGAGATTGCTGCTCACTATAACGTGACCGAAAAAGAAATGGTGATACTGTATGCTGCAGCATGGTTTCATGATGTAGGCTATTTATATACCGGTGCATCAGATCATGAGACGGAGAGTTCAGCTATCATGCGTTCTTACCTGAAAGATTTGGTTCATGATCATACTAGCCTAGATGCAATAGAATCCTGCATTTTGGCTACAAGATACCCCCAATCTCCAAAAAACTTGTTAGAAGAGATCATCTGCGATGCAGATATGTATCATTTAGGAACCAAAGATTTCCGAGACAGTAACAAGCGAATCAGAAAAGAGCGTATTGCAAATCGTGGGGAGATATTCACCAAAGTGGTGTGGTTAAGAAATGTGATCAATTTTTTAGAGGGACATCATTTTCATACATCTTATTGCAAAGATTTATTAGAGGAGAGGAAGCGGAAGAATATTGAAAAGACAAAAGAACAATTGGCTATGGAAGAAGCGGAAGAGCAGTTGCCGGTAGCAAGACCTTCGATCAATCCTAAGAATGCTCTTATGACAAAGGGTATTCAAACAATGCTTAGGCTCACATCAGATAATCATCTTCAGTTAAGTGAAATGGCAGATGGTAAGGCAAACATTCTTATCTCAGTTAATGCAATCATCATCTCAGTTATTTTATCCGTTTTAGTTAGAAGATTAGAAGTAGATACTTACTTAACTATACCAACAATACTTTTCCTTATTGTTTCAGTAAGTACAATTGTGATCGCCATTTTGGCAACACGTCCAAAGATCAGTGAAGGAAAATTTAGTGATGAAGATATTATCAATAAAAAAACGAACCTTCTCTTCTTTGGTAATTTCTATAAAGCATCGTTGGATCAGTACGAAACGGCTATGCATATGATGATGGCAGATTCAGATTATCTGTATGGCTCACTCATCAAAGACATTTATGCATTGGGTGTTGTTCTGGCAAGAAAGTACAAATTAATCAGGCTGGCTTATAACATATTTATGATTGGTATTGTTCTTTCAGTGCTCGCTTTTGCAATTGCGGTTTATGTTAATAATCTTAATAGCGGAGAGGTAACATCTTCAGGCAACTCGGCTGTAATGCCTTTATAAATGGACAGGATATGTTATATAATCGGGATCTTAGTTGGCTTGGATTTAATTTTCGTGTGCTTCAGGAAGCAGCAGATACAAGAGTGCCATTATTTGAGCGTTTGAAATTCTTCTCAATTTTCTCAGCAAATCTTGA
>JANPIB010000151.1:0-4238 GCA_031424775.1 Chitinophagales bacterium | reverse complement strand
AGAAGCATCGCTACCAATTAGAGAATTATCCAACACTACTTCATATAAGTTCGTGTAAGACCCGATAATACTATCCCTGATTATTGAATGTTGTACAACAGTATTGGCTCCAATCGTTACATGAGGACCAATAATAGAGTTACTGATGTTACAACCAGGAGCAATACTCACCGGAGGAATAATGATGGTGTCTTTAAACTCATGATCCTCTTTTGTATTGCCACCATTCTTCTTTAGCAACAAGGCATTTGTAGTAAGAAGCGTTTCTCTTTTACCGCAATCGAACCAGTTCTTTACTTTGAACGGCTTGAACTCTGCTCCACGGCTGATCATACATTCAAGAGCATCGGTCAGGTTGTATTCACCATGGCTTCGAATATCCTGTTCAAAAATGTGGTGGAGGCATTCGTACAGAAAATGTGTTTCCTTGATCTTGTACAACCCCACCAAAGCCATATTGCTTTTAGGGATGGAAGGTTTCTCCACAACGTGGTCAATGCCACCTTCTTCACTAATTTCTGCAACACCAAAGTTTCGAGGATCGTCAACCTTTTTAACGCCTAACATGCTGTAAGGACTGTCAACCACTTCTTTCACGTCGTACTCACAGATCGTATCGCCAAGAGCAACAAATACTTCCTGATCTCCAACAATGCTTTTGGTTAACTCAACAGCATGACCTGTTCCCTGTCTTTCGTTTTGATAAACAAAATGGGTGGTAAGCTCAGGATAGGTAGTTTTTACGTAATCCTGGATTTTTTCGCCAAGATAACCCACGATAAAAATGAATTCGTTGATTCCGGCTTCCCTTAACTGATCAACGATAAAACTTAAGATCGTTTTTCCGGCTATGGGTATTAATGCCTTAGGTTGTGTATAAGTATGTGGTCTGAGCTTAGTACCAGCACCAGCCACAGGTATAATTGCTATCATCCTTTGTCTTTTGTTTTTCCTGCTGCGGCAGGAGATTGCTTATCACCTCAATTCATTCAGCCTCAGATCAATTGCTTAAAACAAGTGTGAAAGTAACGAATTATCTATAAGTGTTATTGCCAAACGTTCGTTAACCGAGTGTTGTTGGAAGTATAAAGTTCGAATTGAAGAAAGTGAACCACAGAGACACAAAGACACAGAGATGCACAGAGTTCTCTGTGTTACTCCCTGAACTCTGTGACTGTGTGGTTCAAATTGATCAAGACAAACTTCCGAACGTCCAAGTGAGTGACACAACAGACGATGCCACGAGAACAACAGCTGGCTAACAAAAATCCTCCACACCTTTTTAGCGGTTTCCAAGTATTTTTGCGGCACAACTAACATTCATGCAAAGAGATACACTGGTTTTTGATATCATCAGGGAAGAACTTCACCGTCAGCGTAGAGGTATTGAGTTGATCGCTTCTGAAAATTTTACCAGCTTGCAGGTAATGCAGGCTATGGGTAACGTGATGACGAACAAATATGCTGAAGGCTACCCTGGTAGAAGATATTATGGTGGTTGTGAGATAGTTGACAAAACTGAGCAGCTAGCCATTGACCGTTTGAAAGAGATATTCAGTGTTGATTATGCTAATGTGCAACCTCACAGTGGGGCTCAGGCTAATGCAGCTTTGATGCTGGCTATTTTGAAACCTGGTGATGATATTCTTGGTCTTGACTTAAGCATGGGTGGACATTTAACTCACGGCTCAGCGGTAAACTTCAGCGGCAAATTATATACACCTCATTTTTATGGTGTTATAAAAGAAACAGGTTTGATAGACTACGACATGCTTGAGCAGAAAGCAAGAGAAGTAAAACCAAAACTCATCATCTGTGGTGCTTCTGCTTATAGTCGTGATATTGATTATGCAAGAATTCGAAAAGCTGCCGACGAGGTTGGAGCTTTTGTAATGGCAGATATTGCACATCCGGCAGGCTTGATCGCTAAAGGATTGCTGAACTCACCTTTTGAGCATTGCCATTTTGTTACATCAACAACACACAAAACACTTCGTGGACCTCGTGGTGGTATCATCATGATGCAAAAAGATTTTGAAAACCCTTTTGGCTTAAAAGATCCGAAAGGAAACGTAAGGATGATGAGTCATTTAATTGATATGGCTGTTTTTCCTGGAACTCAGGGTGGACCATTAGAGCATGTTATTGCTGCAAAAGCTGTAGCATTTGGCGAGATACTTACTGACGAGTTCACTGCTTATGCCAAGCAGGTTCAAACAAATGCTCAGGCACTGGCAAAGGCTTTTGTAGAAAAAGACTACCACATCATTAGTGGTGGAACTGATAACCACCTAATGCTAATTGATCTAAGGAACAAGAACATCAGTGGCAAGAAAGCCGAGAATGTGTTAGGTCTGGCTGATATTACAGCTAACAAAAACATGGTTCCCTTCGATGATAAAAGTGCTTTTGTTACCTCAGGTATAAGATTTGGTGTAGCAGCCGTTACTACAAGAGGCCTGAAAGAGAACAACATGCAGTTTGTGGTTGATGTAATTGATCGTGTGCTAATGAATGCTGATAACGAAGCATTGATCGCTGATGTGAAAAAAGAAGTAAACGGATTTATGCAGCAGTTTGTGCTGTATCCTGAAATGGACTAGAAATTTCTAATTTGAAGTTTGAGATTTGAGATTGGCTGTTCAATTTCAAATCTCAAATAATAAATCTCAAATCTTGTTATGATTCAAAGAATACAATCGCTCTGGCTTTTACTTGCAGCAATTTGTGGTGGACTATCTTTCTACTTTCCGTTTTACAGCGGCTCAAGAATGATGGGTGAACCTGCACAATCCACACCTAATGTTCAGATGACAGCAACGTTCAACATTCCTATCATCATCTTCATGACCATTGCTGTAGTTGGAGCCATTCACGCTATCTTCAGCTATTACAAAAGAAAGCACCAGTTTGTAGTGTCGCTGATCTCAATGATCTCATCGATCATTGCACTTGTGCTGCTTTTCCTGGCAACAAGCCAGTTCGAAGGTGGTGGAGTAAGAATTGAATCACTTTTTTACTTCGCTGTTCCTGTTTTCTTATTTTTAGGGGCAAAAGGAATTCGAAATGATGATAAGCTCGTAAAAAGTATGGACAGGTTAAGATAACAACTCGGCAAATTTCAATAAAAAAGGAGAACGTTTTTTCCTTTTCTTTTATATGCTCTTAGCTGAAGTGCTACTATTTAGCTTTAGTGTAGCCTGTGCTGAGCTTGCCGAAGCATCACACTCTTGTACGTTCAGAATCTTAGTCAACTTTTCCTTACCATTAGCACATCAGCAAATTATCGCATCAGCACATTTGCTTTTACCAACTTCCACTTGCTCCACCACCACCTGAGCTTCCACCACCAAAACCGCCGAAGCCTCCACCGCCACCTCCAAATCCTCCACCACCAAATCCTCCACCACCGCTACGACCTCCTAACATAGATCCAAGAATCATAGGACCAAGCCAGTCACTTCCTCCACGGCTCATCATTCTTCCACCTCTTCCCTTACCTCCTCCACCTCTGCCAATAAATACTAAAATTATGATAGCGATGATAATAAATTTGAAAATGGATCTACCTCCTACAGGGCTTGTTTTAGTTTCCCTAGGGGTGTGATATTCACCAACGGCTGCCTTACCTAAACTTTCAACTGCCTTAACAATTCCATGGTAGTAGTCTCCTTCTGCGAAATAAGGCTTCATATCATTTCTGATAATACTACCTGCTACACCATCAGGAATTGCTCCTTCCAAGCCACTTCCTACTTCAATCCGAACCTTCTTATCGTCCTTCACTACAAGAATCAGGATACCATTGTTTGTTTTGGCATTACCGATTCTCCAGTCCCTGAAAGTGGCATTAGCAACTTCCTCAAGATTACCACCATTTAATGTTTTAATGGTAGCTACAGCAATTTGGTTTGAACTGCTTTTGTCCAGATTAACCAACTGCTCATTAAGCAATTGCTCTTGTTGAGGATCAAGAATATTTGCCCCATCATAAACAATGTAAGTCGCCTGAGGCTTGGGAACAATTCTTACCTCCTGTGCAAATACAAAAGCAAGAGAAAGCGTAAATAAAAATATGAGGAGGATCTTCTTCATGGTTAACGTCCAAACACTATATCATCAGATAATTCATTTTTATCCGTGTCTTTGTTGTACGGAAAATAATGCACCAACACTTCACCAATTTCATTGATCACTTGTGCTAATCCTTCAGCGTGGTTATTTCTGTTGAATTGACC
>JANPIB010000150.1:0-34641 GCA_031424775.1 Chitinophagales bacterium | reverse complement strand
TAAATGGGGAAGAGATACTTTTAGAATTGTTGACACAATACCAGGTGTTTCATATCAACCGTCACCCTCTTCAGATGATAATGTAGCTGATGTGGTTACAGAGGTTACAGTTTCTGCTTCGGACAATCCTAAGAGTATTCGGTTTATGGATACGGCAACACTGCATAAAAGCTTGCGAGATGGAGATAGCACTTATGAAATAGATGACAGCACCTTTATCATTTTTAATTGTCCGAACTACATTTTCTTGAATAATTACAGGTTTGAACAATTTGCAACCATAAAGCAGTATGGATCAGTTGAAGTATACAGGGAGGTTGTACAAAACTACAAACTGCCAGACAAGGCTAAGCTAAATGCTGAAATGAAGGAATTGATACGGAAATATTCAAATCCCGAATATGATTATTACTATAATAATGAACGAAGAGACTTTGAATACCAGTTGCAGAAAAAGTATGGCATAAACGAGGTTGAAAGTGGAATGCGAAACATTTCAGGCAGGAAGCTATTTTGGCGAGGAACCGGACTTGAGATTATTATTAGGCTATTCTTTTACATCACACTATCCATAAGTTTATTGGTGTTTATTTTCCGGCATTCAACCGTAAAGACGTTTTTTCTCACCATTCTAACAGTTTGCGTTATTAGCATCCTCACAGCGTTGTTCCTTGCTTTGGGTAGTAGCAAAATCTCGGGGTTCTTTATTACACTGATCTTTTATTTCGTTGTCTTTACAGCAGTAGCTCTTTTAGCATGGCAGAGTAAAACCAGAAATGTAGTAGTAGGAATATGCATAAATCTTTTTGTGGCTATGCTAACTTTCATGCCGTTGATTGTTGTTGCCTTTGCGTATGCTGTATACGACCAATCAAAACCTTACAACAAGGTTATTGAAGACAATCGTTATGCCTGGCTATTTGCCGCAGAAATTGTTGGACCAATCATTTTACTTATTGCACTGCTTACTTTGATCCATAAAATGTACAGACGGTGGTATGCTTTGCCAGAAGATTAGTGTAAGATTGACTTACTCCTTAAAAACATCATAAGCAAACCTTATAATTGTAAGGCAAACGATGATCAGGAAAAATAACCTGATGAATTTATTGCCTTTCAAAATTGCCAGTCTTGCACCTAAAGCACCACCGATCATGTTGCAAACTGCCATTGGTATGGCAATTTTGAAGATGATAGTACCTTTTAAAAGGAAAAAGCAAATGGAACCGAAGTTGGTTGCAAGGTTCACAAATTTGGCGTTAGCTGAAGCCTTTAGAAAATCATATCCAAGCAAACTAATAAAAGCAATCACCAGGAAACTGCCAGCACCGGGTCCAATAAATCCATCATAAAATCCGATCACGAGGCTAATCCCTACAGCATACATCCACTGTTGCCTATTTGTATGTGCTTTATGTGTATGGATTCCGAACTTCTTGTTGCTGTATGTGTAAATGGCAACTGCTATTAGCACAAATAGTAGGAAGGGTTTCATAAAACTGTTACTTAAACTAGCAAGCAAAGTACTTCCGGTAAAAGCAGCACAAAAAGCAGCGAGAGCCATCACAAGCAATTGCCGGTAGTTGAGTTTTACCTTTCTTGCGTATTGAGCTGCTGCGATACTTGTTCCACTAAAAGCAGGAATTTTTAAAGTTCCGATCACTGTGGCAACAGGTAGTTGTGGTAACATCACAATGCTCAGTGGTGTTTGTATCAATCCTCCTCCACCTGCAATGGCATCTACAAATCCGGCAGCAAAAGCAATCAGGCAAAGTAGGATAAGCGTTGTTGTCATTGATAACTCAGCGTTTCAGATTTGCAATGATAAGTCCAATTACAATCAACACTCCACTAATAAGGTGAAAGGTTGTTACTTCTTCATTCAACAACCAAACAGCTTCTAAACTGCTGAATAACGGAATCAGATTACCGAACAATGCTGTTCTTGCAGCTCCAAGCTTTGCAATGGAAAGATTCCAAAGCAGGAAAGCAATTACTGAAGTGCCTAATCCAAGATACAATATGGTGAGTATGAGATTGGTTGTCCATTCAACAGGTGCTGTATGTTGTTTCTCCCATATATAAAATGGAAGTAACAAAATTGAACCAATAAGAAAAGTGGTAAATAGAAATACCATTGGACTGATGCTCTGTGGTTTTTTCCTGACCATGATATTGTAACCGGCAAAGAATATTGCAGCTCCTAACACCCAAAGATCACCAGTTGTAAAGTGAAAAGCAGTAAGCCTATCCCAACTGCCTTTTACGATTAAGAAGATTATACCTGTAAGCATGATCAACATACCAACTATTCTTGCAGCAGTCACTTTTTCTTTAAGAAAGATGGCAGCAAGAAAAACTGCGAATATTGGAGAGGAGCAAGTACCGATCAAAGCCATATTAATAGCTGAAGTTGTATGAGCAGCAATGTATAGGAAAGTGTTGAAGATGGCTACTCCAAATAATGAGGTCCAAAAGAAATAGCTTTTGTGTTGCTGAACCATCTTACGTTCTTTCCAGAACTGCTTTGCTACAAATGGCAAGAGAATGATCGTACCAGTTGACCAACGGAAGAAAGACAATGCAATTGGTGGAACATCGTTAATAAAAGCTCTTGCGACAATAAAGTTGCCGCTCCAGATGATGCAGGCGAGAACTGCGAAAGCGATTCCGGTAAAGTTTTTTTGTTTTGTATCCACTCTCAATAAGGAATAAGCAAGTTACAATAAGTAATAAGAAAGTGGATTTGATATATGTATTTCTAATTAATAATGAGCAAAATCAGTTTCGTAGTTCCCTTTGATCCTTTCGATTGGTGGATTGAAATATCCAAACTTCAAATTCGGAAATTCTTCTCTTATCAGTTCCTGCATTTGTTTTACACCCATGCATTCACCTGTATCGGTAACGCCAATCTGTCCTAAATACCAGTCAGGATCAATGTTGAAATTTCTCCATTGTATCATATTCAGATCAGTGTCGTTGATCAGCTTTCTTAAGGCTTCATATTCTTCAATACTATCCGTCATACCCGGAAAAACAAAATAGTTGATGCTTGTCCAGCCACCAAAACTTCTCACAACTTTCAGGCTTTCGATAATATCTTCAAACTGGTAGTTATTTGGACGATAGTATGGCGTATAAATATGTTTTCTTGCTGAGTTGGTGCTGACACGGATACTATCTAATCCGGCTTCACATAATGCCTTTACTGATCTTGGGTTCGAGCCATTGGTGTTGATATTGTTGCTTCCTCTTTTTGTGTGCTTTCGAATCTCTTTTATGGATTCTGCGATCACATCCCACATCAGCAAAGGTTCACCTTCACATCCCTGACCAAAACTGACTAAAGGATACGGTGCATTCATCAAATGAGGAACAGTGAACTCTACAATCTCTTCGGCTGTAGGTTTGAAGTTTAATCTGTCTTGTGTTGATACGATCGTTTCATCTTCAGGCTGAAACGAAATACAACCAATACAATTCGCATTACAAGCAGGTGAAGTTGGAACAGGGCATTCCCATCTTTCTAAAAAGAAATTTCTTGCTGCCGGACAAGTGTAGGTCATACAGCAATTATCTGCCAGATGTTTTACCAAACGATTATGGGAGTAAGCCTCCAGCAATCGTTCAACACCACTTTCGATCTTTTCATTATCATATCCGGCACATTCCTGCCTGATGTCTTGCTCAATTCTTACAGCAGTAACATAGAACTCACCACCATGCCAGCCTGCAGCTGTGTAGCAAAACAATGGAAGGGTAGGAGCATCAGCCTGTGTTTCGTACGCAGCTAAAAATAGTCCGGTATGAGCCGGTGGAATAAAAGCAGCTACAGCCCAGCCTTTTTCACACAGACGCATCTCACCAGTTTTTACATCAATCCCAATTCCTCTTCTGCCAGGTAATTCATAGAGATTACCACCTTCAGGAAGTTTGATCCAGTTATCTTCTTCAATCGGAAAAGCATCCCAACCTGAACGACCTACAGCATAAAGTGTATCATCTTCAAAAATGTTTCCTTGCCCGTCAGAATATAAAAGATATGGTGAGTGTGAAAGCATAACGTAAAAGTAACAAGTCTAAAAGCGTAACTCAGACTGCGAGTTTAGCTTGATTTTTATATAGGAATTGTTGGCAGAAATCGTTGAACTCAGTTTCTATCATCGGGGCAACATCAGTTTCGATCTCTTTCTGAAAAACTTTATTGTTTCGAAGATCAACTGTTAGGATGCCATCTTTCAAAATAACAGTGGTAACCTCGTGCCATTGGTAATTTTTCTTTGGAAAGCTGTTGAAGGTTACACCTTCTTCATCGAAGCCCAGTTCCTGTTTAAACTTAACCTGCCTTTCCAAAATGCTGCATATTGCATACAGAGCCATGATCATATAATTATGCAATAATGCATACCATCCGATAGCAGCAATCCCTAATGCTAAAGCGTAGTAACCCGTTTTTAATTTTCCAAAAATCCAGGCTGCAACAACCAGGATCGAAAATATGATTCCAGATATCTTTAGCGGCATGGCATCTACAAAAACGGTAATGTAAATGAACGATACAATGGCTGAGAACAATAGAAGCTGACTGATCCAATCAAAAGCGTCAAAACGCTTTGTCTGCTTAATGGTAACAATATAGTCGTAAGTCTTTGCTGTCATTAGCCATTCGCTTTCACAAGTAAATTACACATTCTAAATAGCAGTCTTGCACCAACGTTCGCATTCCAGTCAGTATCACCTAAGCCGATCTCAACCAAATCAAAACCGATCAATTGCTTACCACTAGCCACCAGTTTCTTAAATAAGTACATCACCTGCTCAGTTTCAAAACCGCCGGCTACCGGAGTTCCAGTACCTGGACAAAGCTTTGGATCCAATCCATCTATATCAAAGCTAATGTGCACTTTCTCAGGTAAATGGCTAATGATCTCATCAACTATATTTTTCCAGCTTTCGCCTTCATACATTCTTTCTTTGATCGCCTGATCGTAGAATGCAGTTACTCTTTCGCTGTTCTGCTTCACAAACTCAAACTCACCTTCAGAAAAATCCCTGATACCTACCTGAACGATCTTCTTTAACTCAGGAATTTCATTCAATGCATTGTACATGATTGAAGCATGAGAATAAATAAATCCCTCATAGCCTACTCTAAAATCATGGTGAGCATCTATTTGTAGGATCCCAAAATCGCCATGCTTTTCAGCTTGTGCTTTGAAATATCCCAGTGGTGTACTGTGATCTCCACCCAACAAGCCAACAAGTTTACCTTTCTCAAGTAATTCTTTGGTTTGCTGATACACCCAATCATTCATGAATTTGCTGCCCTCATTAATATCTTTCATGCTCTTACACATGAACTTATTCACCTGTACTTCCTCTCCATGAGAAATGTAGTCGATGTACAGTTCGGCTTCCTTTCTCAGGTAATCGCTTTTCAGCAGCACTTTTTTGTCGTAAGGTCTCATATAAAAACCTTGCTTCCAGCCATCCAGCATATCAGGATCAAAAAGATCTACCTGTAAACTAGCTTTAAAAACTTGTTCGGGGGCTCTGGCTGTTCCTGCACCATAACTCACAGTAACCTCCCAGGGCACAGGAAGGATAACCAGTTTTGCTTCATCCTCACTAAATGGAAGTCCAAAAATGTTATTGTCAGGATTGCCAACTGAATTGGGGTCAAATGTTGATAGATCGGTAGCCATACACTTTATAAAGGGGCTGCAAGGTAAGCCAATTGCAACACGGATAACACTGGTTAAACAGATGAAAATAGATAATAACCTAAAATTCTTATTTCTTTGGTTCACCAGCTTCTTGGTTTCTAATCAGCATCTGTGGAGCCTGTCCTGAGCTTGTCGAAGGATCACTCACTTGTACGTTCTGAACTTTATTGTACATCCACAGTTAAAATATTCGTTACAATCCATTTAATCCGTGTCATCCGTGTTCCAAACAAAAAAATCCACGATCCCCTCAAACACCTTATCATTTCTATAAATCCCACTATGCCCTAAACCTTTGGTAATGAAGAATTCTACATGGGTTAACTGTTTGTCTTGCACCGGAATGGTGTCACAATAAGGGCAAATCAGGTCTTCTTCGTCGTGAACCCAGAGAATCGGAGCTGTTATGTTATGTACTGCCCGACTTGACGAGTAATAACTCACTGACTGCTGACCAACCTCTTCGAGCAACTTCCCGAATTCAGCTTGGGTTTCTAGATTTACCGGCATGAACCTGAAGAAATTATCAATTGCAGTTGTCGTTTCAGTAGTAGGAGCAATCAGCACCAATTTTCGGCTTTGTTGCTCTGGAAGTTGTTCAAAAGCCAGGACTGCAGCTAATCCACCTAAAGAATGGGCCATGATGCCATAAAACTTGCCATAGGTTTCATCCACATATTGAATTGCCTTTCTGTATTGCAACACATTAATGGTTTTTCCACCACTCAACCCATGACCCGGAGCATCAAAAGCCATCACTTCAAAACCTTTATCATTTAACGGAGTGATATATCTGTCAAACTTGTAACTGCAACTGTCAAATCCATGAATGATAAGGATCTTTTTGCCATTGGGTTGTGCCGGTTTCCATCTCCAGCCATGAAGTTGAACTCCTTCAAGCTTAAAATTCAGCACTTCAGCTTTTGCAAACAAGTCAGGTGATTTTCTCTTTGGCTTGCCGCTGTAAGGTGTACAAAAAAGTTCAAAAACTGATTCTGCAGCTTTGCGTTTTGAGAAAATAGCGAGTAAACTGAATTTGGCTTTATAATAGCTTATAGCGAGTCTTTGGGCTAACTTCAACTTCATAAAGAATCAAAGATATGCAGGTTGTTATCATAGGAACAGGAAATGCGGCAACAGTCTTCGGCAGGCTGATGATGAGTAAAGGACATACCATCTCACAGGTGTATGGAAGAGATATTTTAAAAGCCGAAGAACTGGCAGAACAGCTAAATGCGAAAGCTACAGGCGTTATCTCCAGCCTCACCAAAAATGCGGATATTTACCTTATAGCTGTTGCTGATAAAGCTGTGGCCGAAATTGTAGCTCAGCTGGATATTAATGACCATTTGATACTACACACCACTGCTTCTTTGTCGAAGAACATCCTCAAAGAGGTTAGTAAAAGTTATGGAGTTTTATATCCTTTGCAAACGCTCAGAAAGCAAATGGATCTCTCAACTCCAATTCCTTTGCTTATAGATGGTAATAATGAAGAAGTGACTAAACAAATAGAACAGTTTGCTTCCACTTTGTCAGAAACTGTGGTAAGGGCTGATGATGAAACAAGGGTAAAATTGCATGTTGCAGCAGTGTTCAGCTGCAATTTTGCCAACTATATGTACCTGCAAAGTGCTGAGTTCTGTAAAAAAGAAGGGATCAACTTTAACCTACTACAACCGTTGATCGAAGAAACGGCAACCAGGCTAAGGCAGTTTCATCCTTCAGAAGTATTTACTGGTCCTGCAGTAAGAGGTGATATGGCTACTGTTAACAAACACTTGAGTTTATTAGAAGCCTATCCCGAACAGCATAGTATGTACGAGGCATTAACTGAAAAGATCATTAAACGGGTGAAAACTTAATGTGGCTGCTGTTTTTGAGCTTTATACATTTTGAAGGAATAAACACATGGAATTACCGTCATCACAGCTACAGCCGAAAACAGGATGAATAAAGCCACGACTGTTGGAAAGATCAAACTACATACAGCGATCAATATCCCACCTGCAAACCAGATTCGACTGGCATAATGATGTGTTTTTCGCCAGTTGTCTTCATTTTCTAATGTCCAGGGTAACCTGATTCCGGCAAAATAGTTCGGTTTTATGTTAGACATGTAGTTGCCAATAATGGCAAGCAACAGACCGACTGCGGCAAGTAGGAATTTAGGTTGGTCTCCCAAAGTTTGTTGGTTAGCACTCCTGATGATCCATATTTCAACTCCAGCAAGGAAAATGGCTAAAGCCACTCCGATTTTTTGTAGGTTATCCTGATTGGTAGATGCAAATTTTTTGGGATCGATCTTGTGAACATTACAAAGCAACAGATAAACCAAGCCTGTTACGAAGGTCAGTATAGCTACTAATCCCCACAACGATCTTTTTGAACCCCAATCATTCGCTTTACCATCTATTCCAAAATGGGTTGAAACAGTTTCAGGTAGTTGTGGATACACAAATAAGAGGTAAACGATAGGAGTGATCAAAGCTCCTGCAACGATCAGGTGTAAGCTCTTTTTCATTTTGAAGAATTTTTATTAGTGAACTGCATCATCCATTTTATTATCTCATCAACTACGGTTGTGTTGAGAGAATAAAACACGTATTGCCCGCTTTTTTGAGACCTTACCAGGTCGGCACGTCTTAAGAGTTCCAGATGATGCGAAATGCTGGGAAAGGAGATATGAAACTGGTCGGCAATTTCTCCGGCAGTCATATCCTTTTGCTGCAAATGCTCCAGGATATCTCTTCGTGTCTGATCGTTCAAAGCCTTGAAAACAATATTCACTAGACTTAAGTATTTAGACAAATATCTAAATACTTTCAATGATTCAAAAATTATTTTGAAATAAAAAATTTGTGCAGGTATAAAAAAGTTAATCCCCGTAGGGCAAACCTGACGGGGATTTGTTATGAGCAAGCAACCGATCACAATTGAGTGGTCAATAGACCAATGCTTCGTTAGAGCAACCACAAGATGCATACTTTAAATGAAACTAACAAGAGTTAGTATAGATTTTTTTTGGTGATATTCTCCTTTCAGATTTTACAGTTTTCGCAACGAAATGTTTTTAGGTAGTTTTGCCGCCTGAACAAAAAAGTATGTACACGATTAAGATAAAGTTTGAACAGAAAGGAGCTGAATCCAGAACGCTGGAAAATATTGAACCCGGAGATTCCCTTTTAGAGGTATGCCTGGATAATGATATTGAACTTCACCACAACTGTGGAGGTGTTTGTGCATGTACAACTTGCCACCTTTATGTCAATAGCGGAATGGAACATATTGAAGAGATCACCGAGAAGGAAGAAGATTTTATTGACAGAGCCGTTAACCCAAGGTTAAATTCAAGGCTTGGTTGTCAATCTGTTTTGCTTGATGGTGAAGGTGTTGTTGAGATCACTTTACCTGACCAGAGCCAGTTTTTGGGTGAATAATCCTAATTTCAGCATCCCTGAAAAGCCACTATGAAAAAGTCCACTCTTCTAACTCTGATGATTTGTTGCAGTTTATTTGGTTTATCGCAACAAACTACCAACCTGCAAAAGGGCTGGTATAAATCTTATGATGACTTTACTGATAACGACCCAAAATCAACTGAGATTCCTGCGATAACCAGGTTTGTAAGAATCAATAAGCTGGATATAAAGTATAGCGATACGCTTTATAAGATTGCAGAAGAAAAACTGCCTTTTGCCATTTATGATGGTAGTAACCTGTACATCCAGTCTGAAGATTCTTTGTACCGCAAGATGGATTACATTGGTAAGTATGCCTATGTAAAGATCACCACCAAAGTACACATTGAAAGTAGATGGATATATATAAATAAAACACCGGTTTGGGAAGATGAACATGACGAGGTGCAGAGTATTGTAGCTTTTATTAACAGGAAAGGAAAATGGGATGCTATCGGGTTCGAATCCATACGAGAGCTTTTGAAAGGTAACCATGACTTGATAGTAGATTACGATAAAGAAAAATGGAACCTCAGCATCTTTATGAAGTATTTGTTGAAGATGAATGAGCGGTATCCGATAAAATAAGGTCGTGAGGCGTGAATGGTGAATGGTTATATTGTTTAATTGTTGGAAGCAGCGTAGCTGCGAAATATCAATAGCATTTTGAAAGGTTAGCCACAAAAGCTGCGTAGCTGCGACATCTCAACAACAGGTCTGAAAAGCTGAATAGTGATAAGAACGTACAAATGAGTGACACAACCAAAGCTTAATAGTTTTAATACCGCCAAGTAAATAAAAAGAAAACATGAGTCATTTTGAGCCGCCAATTAATTGGAACGATTATGAGGATATTGCTTTGAAGCTTTATGAACGTTTTGGAGACGACTTTAATGAAGGAAAAATCTATCGTGTACGTTTTACTGATCTGTTGACTTGGGTATTAGAAATTCCCAGATTTGAAGGAACGAAAGAACAGAGCAATGAAGGTCATTTGGAGATGATACAAAGTTCATGGGTGTACGAATGGCGAGATAACCAGAAATAACTTAAATGGATAATGTTTTAGCACTTTTGAAATCAGTTACCACTTTCATCTTTGACATGGATGGCGTTTTAACCGATGGCAGCCTTTTGGTGATGCCAAATGGCATTTGGTTACGCCGGATGAATATAAAAGACGGTTATGCACTTCAGCTTGCTGTGAAAAAAGGCTATCGTGTAGCCCTTTTCTCTGGCAGCAATTCAGTTGAGGTAAAAGAGCGTCTTGCAAAACTTGGGATCTCTGACATTTTCATGGATGTAAAAGATAAAGCCTCAACAGTTGGAGGATACATGCAACGTAATTTTCTAAAGCCAGAACAGGTGCTGAGCATGGGTGATGATATTCCTGATCTTGGAATGCTCCAAGCTTCGGGAGTTGCTGCTTGTCCGGCTGATGCTGTGCAGGAGATCAAAGATGTGTCGCATTATATCTCACCAATTAAAGGTGGTGAAGGCTGTGTTAGAGATGTGATTGAAAAAGTTATGAAGCTTAGAGGCGATTGGAGCAACGATACAACTGTTGCCTCTCGTTAATTATTTACCCTATCCCCTAAAGAGGAAATATCATATTGAATTTTTGAGTGTAAAAGTTTTGGGGTTAATTCTTTCTTAGAAACAGAACTGCTGCCTTATTTTCGTTTGGTGAAAGTACTCATAGGCTTTGCAAAGCTGGTACGTTGGCCCAACCTCGTATTTATCGCTCTTACCCAGCTGCTTTTTTTCTATTGCATCGTAAAGCCGGAGTTTTCTGAAGCAGGCAAAATGCCGAATCTTGAATCCCCTTATATATGGTGGGTGATACTTTCTTCAGTTCTGATCGCTGCTGCAGGTTATATTATCAACGATTATTTCGATCTGAACATTGACAGGATTAACAAGCCTGATAAATTGGTGGTAGAAGCTGTGATCAAACGTCGCTGGACGATCATCTGGCATCTTGTTCTGAGTGCTCTAGGAGTGTTATTTGGAATTTATGTTGACTGGAAAACAGGTGTTCGGTTTTTAGGGTTTGCGAATATTGCTTGCGTTGTGCTGTTATTCGTTTATTCCATTTCGCTTAAGAAAAAATTGCTTTCGGGTAACATTCTCATTTCGCTTTTAACAGCATGGAGTGTTTTAGTGATCACCTGGTGTGAGTTGAATCATTTAGCTAGAGTTCACCCAAACTTTGGTGCAGAAAAGATCATCAAACTTTCATTTGTGTACGGCGGATTTGCTTTTATCATTTCACTGATCAGGGAAGTGATAAAAGACATGGAAGATATTGAAGGAGACAGGCGTTATGGTTGCAGAACCATGCCTATTGTTTGGGGCTTGAATGTTTCAAAAACGTTTACAGCGGTGTGGCTGGTAGTTTTGATTGCAGCTGTAGGTATTATGCAGGTTTATGTACTGAGACTTGGCTGGTGGTGGAGTTGTTTATATTCTATTTTACTCATCATTTTACCTTTGGGATGGATTTTGAAGAAGCTACTCAAAGCACAAACAACTTCAGACTTCCATAAGCTCAGCTCAACGGTGAAGCTGGTTATGCTCACCGGAATTCTGTCGATTATCTTTATAAAACTATATAGTTGATGCAGTCTATTATTTTGGCATCCCTATCACCAAGGAGAAAACAATTATTGGAATGGGCTGAGGTTCCGTTTCAGATAATCAGTCAATTCACTGATGAAACCTTCCCTCCTGAAATGTCGGTTGAAGAAATACCGGTGCATATAGCTAGAAATAAAGCAATAGCAACAAAAGAGCATTTGCAAGACGCTTATCATGGTGAGTTTGCTTCCGAACCTGTTTTAGCTGCTGACACTATTGTGGTTTTGGGAAATGAAGTGATCAACAAACCTGCTGACGCTGAAGAAGCGGTAAAGATGCTTCAGAAGCTTTCAGGCCAAACCCACAGGGTAATAACAGGTGTGGTGATCTTACATGGAGAGCAGGAAATATGCTTTGCTGATATTACTGAAGTTGAGTTTCATGAACTGACAGAAGCCCAGATCAGGTTTTATGTAGATAAATATCAGCCTTTCGATAAAGCCGGAGCCTATGCCATACAGGAATGGATTGGAGTGGTAGGCATCAAGTCCATCAAAGGCGATTTTTATAACGTAATGGGTTTGCCTGTAAGCCGTGTATTACAGGCTCTGCAACAGTTAAGCAATATTGCTTAATTTACAGCAGAACCTTGATTAATGAACGAGCGACTGCTGCAATTCATCTGGCAATTCCAGTACTACAATAAACAACAACTTCAAACTGATGAAGGTGAGCTTTTGGTCATCACCAATGCAGGTTTATTCAACCGAAACCAAGGTCCAGATTTTCTGAATGCCTCAATCAAGATTGGAAATACAACCTGGGTAGGCAGCATAGAGCTTCATGTAAAAGCATCTGACTGGAATCGGCATCAGCATACTTCAGATCCGAATTATCGAAATGTAATTCTGCATGTAGTTTGGGAGAATGATCTTTCAATTGAACAATCTTCAACACTCACTTTAAAGGATCGAGTTCCGAAAGTTTTATTAGAAAGATACCAGGAGTTGATGCAAGGCTCATTGAAACAGACTTGCAAAGGATTTCTGCCAGCTTTATCACAGATCGGATGGCTATCGTGGAAAGAAAGATTGGTTGCAGAAAGATTAGAACGTAAGTCAGGGAAAGTGCTTCAATTACTTGAACAAAGCAAGCAACATTGGGAAGAAGTGCTTTGGTGGATGCTGGCTGCCAACTTTGGGATAAAAGTGAATAGTGATTCTTTTGAAACGATGGCGAGAAGCATTTCTGTGAATATTCTTGCGAAACATAAGAACCAGGTAAATCAACTAGAAGCCCTGTTGTTAGGACAGGCGAATTTGTTGAATGGAGACTTTACTGATGATTATCCAAAACTATTGCAACGGGAATATCGTTTCCTGAAGAAGAAGTATGATCTGCAAAGCAATACTGTATTGCCATATTTCCTGAGAATGCGACCGGCAAATTTTCCAACCGTAAGACTGGCACAACTAGCTATGTTGGTGAACCAATCAAGCCATCTATTTTCTAAGATGAAGGAGTTAAAATCAGTTAAAGAAGTGAAGGAACTGCTGAATGTTACCGCAAATGATTACTGGCATTATCACTACAATTTTGATGAGTTGACAGACTACAAGCCAAAGCATCTTGGTAGTCAAATGGCTAACAATATCATCATCAATACGATTGCTCCGGTTTTGTTTGCTTACGGAATGTTTACAAAGCAAGAGAGTTATAAAGAGAAGTCGCTTCATTGGCTACAACAACTATCAGCAGAGCAAAATGCGATCACTAAGATTTGGGCTGCTGCGGAAGTCGCAAACCATTCAGCTTTCGATTCACAGTCTTTGATTGAGCTAACCAACAACTATTGCAATCACCAACGTTGTTTGGATTGTGCAGTAGGTAACAAGGTGTTACAGATGAATGAACTGGTAAAAACAAGTTAGCAACCTATTACTAGTATTTTGCCAAAACTTCAAACGTCCTATCTTCACCAAACGATATGCAGTCGAACGATACAGAAACAGATGTAAACTACATTGACTACGCCGAGACAGGTTATTTTCCAAGGATAGTGGTCGATTATCTGAAAGACAATCCACAGCTTTCTCCTTTCTACAAATACAGACCTGATCTGAATGGCATTAAGCAAGCTATAGAAGATAGGAAGGAGTTTCGTTATGATAGAAAGACTTTGGTTGCAAAACTGAGAAAGCAATATGAGGGTATAAATTTCTCCGCAAAGCTGGAAAAGAATCTTGAGCTTTTAAAAGCCGAAACAACTTTTACGGTTACTACGGCTCATCAGCCAAACATTTTTACTGGTCCATTATACTTCATCTACAAAATACTTCATGCAATAAAACTTGCTGAGAAGCTTAAAGCTGAGTTTCCGGAAAATGATTTCGTTCCTGTTTATTACATGGGTAGTGAGGATGCTGATCTTGATGAACTTGGTAATTTCATCGTTGATGGAAAGCGATATGAGTGGAAGACAAAGCAAACAGGTGCTGTTGGTAGGATGAAAGTTGATAAAGCTTTTCTTTCACTGATAACAGAATTGAATGGACAGCTGAGTGTTTTGCCTTATGGAAAGGAAATCATTGCAATATTCCAGTCCTGTTATGCTGAAGGTGAAACGTTGCAAAGCTGCACTTTGAAATTGACGAATAAATTATTTGGTGAGCTTGGACTGGTTGTATTGATTCCTGATACACCCGATTTGAAAAAGCTATTCATTCCTGTTTTGCAAAGAGAGTTGCAGGAGCAATTTTCTCATAAAGCAGTTGAATCCACAATTTCAGATTGGAGCCAGCACTATAAAGTTCAGGCTGGTGGTAGGGAATTGAATCTTTTTTACCTGGTGGATGATAAGCGTGAAAGGATTGAAACTACAAAAGATGGCTTTAGCGTTATTGCTTTGAATAGAGTTTGGTCGAAAGAAGAAATGCTGATTGAACTTGATCAACATCCTGAAAGATTTAGTCCAAATGTGATTCTTCGTGGTGTTTTCCAGGAAACGATCTTACCCAACATTGCTTTTATTGGTGGTGGTGGAGAGATCTCTTATTGGCTTGAATTGAAAAAAGTTTTTGAAACAGCAAATGTCTCTTATCCTGTTTTGGTATTACGCAACTCTTTTTTGTTGATGACTGAAAGAGATTCAGAACTAATCAGCGAACTCGGTTTTGATTTGAAGGATGCATTCAAGTCTCCTGAAATACTTTTGAATGAGTTGACCAAACGAGAATCATCCAATCAACTTTCTTTAAGTGAAGAAAAAGGTGAGCTGAATAGTTATTATCAGCAGCTCCATGAAACTATATTAAAGATAGACTCTAGTTTAGCTGAACATGTAAATGCCCTTCAGTCAAAAGCTTTAAAGCGGATTGAAGCTTTAGAGAAGAAAATCCTGAGAGCCGAAAAGCGAAAGTTTGAAGCTGAAAAGAGACGTATTCAGAAGATCAAAGCAAATTTATTTCCTAATGATAGCTTACAGGAAAGGGCTGAAAATATTTCAGGCTTGTACGCAAGACATGGAAAAGAGGTGATTCAAAAATTATATGAAAACTCACTTGCCTTAGAACAGAAGTTTACAGTCATTACCCTTTAATCGAACTTGTTTTCCCAGCCTTGTTGCTTTAGCTGGTCAACCTTTCCCAGCACTTCGTTTTGTAAACGTTTTTTATACTCGGCTACTTTTTGTGAGACTGCTTCATTAAAAGCACCTATGATTTCAGCCGCTAATATTCCTGCATTCTTGGCTCCGTTTAATGCAACCGTTGCAACAGGAACACCGTTTGGCATTTGCAGAATAGATAAAACAGAATCCCAACCATCGATTGAGTTAGATGATTTGATCGGAACACCAATAACGGGTAACGGTGTAATAGAAGCAATCATGCCTGGCAAATGTGCAGCACCTCCAGCACCGGCAATGATCACTTTCAAACCTCGTTGTTTGGCGGATGTTGCATAATCAAACATTCTTTGAGGAGTACGATGTGCAGAAACCACTGTCAGCTCAAATGAAATCCCAAACTCTTTCAAAATGTCAGCAGCAGCCTGCATGATATTCAGATCACTATCGCTGCCCATTATGATACTTACAATCGGTTGCATGTATTAAGATTTAGAGATAACTTTCAACGTATGTTTTATCTTGTTGGCTTTGTGCATCAAATCCGCTCTGTCTTTGCTCATTATTGTCACATGTCCCATTTTTCTTCCGGGCTTTGTTTGTTTTTTTCCGTAGAGATGAACAAAAGCATTATCAACTTTCAGCACTTCTTCTAATCCATCATAAACCACGTTTCCAGTGTGACCTTCAGCTCCTAAAAGATTTACGATAGCAGAAGGTAGAATCGCTGCAGTATTTCCTAAAGGATATCCAAGAATGATCCTCCACAACATATCGTACTGGCTACAGTAATGTGCTTCAATAGTATGATGACCACTGTTGTGAACTCTGGGAGCAGTTTCATTCACCAGCACATTATCATCTTTATCAATAAATAATTCAACGGCAAATAAACCGGGACTTTGCAGATTTCTTGCAACAGTTGAAGCAATGGCTTCAGCCTTCCAAAGTACTTTTTGCGGAATTTCTGCAGGACATACCTGGTAATCCAACAAGTTCAGCACAGGATCAAACAACATTTCAGTAGGAGGGTACAGTACAGTTTCGCTTGTTTCGTTTACGGCTACAATTACAGCGATCTCCATCCTGATGTTCACAGCCTTTTCCAAAATCGCTGGGGCATTGAATCCTTTATCAATGTCCTTTTCGCTTATTATAATCTGCACACCTTTTCCATCATAACCACCTTCGCCGATCTTGTGAACGGCAGGTAGCATGTGTAACGCATTATTGAGTTCTGCTAAATTGTTGGTGACGATATATTCCGAGGTAGGTATTTCGTGTTGCTTGTAAAATTCTTTCTGAGTGATCTTGTTCTTGATGGTTTTAATAGCTGAAGTTTTCGGAAATACTTTCACACCTTCCGCCTCAAGCTTTTCCAGAGCATCAACATTTACTGATTCTATCTCAATGGTAATTGCATCTAAGCCTTTACCGAAATTATAAACCGTGTTAAAATCCCTGATATCACCTTTTACAAAGTGATTACAAAGATGTGCTGCCGGACATTCTTCATCGTTCTCCAGCACATAAGTATCTACCACATAATTAGCTGCAGTCTGCAATAACATTCTTCCAAGCTGTCCACCACCAAGAATTCCAACTTTTAGCATGCGGCAAAAATAAGGGCTGAATCTTACTTCTTCAGATGCTTTGTGTGGCTGTGGATGATTTTGCTAACAATCCCAGCAATCTTCTTACATCTTTATAGCTGTTAAGGAAGTATTTAGCTGCCGAAATGTTACTACCCACTTTTATCGTGACTGCATCTTCAGAAACAGCTTTAAATATGTCTTCATCGGTATGGTCATCTCCAATGGCAATGATCATGTCTGGTTGGTTTTTCAGCACCCAGGCTGCTACAGCTTTTCCTTTGTTGATCTCGGCATTTTTAACCTCTATTACTTTATTGCCTTGTAATATCTGCAAGCCTCTGTCACTCACCAGGTATTTTAAATTGTTAGAGAGTTCGTTGGCCCTTAACTGACCTAAACCTTCATCCGTTCTGCGGTAATGCCAAACGAGGGAAAATGCTTTTTCTTCAATGAAGCTACCGGGAGTTCTGTCAGTGTAAGTGTTCAATACCTGAAGCACATCTTTTTTCCAATCATCCGTTAAACCTGGAATTGACTTCCATTCATGGCCATGAAACTTTGTCCAGGCTCCATGTTCTGCGATCATATCCATCTTCAGATCACCAAGCCATTCTTCTAATGTTTTATAGTTTCTTCCGCTAATCAGAACCACTTTATTTGAACGGTCTGCCGTAAGTTTCTTCAACAGATCGTACAATTCATCATCAGGTTTTGCCAGGTTGATATTGCTATGAAAATCAACCAGCGTTCCATCATAATCCAAAAAGAAAACCCTTCTTTTTACATCAGTATAGATAGATCTGATCTGCTGCTCCTTTTCTGAGTTAAGGTGTTTTGCCTGCATAGATTCCTGCATTTGTTTCACTTCTTTTAAGCGATTCGTAAAATTGCGTACCCATGAATGGATATTAAATTTCTCCACCACATACCTGAGCTGTTTCATTCTCCTTTCCTGCTCCTCGATAGGCATTTTCAGTGCCACATCAATGGCTTCACTTATCTCATCTATGTTATTTGGGTTTACGATCCATGCATCCACAAGTTCTTTGGCAGCTCCGGCCATTTCACTTAAAATAAGCATGCCATCATTGTTAACCCTTGAAGCGATATATTCTTTGCAAACGAGATTCATTCCGTCACGCATTGGTGTTACAAGACAGATATGAGCAAAATGATATAAAGCTGCCAGCATTTCAAATGGTGCTGACTGGTAGAAATAATGAATGGGCACCCAGCTAATAGTTCGGTATTTTCCGTTGATATTTCCAACGATCTTATCTATCTCATCTCTCAGTTCTCTGTATTGAGGAACAGTGTCTCTTGATGGAACCACGATCATATACAGTGAAACTTTTTCTTTGAAATCAGGCTGCTCACTCAGAAACAATTCGAAAGCATGTAATCGTTGAATGATGCCTTTGCTGTAATCTAACCGGTCAATCGTAAGTATCATCTTCGTATCGCCGAATAGATTTTTCAACGTAGCGATATGGTTCTGCACTTTTACATCTTTGATCGCATCATGGAATTTTTTATCATCAATTCCCATTGGAAATGATTCAATGACGACTGCTCTTTCTTCAACTCTAATCACATTTGCCGAGCTACGATAGCCTGAAAGGTGAGTGACAGTACTTAGAAAGTGCCGAACATCATCATAAGTATGAAAACCGATTAGGTCAGCTCCAAGAATACCATGGATCAAATGTCTTCTCCAGGGTATTAGTCTAAATATCTCGTAAGAAGGAAAAGGAATATGATTGAAGAAGCCGATACTAAGGTTTGGCTTCAACTCTCTTAAAAATGATGGAACCAACAGCAGCTGGTAATCATGCACCCAAACGGTGTCTTTATCTTCCACTTTTTCCATCACAGCAGCTGCAAACTTTCGGTTCACTTCTACGTATGATTTCCAGAATACCTGTTCGAATTTTGCATAAGTTGCCATGTAATGAAAGACTGGCCAAAGCGTTTCGTTCGAAAAACCTTCATAAAAATTATTTACCTGCTCTTGCGTAAGAAAAACAGGGTAGAGGTTCTGTTCTTCCAGTTTCTCTATTACCTGTTGCTGTTGATCGGCTGTTTCAACAGTTGTTCCAGGCCAACCGATCCAGATGTTGCCCTCTTGTTTGTAGATTGAGCCTAAGCCTGTGGCTAAACCTCCTTCACTGGTCTTTAGTGTAAATTCGTCTCCTTCCTGTGATAGCTTAACAGGCAATCTATTAGACACAATGATCGTCTTCGGCATATTGCCTAAAATCCAAAAACTATACCTATGCCTTACCAGTAAATTTGTTCAGAACATGGATGATGTTACTGTAGGTATTCTCCATATAGGATTGAAGTTGATCTGGTTGCACCCATTTAAGGTCTTCAATCTGTTCTTCGGTTTGAGGTATTAGCTTATCAATTAAGGACCCTTTCATCCGATACCAGGCTGTTTTTTTTGTGATCTGATCTCCATTTTCTTGATATTGATGAACTGTAACATCAATCAACTCACCCAACAACACGTTTTTTAGCCCTGTTTCTTCCTCAACTTCCCGAACTGCACATTCTTCAATGCTTTCCCCGTCATCCAATTTGCCTTTTGGAAGATCCCAATGCTTTTTACGAAAGATCAAGAGCAATTCGCCTTTTTCGTTTTCTACAACACCACCTGCAGCCATGATAACCTTTTCCATCAGCCAATTTTTTCTAAAAATAGGCTCAAATAGACTACCAATTTCTTTCGCCTTTGGCTTGCCCGTATCTTCGTAGCATGGGTAACGAAAAAGCCATTGCTGAAAAATTATTGCAGATCGAAGCAGTGAAACTAAGCCCCGATCAACCTTACACCTGGGCTAGTGGCTGGAAAAGTCCGATCTACTGCGACAACCGTAAGATCCTTTCTTTCCCATACGTTCGTGACTACATCAAGAGTGAACTTTGCAATGTGATATTTGAGCAATTTCCAAATGCAAACCTGGTAGCCGGAGTCGCAACAGCAGGAATTGCCTGGGGAGCTATGGCTGCTGATCAACTAAAACTGCCTTTCATCTACGTTCGTCCAAAACCAAAAGAACATGGTTTGGGTAACCAGATCGAAGGTTCTTTTGAAAAGGGTATGAAGACGATCGTTGTAGAAGATCTCGTTTCGACCGGAAAAAGCAGTCTTCAGGTGGTAGATGCTTTAAGAGCAGCAGGATTAGAGATTGAAGGCATGGTTTCTATCTTCAACTACGGTTTTGATGTTGCTGCAGAGGCATTTGACAAAGCTGGTGTAAAGCAGAAATCGCTTACTTATTATCAGCACATGATAAGCTTGGCTACAGAAAAAGGCAGCGTTTCTGCCGATCTGGAGTCTGTTTTGTTACAATGGCAAAAAGATCCTGCGAATTGGAGCAGGTGATCATAATTTAAATTCAATACAAATGAAAAAGATCCTCGTTTTAGCTGTACTGGTTTGTGGAATTGCAATGTCAGCTTCGGCACAAACTGCCAAGCCTCAGTGGGTGACTATTGCAACACCTAACCTGAAGTGCTGGGAGTGTAAAAAATTACTAGACGATTACCTGAACAAAGTAAACGGAGTCCAATTTGAAAAAGGATTGATCCAATGGAAATTCAACCTGATGAAAGGAGAGGTAAGAATTCAATATTGGCCAGATAGAGCAAATCCAAATGCCATCCAAACCGCTATCGCTAATGGCGGATTTGATGCAGGAGAGATCAAAGCTACAGAAGAGTCTTACAAAACTTTACCGCCAGCCTGTAAAAGAGCCGATGAAGGTGGAGGTCCCAAAAAAGGCAAGCCTTGTCACATGGAACCCCAGAGATAATTAGAATCCCACGAGAGTGGGATTTTTTATTATTTGTCTTTCTGAAATGAAGACTGGTATGATACACAGGTTCGGTACTCCGTTTTAGCTTTTGTTGCGTCGCATTACGTTCATCGTTCCATTCGAGTGGCATCTTTGACCAAAGCGGAATCTTTGCTAACCGAAACTTTTTCACTCCTACATTTCCAATAAGAATGCTTCCTTGTTTTTTCATACTTTCCATCAATAATCCGAAACAATGAGAAAATCCTTTTTTGCTGCTGTTGTATTGCTCTCCTTAATCTCTTACAACGGCTTATCTCAAGACACAACCAGACGTACTGTACCTGCTCGTGGCGGAATTCGTAACTACACAGATGTAATAACCAAAGATGCAGTAACCGACAAAGGTTTGTTCACTGTTCATAAAGTTGGCGACAAGTATTATTTCGAGGTTCCTGACAGCTTGCTTCGCCGAGATCTTTTATGGATCACCCGTTATGCAGCTATTCCTTCTGGTTTTGGTGGCGGTTTTGTAAATGCAGGATCTTCAGTAAACGAGCAAATGGTGATATGGGAAAGAGTTGACAACCGTTTATTACTGAGAAGTAAAAGCAGCTCAAGTTTTTCTGCTGATTCGCTTCCCATCAATATCTCTGTGCAGGTAAATAATTATATGCCGATCATCTACTCATTTGAAATTGCAGCCCTGAATAAAGATGCACAATCGGTTGTGATCGATGTAAGCAGGCTTTTTATTACAGATGTGAGAGCCATCAGCGGCTTAACAGCACAGTTAAGAAACACGTACAGAGTTACCCGTTTAGATGATTCTAAAAGTTTCATCAGCAGTATCAAGAGTTTCCCGATGAATGTTGAGGTAAGGCAAGACTTGTCTTATGATGCAGCTGAACCTCCAGGTAATTCAAGCACAGGTACTATCAGCTTGTTGATGAACCAATCCATCGTGCTATTGCCAAAAGTTCCAATGCAACCTCGGATCAACGACAACAGGGTTGGTTATTTCAATGTTGATAGAATTGATTACGGAAGTGAAGCTTATAAAGCTGATGAGATTTCCTATATCCGTCGCTGGCGTCTCGAGCCAAAAGATATTGCAGCGTACAAAAGAGGAGAGTTGGTAGAGCCTGTAAAACCTATTGTTTATTACCTCGATCCTGCAACACCTGCTAAACTTCGTCCATACATTAAAGCAGGGGTAGAAGCCTGGCAGAAAGTGTTTGAAACAGCGGGATTTAAGAATGCCATTCTTGCGAAAGATCCTCCGACACCACAGGAAGATCCTGATTTTAACCCGGAAGATGTTCGCTATTCAGTAGTGCGTTATGTGGCAAGTACTACCCGAAACGCAGTTGGTCCTAGTGTTTCTGATCCACGAAGTGGTGAGATCATTGAAAGTGATATTATCTGGTACCATAATCACCTTCGTTCTTATAGGAACAGGTATATGCTGGAAACTGGTGCTGCGAATCCATCAGCCAGAACACTTAATACACCAATGGAAGACTTGGGTGAGATGATGAAGTATGTGATCACCCACGAAATTGGTCATGCTTTAGGTTTGCCGCACAATATGAAAGCCAGTTCAGCTTATCCGGTTGATTCACTTCGAAGTGCTGCTTTCACCAACAAGAATGGCATTGCAGCCACAATTATGGATTATGCCCGATACAACTATGTGGCACAGCCAGGAGATAAAGGAGTTCGTTTCGTCCGTCAGCTAGGACCTTATGATCATTATGTCATAAACTGGGGTTATCGCTATTTACCTGATGCAAAGAACTCGCAGGATGAAGTGCCATCACTTAACAAATGGATTGAAGAAAAAGGTGGTAATCCAATCTTTCGTTTTGGAGCCGGTGAATCTTTCGATTCTGAAAGCCAGACAGAAGATATTGGGAATGATCCTGTAAAGGCAAGCACTTATGGCTTACAAAACCTGAAGGTAATTGCTCCTAAACTTTACGATTGGACCGCAGCTGAAACAAACAGCTACGAAGATCTTGAGGAGTTGTATAATGAGCTCTTGGGAGTGTACAGCAGGTATATCGGTCATGTGGTTACAAATATTGGAGGTATAAAAGAAGACCGTAAAAAGCCTGGTCAAAAAGGTGCTGTATTTACAGCGGTTACAGCGAAAGATCAGATTACATCGCTTGATTGGCTGTTGAATAATGCTTTTAGTACGCCAACCTGGCTTTATCAGACCAATATTGTTAGCAACATTCACCATGCAAACCACCTGGAAGAGGTGAGGAGTTTACAGGTTAGGCATTTGAATGCGGTATTATCACCTGAAAGGTTAGCAAGACTTATGGAAAATGAAGTGAAGGGGGTTAAGTACAATGCAAATGATATGATTGCACAGCTTCAAAGTGGGTTGTTTAAGGAATTGAGTACAGGTGCACAAATCGATATCTATCGTAGAAACCTTCAGAAAGCTTATGTAGATAGGATGGCTCAGATAATGGCTGATCAGCCTGCCGTCACTAGCAATGCAGTACCACAAAGAACAACCGGAACACCTTTTAATCTTAGCCAGTCGGATATACGTTCGATAGCAAGGGCTCAACTGGTCAAATTACAGCAGCAATTAAAGTTGGCTGCCTTTAAATATTCAAACAACCTGTCTCGTTTTCATATTGATGATGAGATTGCAAGGATTGATAACATCCTCAATCCCACGAAATAATATCATTTCGTGATTTAACAGATGCCTTTCTAGATAGGCATCTGTTTTATTGGCATTAAGTGAGTTAGACACTGTAATAACTCTTTTTCTAAAAAAGTATTTGGATTCTCTTTGAATTTCAAAGTTGAATTTTATATTTGCTTTGTAATTCAAAGCACTTTTACAATATTTAACATTAGAAACATGATAACTCAAAACAAAAGATTACTTGGTATCGTCCTTACAGTAGGATTTTTATTGTCTCTTCCAGTAATAGCCATGCTATTTACAAGCGAAGTAAACTGGAGCCCTGCAGATTTTGCAATTGCCGCTGTTTTATTACTCGGCACCGGACTTACTTGTGAATTGGTCTTAAGAAGGGTAAAAACGACCAGATCCCGATTACTAATCATCGGTGCAATATTGTTTGCATTGTTTCTTGTTTGGGCCGAATTGGCAGTAGGAGTGTTTGGAACTCCTTTCGCTGGAAGTTGATCCAACGGAAAAATGAGTCGAAGCCGTAGAATGATATTCTGCGGCTTTTCTATTTAAAACTTATTAGAACACCTCAAATTTGTGCCTTCCTTCATAATTCACCGGCACATTAAGAAAGATATTACCTTTTCCCACCCTTGTTGTTCCCTTCACTTTCACCAGCACTTCGTTTCCAAAAAGCACTGAAAAGGTGTTTTTAAATACATTCTTCATATCAACTTCCATCCTCGAGGGTAGGGAGAATTCTGCTTTTTTGGGAATACCCATCAGCGTATCAAGTTGGTATTTTCCTAGGAATTTATCATCTATGTACACGTCACAATCCACTTTTCGAAGCTGAACTCCGAAGTTATTCGGATTGTAATAAACCAGGTCCATGCTGATTGTGGACTTATCAAATCCTAGTTTTTCCACCTTAAAATTCCTGATGTCACGGTAATCGAAACCTTGAGGTTTGGAGCAACCACCTACCGAAAAAACCAGCAAAGCGTAGATCAGAATTCTCATGTTATGTATTTACTGCAAAATAGGAGAGTAATCGGTTACAACAATCTGGCGAGGTTAAATTCTGAACTTGCATAATTGGAAAATGCTACTAAAATATGTAGTTATGAATGTCAATTCTTTAATCGTAACAAAGCCAAAAATATTAACTTTATAAAAATAGTAAAATAAATTGTATATCAATTCTATATAATCTTTATATGATATTTTTTAGTATAATAATTGAGCCAGATCTTTTACCTAAATTAGTGTTTTTGTGGAACTGATAATATTCATTAATTTTATAAAATACATTATTGACTTTCAATTATATATATGAATTTGATAAATTTTAATGTTATCTATTTAATTGCATATAAATAAATGATTATTCGTAAAACTGGAATTTGCTATTTTTCGAACCTTTTTTAGCAAATCATAGTTTTTGTTGTCAGGCAGCAAAGAGGTCCTTAATCAGCTCTTAACAGCGTTTTAGCGATATTTTAAAATCTTCTTAAACCAATTACCTAAATTGCGGTCTGTCCCACTTGAAACCACTAGCTCGGTCATGAAATTCAGACTACTTGTATTCCTTTCAATTTTTTGCACTTTTCTACATTCTCAGGCTCAGGACTTTTCAAACAAAGGCAAAGACTTCTGGCTTGCCTATCCTGGTCATATTGACGGTCAGACCTCAAGAATGGCTTTATACATTTCGGCAACGGTGAATACCACAGGAGTGGTTACCATGTCAGGGGGTGCTACGATTCCATTTACCGTAACAGCTAACCAGGCTACAGTGGTACCAATTTCTCCCGCAACTTATACGGTAATCAATCCCCAAAGTGAAGGAACCAATGCCGGAAGAGGTATTCATGTTACCTCCCAGGCTCCTGTAGTTGTATATGCTCATATTCTTAACCAAGCTAGGTCAGGATCTACTTTAGTATTGCCAACCAACACATTAGGTAGAGAATACATTGCAGCATCCTATAAAAGTTCATCTAACTCAACTTCTCCACCCGGTACTACGAATGGCTCAAGTTCAGGTAGCCAGTTTACTATTGTGGCGGTAGAAGACAATACAATAGTGGAGATTACTCCTACTGCTCCAGATGCAGGTGGTGTTAGAACAGCAAATTCCATTTTCCAGGTTACTTTGAACAAAGGGGATGTTTACCAATACCGTACAATCTGGAGCAACGATATTACCGGTACGAAAATCAGAACCATTTCAAACTCAACATCTTCGTGTAAACCCATTGCCGTTTTTAGTGGAAGTCCATGGACTGCTCTTGATTGTACGAATGCCTCAGGTGGAGACAATCTTTTTCTGCAATTAATGCCAAAATCTGCTTGGGGAAAGAATTATGTTACAGCTCCTTTTGCAGATCGCCAGTATGATATTTTCCGTGTGATTGTAAGTGATCCTACCACAGTTGTTACATTGAATGGCACTCCTTTGAATATTGCTACACTTCAGAACAACACTTATTATCAGTTTAATAGTTCAACAGCTAATGTAATCACCACAGATAAGCCTGTGATGGTGATTCAGTATATGATCTCTCAAACCTGCGACACCAGAAACGCAGGAAGTACAGGAGCAGGAGCTCCTTATCCTGGAGATCCCGAAATGATTATAATTAATCCAGTAGAACAAACCCTTAACGATGTTACCGTTGTATCAGCAAGAAATAATCTAATTCCACCTAATACAAGTATTACCAAGCATTTCTTCACAATAATAATGAAGACAAATGCTACTGCCAGTTTACGAATTGATGGCGGTTTACCTATTGGTGGTTTTACTTCGATTGGAACCTCAGGGTATTCTTATTTACAGGAGAATGTAACAGCATCAACCAATGTCAATCCATCTCACCGAATCACGGCAGACAGCGGTTTTATCGCTTTAGCCTATGGATTGGGTGCTGTGGAATCTTATGGTTACAATGCAGGAACAAACATCATTGACCTTTATCAATACATCACCTTAAATAATCCACAGGCATCGGTCAACTTTCCTGCAACTTGTGTAGGATCATCTTTCAAGTTTTCCATCACTTTACCCTACCAGGCAGTTAAGATCAAATGGGATTTTAATAAGCCTTCGGCGATGACTCCTAACGATTCGGTGGTGGTTAATCCTCCAACAGGCAGTTCAATCATACCGGCTGATAGCTCTTTTATAAGAGATGGGAAAACGCTTTACGTTTATAAGCTCAGCACCAATTACAAGTTTTCAGCACCTGGCACTTATCCGATCAAAGTATATGTCACTAATCCAACACCAGATGGCTGTAGTGGAGAGCAGGAGATAGCTTATGATGTTGTGGTCTATCCAAAGCCAATAGCTGACTGGAGCGTAACAGCTTCCGGTTGTTTATCAGATGCTGCTCAGTTTAATGATGCTTCCAATGCCGGAGGAAGAACAGTCACTAGTTGGCAATGGGATTTTGGTGATGCAACAACTGCTTCGGTAAAAACTCCAGCTCCTAAAACATACTTAGCTTCAGGAACTTATAACGTCAAGCTGTCAATAGTAACAGATATTGGCTGTTCCAGCGACACAACTAAACCGTTTACCATCACCACACCACCAATGGCAAAATTTGGTGTGGATTCACCGAGATGTGTTGGATCAACTATAACTTTCACAGATTCATCCACCATTCCGGCTGGAAACATTAGTAAATGGTATTGGGATTTTGGAAATGGAAATTCTGTAACAAACACCTCTAATGCATCTGTAACACAATCATATACATCGGCAGGAGCGTATTCCGTGAAATTGCAGGTTGAAGGGAACACAGGCTGTAAAAGTAGCATCTATCAATTGCCAATCGTAGTATCGGATACCCCACAAGTTGCTTTCACTGTACCAGCTATTGTCTGTCTGCCAGTTGGAAATGCACAGTTCACCAATCAATCTACCATAGCAAACGGTACTCAGAACCAGTTTAGCTATGCCTGGCAATTTGGTGATGGTGGAACATCCACCGCAAAAGATCCGCTTCATCAGTACACAGCTGTAGGTCCGTTTAATGTAAAACTGGAGGTAACATCAAATGCCGGATGTAAAAAAGAAGTCACGAAAAGCTTTAATAATATATATGCTCAGCCGAAGGCAAATTTTACGGTTCCAGCTGAGGTTTGTCTAAGAGATACTACTGTTTTTGTGAATGCCAGCACCGCTGTGGGTCAAACCATTGCTCAATGGAATTGGACTTTTGGCGATGGACAAACAAATACATCTCCAGACCCAAGACATTTGTATTTGACAGCTGATACATTCACGGTTAAGCTGTACACGATTAGCGACAAAGGCTGCTATAGTGATACGATGACTAAAACCACAATCGTGAATCCATTACCAATAGCCCAATTCATCGTTTCGGCTCCGGTTTGCGAAACAAAGGCGATCACGTTCACTGATCAATCTCAACCAAAAGTTGGAACAATCACTAACTGGTATTGGAATTTCGATGACGGAGGTACGGCAACTACCGGCGGAACTTTCACTCACAGTTTCGCTACCGCAAAGAATTATAATGTGTTGCTGGCAGTACAAAACAGCAAAGGATGCAAAAGTGATACGTTGCCGAAAACTGTCACCGTTTATGCTCAACCGAAGGCAAATTATATCTTGCCAGAGGTTTGTTTGAACGATAGCTACGCTCAATTTGTAGACAGTAGTTATATTAGCGACGGCACCGATAGTTCATTTACTTATCTCTGGGGATTTGGCGATCCGAATGCCAACGTTACAAGACCTAATAGCTCAACGCTAAAAAATCCAACCCACAAATACACAGCTTTAGGAACATATACAGCTTGGGTAAAAGTTACTTCTACTCATGGCTGTACTGATTCAACGGCTAAAACATTTATCGTGAACGGCTCTTTCCCTGTTGCTGATTTCGTTGTTCAGAATGCAGGAGGATTGTGTAGCAACAGAAATGTCTCCATCCAAAATAAGTCTACCGTTTCTCCTGGAGATATAACTAAGATGGAGGTGTATTGGGATTTTGCCAATAATCCAACGATCAAGGACGTTGACCAAACCCCATCCTTCGATAAAATTTACACTCACAAGTATCCTGATTTTCAACAGCCACTCACCAAAACGTACCAGGTTAGGGTAGTAGCTTATTCAGGTGCAAGTTGTACAGGTATTAAGGATATTTCTATTACGGTGAACTCAAGTCCGAAAACTCAGTTCATCACCATTCCGGGAATTTGTTTTGATGCTGCCCCAAGACAGATCACACAAGCCTCTGAGACAGGAGGAGTGCCAAAGGCTCAGGATGCTTTTAGCGGAAATACTTCAGGCATTAGTTCAACTGGACTATTTAATCCTTCAACGGCAGGAGTGGGAACTTACACTTTACAGTATCTCTATATTTCACCTGCAGGTTGTAGGGATTCATCTACCAACACGATTACAGTTTGGCCTTCACCTACCGCAAATTTTACAGTAAGTAGTCCGCTTTGTGAGAAGAATTCAGTGACGTTTACTGATAACTCTACCCCAAACTTCGGCAATATCAAGTTTTGGGACTGGAATTTCGGAGATGGAAATACATCTACCAAAACCACCTCTGCACTGTTTACTTATACTTATACTTCAGCTAACACATATACTGCAACTTTGAAAGTGACAACTGATAGTGGGTGTGTAAGTACAGTCACTCCAAAGCAGATGATCATCAATTCTTTACCGGTTGTAAATTTCAGTCTGCCATCCATCTGTTTACCTGATGGAAAAGGAACTTTCAACGATCTTACAACATTGAACGGCACAACAGGTGTGTTCTCTTACCTATGGAATTTTGGTGATCCGAATGATCTAAATCCATCAACACAACCAAATCCAACACATAAATATTCAGCTTTAGGTCCATACCAGGTAAAACTAAAGGTAACAACCCAGGATGGCTGTGTGGATTCTCTTACAAAGAGTCTTATAACAGTCTATCGTCAACCAAAAGCCGATTTTAGTATTACACCTGCTTCGGCTGAAGTTTGTTTGGGAGATCCGTTCAGTTTTAGCGACAAAAGCAATGGATTGGATGGAGTTGTGAACCAATGGAATTGGAATTTCGGCGATGGGTCAGCTATTGTAACTTCTCAGAATCCAGGTAAGACCTACACTAAAGACTCGGTTTACAAAGTATCTCTTTTCATATATAATGATAAAGGCTGTGTGAGTGATACAATGGTAAAGAACGTAACCGTTCATGCTTACCCCGTTGTAAATGCCGGACCGGATGTATTTGTTTTGGAGGGTGGATATATTATTTTAAATCCCACTGTAACCGGCTCTGGATTAGCTTACTTATGGTCACCGAATACTTTAGGCTATTTAGATAATCCTGCGATCAAGAATCCGAAATTCACACCTGGAAACGATCAATTGTACATCTTAACTGTAACCGGAGATGGAGGATGTGTTAGAACAGATGACCTTTTCGTGAAAGTGCTGAGATCTCCGGTAGTGCCAAATGCATTTTCTCCAAATGGGGATGGAATCAATGATACCTGGGTGATTGAATACCTGGAATCGTATCCTGGCTGTACGATAGAAGTTTTTGATCGTTATGGCAGAAAACAATTCTTCTCCGAAGGATATAAAACAGCCTGGAACGGTACACTTAACGGAAAACCTTTACCGGTTGGGGTGTACTATTATATCATCAATCCTAAAAACGGAAGAAAACTGATGACTGGTTCACTTACAATTTTAAGGTAGGGCAGAAGAAGTTGATTCTTAATTACAATAAAACAGCCTTTGGTAACGTTTCCGTAGAATTCGGGACATTGCAATCAGATCGATATTAAGCATCTAAAAAAATCCTGTAAATTGCCATAATTCTATAACCGACGATGAAAAAGCTACTCGTAACTGCTGCATTGGGACTTGTGCTAACTGCTAACGCTCAACAAAGACCTCACTACACGCAGTACATTTTAAACAACTATATCATCAATCCTGCTGTTGCAGGAATTGAAAATTATACCGACGTAAAGATCAGCCACAGGCACCAATGGGTTGGCTTGGATGGAGCTCCGGTTACAACTTACCTTACCATTCATGGTCCCTGGAAAAAGAGTTCTTACGAAAGAGAAAATCCAACAACGTTTCATGCTCCTGGCCAAAATCCAAGAGGTAAAGCCTACTGGCAGGATTATACAAAAGCAGATCCGCACCATGGTTTAGGATTTACCATGCTCAACGACAGAACTGGTCCATTAAACAGGTTTTCAGTTGCTGCAACTTACGCTTACCATGTTGGTATTTCTGAAAGAACAAGTCTTTCGGCAGGTATAAGTGCAGGAGTTCAGAATATGACATTGAATGCAAGCAAGCTTGTGTTCAATAATCCAATTGATCCGGCTGTTGCAGGAAGTGGTTACCTGAACAAATTAAGACCAGATGTTACTGCAGGTTTATGGATGTATTCTTCAAGATATTTCCTCGGACTTTCAGCTCAAAACATAATGCCTTCAAAACTTTCTTTTGCTGAGGATACACTAAAAGTTACTTCATCAGGTAAACTGGTTCCTCACTTGTTCTTACAGGGTGGTTACAGGATGTTTTTGAATGATGATATTTCTTTGCTTCCTTCTGCTACCATACGTTATATCAATCCAATGCCGATCGGTATTGATGTGAATGCTAAGGTTCAATACCAGGATTTGGTTTGGGCTGGTTTGAGTTACAGATTACAGGATGGGTTTGCAGGTATGCTGGGAGTGAATGTAAGCAGCACTTTCAACGTTGGTTATTCTTATGATTATACTACATCACGACTGAATACTGTTAGTCGTGGAAGCCATGAGATCGTTGTAGGATTTTTGTTAGGAAACAAATATGGCGATTGGTGTCCTAGGAACATTTGGTAGAGATGATCGGGTTTAGTAAGATATAGATGGCTCACTTTGGTGAGTCATTTTTTTTGTGTTAATCCACGATAGTCAGGGATGAGTTCCTACAGGCTATGGCTTACTTACTTGGCTAATCCCTTTAGAGAATATCAAATTTTTCTTAACCCCAAAAAAAAAGGCACAGCTTAAGCTATGCCTTGAGGAATAATTTTAATTAAACTGGTTTACTGAAGTTCTACTTCAACAATCACTGCTTCTTTGCTTGGTGGGTTAACTGTAACCTGGACACAAGTTCCTCCTTTCTTGTTAGTAGTAACATTTTTGGAAGTGCAGGTTGGTTTGATGGTTTTGTACCTTGTTGAACCAGTTGCAGAAACAACAACAATTTTTCTATGTCGATCTGTTCTGTTTGCTTTCTCGCAATCTTCACCTGCATCTTCATCAGTGTAAACGTAAGCTGTTACTACATCTGCTGCAGTGCCTCTAAACCTAGAAGGAGCAGGAGGAGTTGTAACTGTTCTTATCGAGGAAGCTTTTGGTAATCCCTGAGCATATATTATTGCATCTTCATCATACAAAAGAACTGGTGATTTTCCATCAGAAACAACATAACCATAAGCTTGTCCAACAGTTAAGTTTGTACTTCTTGGCATTTTAGTTCTAAGGCTATCAATGATCACCCTCTTTCTAAGTTCATTGGTTTTCTCCTTAGTTGCATTCCTGTTTTTCTCTGGAGCTTTCTCTTTGATCCTCTGATCTGATTCATAAAGGTCTTGCTCATCCTCACTTTTGAAAAACTGGTTTCCACCTGGAGCAAAACCATAAACTTCCGGGAACTTCATGTCCTTCAACCTGGCAAAAGTATTCGTTATCTCCAACTGCATTTTCTTAGCATCCAATTGTGAGATTTTACCTTTTACTAATGCATCTTCAATTGCTTTTTGCGAAGCTTTCATTTCTTCAGTGACACCTTTCCAGTTGATCTCAGGATTCATAACCTTGAAATTATTACCATGAAAGAAATGAAGACTATCAACTTGAGCGAAAGCCTGTGTTGGAGTGTTATACCAATAAGATTGAGCCAGTGCCAAACGATTTCCGCTAACGCTGCGAAGGTTTTTTCTGAGATCCTGCTTTACTGCAGCAAGGTTTCTTTCTAACTCCTTCAGATTTTCTATAGCCATCGGAGCCATTAAAGTTGGAAGATGAACTTCTCTCAAAGCCAATTGTTCTTTTGTTAGCTTTCGCATTTGCTTTTGCGTAGCTTCCATCCTTTCCTTAACCTCTTTTTTCAATGGCTCGTTCAGAAAGAACATTGGGTTGAAAAGTGGATTGTTCACTTTAGCAGCCAAAGGTTCAAGTACTACTGCTTTGTTTTCAGCCGTAGGTTTGATGTCCTGGTTTTTTAATGAGTTTGGATCAAACCATGCGATTGAAGCCAGAATTCCGGTCATCAATAACAAAGCAATCAATTGGTGACGATAACTGAATCTTCCATCTTTTTGATTAACCATTCGCTGAACTCTTGAAGCCAGTTCACTTTTCGTCTTTACTGCATACATCGCTATAGCAGGAGTTTTCTGCATCACAGCGATCCTCAGTAAAGCTTCAGCATACATAGCAGGAGAGTATTGGTATTGCAGTACCCAATCATCACAACTATTCTCTCTTTCCTTTGAAATCGATTTGGTAATCAGCCTTGTGAAAGGGTTGAAGAACAATCCAAGTTCAATAATTGATAAAACGATATTCAGCAGGTAATCGTGTCTTTTAATATGAGCCAGTTCATGCAAGATCACTGCCTCTAATTGTTGAGGTGTGAGATGATTGAAACTCGCAATTGGTATAAGGATCACTGGTTTCAGAAAACCCATTGTTACTGGACTCTGTACCAACTCAGACAAATAGATTCTCACCTTTTGATTAATTCCGAGCTGACCAGCTACTTTGTTCACGAAAAGTTTCCAGTCAACATCAATTTTATGTAAGCCATTTAAACGAACGATCTGTGTGTAACGATAAGCTCTAAACCACTTGATAATTAGAAATGCCAACAAAAGCAGGTAAGCCACTGACAAGTAAGGCAAAACCTGTTCAACTTTAATAAAAAAGCTCAGCAAACTCATCTTGCTGCCATACACTACAGCACTTTGATCTCCGTTTTCAAGATAAATTGCCTCAGCAACTGCTAAAGCACTACTGCACTGCTGATAATAGAACTGAAGTGTACCGAGAAACCATGCAAATCCAACCACCTGGGCAGCAACTGCAATTCGGTATTTGTTCTCACTTTTAAATTTGAACAGGCTGTTCAACAACACATAAACGATCCACACCAATGCCATTTGCCACAAACTGTGGGCAATGGCATAACCCAAAGCCTGCAAAATAGGAGACTGGGAAAGTGACGGCATACTTATTTGTTTTTCAGTTGGTCAAGCATTTTCTGGAGTTCGTCCAGCTCATCTTTCGAAGGGTTTGAAGTACCTAAAGCCTGCATAGCAAGCTGTGTTGAACTTCCACCAAACAGAGAGTCCACCATCTTGCCTACAAATTGCTTTTGAGTGCTTTCACGGCTTACGTTCGGTGTGTAAATATGTGTTTTGCTGCTGTCGTCACGTTTTACGATTCCTTTCTCAAACATTATTTGCATGAGTTTTAGGGTAGTGGTATATCCTGAATCTTTAAACGAAGCAAGTTCTTCGTGTACTTCTCTAACAGTTGCCTGACCTTTTTCCCAAAGCACTTGTAATATTTCCAATTCGCTTTCGGTTGGTTTGATTTGTTTCGCCATTACGATTATTTTCGTAATGCAATCTACGAAGTTTTTAGTTTGACCCAAAACTTTCATCATTTTTTAGAACCTCTTAATAAGTAGGGAGACATTATTTAGCCAGCTGAAATGCTCCGTGGCATTGTCTCTTGTGTCACTCACTTCAGGGTTCCGTTTTCATGGCAGCTATTAATGAGCAGGATGCTCAGGAATATTAATTACAAGCCAAAGGCTGGTGATTATTTCACCTTTTGCTTAATTTCCTGCAACTTCAGCAAAGCTTCAACAGGTGTAAGCCGGTTGATGTCGATACTATTCAAAAGCTGTCTTATCTCATCAAATGTTTGGGAATGTATATCAAAGATGTTCAGCTGCATTTTACCTGTAGCAATGTTCTTCAGTTGCTCAGTAGCACTACTGGCTTTGGGTGAGCCATTTGGTTTCTCATCAACATGCTTTTCTTCTAACTGAAGTAGTATTTCATTTGCTCTGTCAATAAGGCTTGGAGGCATACCAG